>JBDTVJ010000278.1:0-3413 GCA_040007275.1 Terracoccus sp.
CCCGGTGAGATCCCCGGTGAGATCCCCGGTGAGATCCCCGGTGAGATGCCCCAGGTGCCGGTCCACTCCTCGCCCGGGGCGAGGGTCACCAGCGAGGTGTGGGAGTTGAACGCATCGGCCGGGCAGGTCATCGGCTCGACGGCGATCCCGGGCACGCCCTTGTGCAGACGCGCCACGTCGGTGAAGACCTGCAGCCACGGGAACGCCGGCTCGGCCCACAGGGTGACGCTGCGGTCGGCGGCCGACACGGTGACACGCCACATCCCGTCGGCATCGTCGAGGATCTCGGTGTAGGCGGTGTCGAGATCGGTCGTACCCACCGCACGGGCCTTGCGAAAGTCGTAGACGGTGCCCTCGACCGGGTGCGCGCCAACGGGCAGAGACCGTTCGTCGACCTCGACCCGCCGCCCCGCCGGGACGGTGAGGGTGACCTCAGAGAGCGGTGTGTCGCCGATGGCCAGATAGGGATGGGCGCCATAGCCGAACGGGGCGTCGGAGCGACCCACGTTGCGGGCGGCTGCCGTGACCACCAGGCCCGAGTCGTCGAGCAGGTAGGTCGTGCGCAGGTCGAGGTGGTGCGGCCAACCGGGCTGCGGGTGCAGGCGGTAACCGACGGCGACCAACGAGTCGGCCTGCTCGACCAGCTCCCACAAGGCCCAGCGCACCAACCCGTGGCTGGCGTTGGCGAACGGCACCTCGGTGATCGGCAGCTGTTGCGGCTTGGCGTCACCCCAGTGATAGCGACCGTCACGGATGCGGTTCGGCCACGGCATGAGCTGCTGACCGCGCCCCGACTGGCAGGGCTCGTCGACGCCGTAGCCGGCCACGAGGTCGACACCGTCTCGGGTCAGCAGGCGCAGACCGCCCCCGACCTCGACGACGGTGGCCTCGAAGTCGCCGTGAGCGATGCTCCACTGCAGGCCGGTGGGGCTGGGGCCCTGCCCCGGTGGTTCTGGCGTGAGCGCACTCATGAGCCAACCGTAGTGTCCTGGCCGTAGGCGCAGGCGGGCATAGGCTATTCAGGATGCCCACCCCGCGCCGCAGCCTTGCTGACGACATCCGCGGCCGTAGCGACTCCGAGCTCACCGACCTCGTTCTCGCCCGGCCCGATCTGGCGCGCCCCTCACCCGCCGACCTGACCAGCCTGGCAGCTCGGGCCAGCACCCGGGCGAGCGTGCAGCGGGCGGTCGAGGCGCTCGACCGCGGCCACCTGCAAGTGCTCGAGGCACTCGTGGTCAACGGTGGAGACCTTGGCGAGAGGGCCGGCAGCGAGTCGCCGTCGAGCGGCTCGGATGCCGCGGGCCGCCGCGACAGCGAGGCCGCCCTTTTCACGCTCCTGGCGGTCGAGACCACCAGCGACCAGGTGGTGGTCACCGCGCTGGTCGACGACCTGTGGCGAATCGGCCTGCTCTGGCGCGGTGACGAGCGCGAGCACCACGTCGTGCGCACCGTTCCGGAGGTGCTCGGGCCCTCGGTGGCCGGGCTCGGTGCGCCGATCGACGAGCTGCGCCCCTCCCTCACCCCTCGACACGGCGACCCCGAGGCTCTGCACGCGACCATCGACGCTGCCCCCGCCCCCGCACGAGCCATGCTCGAGAAGATGACGTGGGGCCCGGCGCTCGGGGTGCTGCCGCAGGAGCGCGCCGGCTCCAGCAGCGCTCGCTGGCTGCTCGAGCACCATCTCCTCGTGCCGGTCTCGGCTGACCGGGTGGCGCTGCCGAGAGAGGTCGGTCTCGCCCTGCGCTCCGGACGCCTGCACCGCGAGACGACGCTCGTTCCGCCCCAGGTCACGACGCGTCCGGTGTCGCTCGCCGACGCCGTGGCCGGCGGGTCCGCCAGCGAGCTGCTCACCCACCTCGACGAGCTGGCCGCCGTCTGGGGCGCCGAGCCCCCTCGGGCGGTGCGAACGGGTGGCCTCTCCGTGCGCGACCTCAAGGCGACCGCCGCCGCTCTCGACCTCGATGTCGACCGAGCCGGGTTCGTGGTCGAGATCGCCTACGCCGCCCGGCTCGTGGCCGACGACGGTGAGGTCGTGCCGGTCTGGGCGCCGACCTCAGAGGTCGACGACTGGTCTGCTTCCGAGGCCGGGCACCGTTGGGCATCGCTCGCCCTCGCCTGGGCCCGATCGACCCGCGCTGCCCACCGCGTGGGCCGCAAGGTCGGGTCGGGGTCATCGGCGGCCAACGCGCTCGGCCCCGACGTGCAGTGGCCGGCCATCCGCAGCATCCGTCGTGAGGTGCTGCGCGAGCTCGCGTCCCTGGCGCCCGGCCTCTCGCCCGACGCCGACTCCCTGCGCGAGCGGCTGGTGTGGCGCCGACCGCTGCGACCGGCCTCCGTGCTCTCCGACGCCCTCGATGCCGTGCTGCGTGAGGCGGAGTGGCTGGGCGTCACCGGTCGTGGCGCGCTGTCGCAGCCCGGCCGGGCGCTGTCAGACGCCCTGCCCGGCACGTCGTCGCCCCGAGGGCGAACCGGCACCGCCGACGGCGCCTCCGACAGCGCAGGCCGGGCCGTCGCCGTGGCCATGTCGGCGCACCTGCCGAAACCGGTCGACCACGTGCTCGTGCAGGCCGACCTCACGGCGGTCGCACCCGGCCCGCTCGAGGGCAGCCTCGCCTCGTTCATGCGACTGTCTGCCGACGTCGAGTCGCGCGGCGGCGCCACCGTCTACCGGTTCACCCCCGCCTCGGTGCGGCGGGCCCTCGATGCGGGCTGGACCGCGGCCGAGTTCGTCGACACAGTTCGCCGGTCGAGCCGTACCCCCCTTCCGCAGCCACTCGAGTACCTCGTGTCCGACGTGGCCCGCAAACACGGCCAGACGCGCATCGGCGGCGCCTCCGCCTACATCCGCAGCGACGACGAGTCGGTACTCGAGACGATGATGGGCACGCGCGAGCTCGCTCCGCTGCAGCTGCGACGGCTCGCGCCGACCGTGCTGGTCTCCGGCGCCGACCCGCGGGTTCTCGTCGAGCTGTTGCGCGACCACGGGTTCGTGCCGATCCAGGAGGGTCAGGACGGCTCGGTCGTTCACGCCGAGACCCCGCGCCGTCGGGCCGGGTCGCGGCGGCGCGGCGTGCCTCCCGCCGTGTCACCCGTCGATGCCGACTTCACCACGACGCTCGTGGCCGGGTTGCGTGCCGCGGAGGCGAGCGCCGACGAGCGGCGGGCCGCGGAGGAGTCGCGACCGGGGCCCCGCATTCCGACGACCGACCCGGTCGTGACGTTGTCGCTGCTTCGTGACGCGGTCGCCGAACGGCACGGTGTCTGGATCGGCGTCTCCGACCAGGGTGGCGGGGTGGCCCGCCACCTGATCCACCCCCACCGGGTCGACGGCGGGCGGGTGTGGGCCATCGACGAGAACGGGAACGAGAAGTCGTACTCCGTGCACCGCATCACCGGCGCCACCATCGAGACCC
>JBDTVJ010000279.1:0-3411 GCA_040007275.1 Terracoccus sp.
GAAGCCGGCAGATGCCCAAGGAGCCGGTCGTGACCGGTTGGGGCGGCGCCGTGTCATCGGTCGACCGCGATGCCTCACAGGTCGGTATCGACGTGCTGCGTGACGGAGGCACGGCGGCCGACGCCGCGGTCGCGACGGCCGCAGCCCTCGGCGTCACCGAGCCCTACAGCGCCGGTATCGGCGGTGGAGGGTTCTTCGTCTACTATGACGCCAAGACGAAGAAGGTCTCGACCATCGACGGCCGCGAGACGGCGCCGAAGGCCTTCACCGACAAGACCTTCACCAACCCCGACGGCACCCCGATGAGCTTCGATACTGTCGTCAGCTCTGGCCTGTCGATCGGTGTGCCGGGCACGCCGGCGCTCTGGGCCAACGCGGTACGCCAGCACGGGAAGATGACGTTCAAGCGCGTGCTCGCCCCGGCCGAGAAGCTCGCCCGAACCGGCTTCGTGGTCGACCAGACCTTCGCCGACCAGACGACCGCCAACGCGGCGAGGTTCTTGATGTTCCCGGCGACCGCCCGAGTCTTCCTGCGCAACCGGGCCGCGCCGGCGGTCGGTAGCGTGTTCCGCAACCCCGACCTCTCCAGGGCCTACCAGGTGCTGGCGAACCAGGGCGTCAAGACGGTCTACAACGGTCAGCTCGGCAACGCGATCGTGGCCGAGGCCCGCAAGCCGCACACGGCGCCCGGCGTCACGGTCATGGGCGGTCAGATCACGCGGGCCGACCTGCGCACGTACACGGCCCCGAACCGGGCGCCGATCGCCTCGAGCTACGAGGGCCTCGACGTCTACGGGATGCCGGTGCCGAGCTCGGGTGGCATCGCCATCGCCGAGATCCTCAACCTGATGAAGGCCTACGAGAACAAGACCGGGGTCGCGACCAGCAAGCTCAGCGAGGTCGACTACCTGCACCGCTTCTCGGAGGCGTCAGCCACCGCCTTCGCCGATCGGGGCCGCTACGTCGGCGACGTCGAGGGCGTGCCGGTCACGGAGCTGATCAACCCGAAGTTCGCGAAGGAGCGGGCGTGCGGCTTCAGCCCCACGGCCGCGCAGGCCCGCCCGGTCCCGTTCGGCTCTCCTGATGGCACGTACGGCGGTTGCAACTCAACGGGCATCGGTCAGAAGGAGCCCTACGAGGGCCAGTCCACGACGCACCTGACGGTCGCCGACAAGTGGGGCAACGTCGCCTCCTACACCTTGACGATCGAGCAGACCGGTGGGTCGGGCATCACGGTTCCGGGCTACGGGTTCCTGCTCAACAACGAGCTCACCGACTTCAACTTCAGCCCGTCGACCCCGGGCGTGCCCGACCCGAACCTGCCCGGTTCGGGCAAGCGCCCGCGCTCGTCGATGAGCCCCACCATCATTGTGAAGAACGGCAAGCCGTTCCTCGCCGTCGGGTCGCCCGGTGGAGCGACCATCATCACGTCGGTGAGCCAGACCATCCTCGGTTACTTCGACCGCGACCTGTCGCTGGTCGACGCGATCGCGGCGCCTCGCCTGTCATCGCGCAACGGCTCGAGCGAGGCCGCCGAGCCGGGGATCCTCGACACCGCCGTCGGTGCGGGCCTCACGACGCTGGGGCACACGTTGGCGTCGGCCGGTACCCCCAACGAGATCGGGGCCGTCACGGCGATCCGCAGCTACGGCCAGGTGTTCCTCGCCGCGGCCGAGACCACGCGGCGGGGTGGCGGCTCGGCGATGGTGGTGCGCCCCTTCCGCTGACCGGCCCTGACACCGTCCGACCCAAGACGCCCGGATGCCGCCGGGCGGGCTGCCGAGCCCGCCCAGCGGCATCCATGGGCGCAGTTCTAGGCTCGGAGCACGCACCGGCCGAACCCGAGGCAGGAGACCAAGCCATGCATGACGCGTTCGTCTACGACGGAGTCCGAACGCCGTTCGGACGGTTCGGTGGCGCCCTCGCCGGGGTGCGGCCCGACGACCTGGCCGCCCACGTGATGCGGGCCGTCGTCGCCCGGGCACCGGGGCTGGCGGCAGAGGGCGGCGCCGGCATCGACGAGGTCGTACTCGGCAACGCCAACGGCGCCGGGGAGGAGAACCGTAACGTCGCACGGATGGCCACCCTGCTGGCCGGGCTGCCTACCTCGGTGCCGGGCAGCACGGTGAACCGGCTCTGCGGGTCGAGCCTCGACGCCCTCATCATCGGCTCGCGGCAGATCGAGACCGGCGACGCCGACGTGGTGCTCGTCGGGGGGGTGGAGTCGATGTCGAGAGCACCATGGGTGTTGCCCAAGACCGAGCGCCCCTATCCAGCAAGCGATCTCACACTTGTCTCGACCACCCTCGGTTGGCGCCTCGTCAACCCGGCGATGCCGAAGGAGTGGACCGTCTCGCTCGGTGAGGCCACCGAACAGCTGCGTGAGCGCCACGGCATCACCCGCGAGAGCCAGGACGCCTTCGCGACGCGGTCGCACGTGCTCGCCGACCGGGCCTGGGTCGACGGCTTCTACGACGACCTCGTGGTCGCCGTGCCAGGGGTCGATCTCGCTCGCGACGAGTCGATCCGCCCTGACACGACGCCCGAACGGCTCGCAGGGTTGAAGACCGTCTTCCGGCCGCCGGATGCCGGCGGCACGGTCACGGCCGGCAACGCCTCGCCGCTCAACGACGGTGCGTCCGCGGTGCTGCTCGGCAGCGCGGACGCGAGCGACCGGATCGGCCGGGAACCACTGGCGCGCATCGCCGGGCGCGGGGCCAGTGCCATCGACCCGCAGCTCTTCGGCTACGCCCCGGTCGAGGCGGCGAACCGCGCTCTCGAGCGGGCCGGCATCCAGTGGAGTGATGTCTCGGCCGTCGAGCTCAACGAGGCGTTCGCGGCCCAGTCGCTCGCGTGCCTCGGCGCATGGCCCGTGAACCCCGACCTCGTCAACCGGCACGGGGGAGCCATCGCGATCGGCCACCCGCTGGGCGCCTCGGGCGGGCGCATCATCGCCACCCTCACTCGCAGCCTCGAGCGGAGCGGCGGTCGCTGGGGGGTGGCCGCCATCTGCATCGGGGTCGGGCAGGGCCTGGCGGTGGTGCTCGAGAACGTCAGCCCCGGGGTGCGGTGACGGCACCCCGTCGTTGGGTGGGCCACCGTTGCGCTCGGATGAAGCGCCCGAGTCGAACCCACGGTTGTCACCACGTGGCTTCGGTGGCCGCGATGGCCCGCTCCCACCGGCGCACGCCACTCAGGTCGGTCTCGACGGTGAGGCTAGTCGAACAGCCGCTCAGGCCGGCTTGGTGGCGGGCCAGGGCCACGCCGTGCACCCGTCGAGCCCGTAGGTCTGTTGCATCATCACCGGCGCTGGCGTGCCCTTGCCGGCGCACTGCAGATGGCCGTGCCCGATACCATGACCGACCTCGTGGTTGACGAGGTAGATGCGGTAGGACGCGACGTCCGTGCCGT
>JBDTVJ010000280.1:0-3389 GCA_040007275.1 Terracoccus sp.
TGATGGCACTGCAGTGATGGCACTGCAGTGAACCCCGACGAGTGGCTACTTCTGCGACACATCTCCTCGCTCGTGGCCGACGATGCCGAGGACGCCGAGGTGTTCGCCGCAGTGAACCAGTCGCTGGCCCACCTCGCCGGCGCCGATGTCAGCGTCTTGATCCGGTTCGAGCCAAACGACACCGTGGGCTTCGTCGCCGTCCTCGGGTCGGTCGCCCTGGACGAACAGGGAATCCCCTGGCGACCGGGGGTCGAGATCGTCCGTGAGCTTCAGGCGATCGCGCGCCCAGAACGATGGGACGAGCATGGCCTCGCCAGGAGGCTCTCGTGTCTGGCCGGCCTCGGGCCGGGAACCCGGTCTTCGCTGGCCCTGCCGATCCGGGTCGGTGGCCGGATCTGGGGGCTGAGCGTGCTCGTCGCCGCGCAGCCCGACGCCTTCGCGGGCGGAGCCATGGAGCCACTCATCGAGCTCGTTGACCTCATGAGGCCGACGTTCGCCTGGGCCGGGGCCAGGCGCAGTCTGCGTCACCTACGGCTCGACCGCACCGAGCTGCGTCGAGTGGCCGACGTCGCGGCCCGGGCCATGGCCGACGAACAGGCGGCGCTGCGCCGAGTAGCCGAACTGATGGTGCGAGACGTCGCACAGGAGGCGCTCTTCGACGCGGTCGCATCCGAGGCCGCAGAGCTGGTGAACGAGTGCACCACGCTGGTCCGCGTCGACGACGAGATGTCCTACACGGTGGTGGGCGTGGACTGTAGCGGGACGGCGATCGGCACCCACCTGGCGTTGCCCGCCGACCAGGGCCTGGTCGCCCAGATCTGCCGCACCCGGTGTCCCGCCCGCGCGGACGACCAACCGACCATGTCTGTCCGGACCCATTCGAGGGACGAGCTCGGCGTGCGATCGAGCGTCGGTGTCCCGATCATCGTCGGCAATCAGGTGTGGGGCGTTCTCGGTTGCACCTCGAATGAGCATCGAGTGCTCCCCGGCACCGAACGACGGCTCGAACAGTTCGCCGCGCTGGTCGCGGCCGCGTTGGCGAACGCGAAGGCGCGCGCCAGGGCCCAGGCTCTCGCCGAACAGCAGTCGGCGTTGCGTCGGGTGGCTGAGCTGGCCGCCCGTGAGGCCGGCCGAGGAGGTCATGCAGGCGGTCGCAGACCAGGCCGCCCGTCTCTCCGGCGTCGAGTTCACCTCCTTGCTGCGGTTCGACGACGGGTGCTCGACCATCGTCTCCCTGGCGGGTGCGCCATCGGGGATCGCAGTCGGGATGCGCGCCTCCCTGGAGGGTGACGGCTCCATCCCCCAGGTGTGGCGAACCGGCCGCCCTGCCCGGGTCAACGACCTGTCTGTGGCGGCCGGTGGCTGGGCCCAGGTCGTGGCCGGCCGGGGGTTCCGTGCCACGGTCGCCGTACCGATCTTCATCCGTGGGCACCTCTGGGGTGTTCTTGTCGTGGTCGGTGCTGAGGGACCGTTCCCCGAAGGGACCGAGGAGCATCTGGTCGGCCTCGCCGAGCTGGCCGGAACCGGGGTCTCGGCCGCCCAGACCCGCCTCGAGCTGCGGGCCGTCGCCGAGGAGCAGACCTCGCTGCGCAGGGTTGCCGAGCTGGTGGCCCGAGGCGCACCCCTGGAGCAGGTCCTCGAGGCGACAGCGCGGGAGGCATCGGTATTGATGGGGGGCCTGGCCGCCGCCTTGATGTGTTACACCACCGACGACGGTGCCGAGGTGATCGCGACGTGCAACAGCCCCGCCCCCCTCGGAATGCGGGTGCCGCTGACGGAAGACACCGGCACGGGGGTCGTCAAGCAGACCGGAAAGCCGCATCGTGTCGACGACTTCGCCGCGACCTCCCTTGCGGTGGCTGCGGCCGAGCTCGGTCTCGTCGGGGCGGTGACGGTGCCGGTGATCGTGGAAGGGACGGTGTGGGGCACGCTCTCTACCACCACTGCCGGGCCACCGATCCCGGCGGGCACCGAAGGCCGCCTCTCGCAGTTCGCGGAGCTCGCGGCCGCCGCCATCGCGGCGGCCCAGAACAAGAACGCGTTGCTGGCCTCCCGACGGCGTGTTCTCACCACGGCTGATGAGACTCGGCGACGCGTGCAGCGCGACGTCCACGACGGGGCCCAGCAGCAGCTGGTGCACACCATCATCAACCTCAAGCTGGCCCGCGACGCCATGGCGGTCGGTAACGGTCAGGCAGAACACCTGGTAGCCGAGGGACTGCGGAACGCGGAGCGGGCCAGCCAGGAGCTGCGTGACCTGGTGCACGGCATCCTGCCTGCGGCTCTGACCCTGGGTGGCCTCAGACGGGGGGTCGTGTCGTTGGTCGATGATCTAGCCCTGCCGGTCAGCATCCGGGTCGAGGCGCCGCGTCTTTCCACGAAGGTCGAGACGACCGCGTACTTCGTGGTTGCGGAGGCTTTGACGAACGTCGTGAAGCATGCCCGGGCCGGGTGCGCCCGCGTCGATGTGGCCGTGTGCGAGGACGTCCTGGTCATCGACGTCGTCGACGACGGTTCCGGCGGTGCGGACGCCGCCGGCGGTACCGGGCTGACCGGCCTCCAGGACCGGGTGCAGGCCAGTGACGGCGTGCTCACGATCTCGAGCCCCCCGGGTGGCGGCACTCATCTGCAGGCGCGGATACCCGTCACGGATCCCAGCGATCGGTGTGCCGACACGGTGATCTCTCCACAGCGGGCACGGTGAACCGAGACGATCGTGGCTCGGTTCGCGACGTCGCCGGTCGCGACGGCCGGTGGCTTCACTCACGTTCGCGGGCCTCACGGATGCCGGCCAGTAGCGCGTCGAGGTCGTAGGCGCCGTGGTGGCGCCGGCCGTTGATGAAGAAGGTCGGGGTTCCGCGTACTCCGCTCTCGGCGGCGCTTTCGAGGTCGGCCTCTATCCGGGCACGGGAGGTGTGGCGGTGCAGGTCCTGTCGGAACTGTTCGACGTCGAGCCCGACGGCGTCGGCGTGGTCGATCAGGTCTCTGGGCTCGAGGTGGTGCTGGTGGGCCAGCAGCCGGTCGTGCATCGGCCAGAACTGGTCCTGGTTCGCGGCGGCCTCGGTAGCCTCGGCGGCGAGCTGGGCGTGGGGGTGGACGTCGCGCAGGGGGAGGTGGCGCCAGACGTAGCGGATGTCGGTGTTGGTGGCCAGCACGTCGCGGACCGCGGGTTCGGCCTGCCCGCAGTAGGGGCATTCGAGGTCTCCGTACTCGAGCAGCGTCACGGGCGCGTGCGGGTCTCCTCGGATGTGGTCGTGCTCGGGGTCGACCGGTTCGCTGAGATCGGTCAGGGGAGGCAGGCTGCCGAAGACGGCACGGGCGCGTAGCCGAGTGGGCAGCGTTGCGATCCCACGGAAGACGAGCACGGTCATGACCGCCGAGATCGCCGC
>JBDTVJ010000281.1:0-3387 GCA_040007275.1 Terracoccus sp.
GACGGCCGCCGCATGCTGCGCGTCGAGGCGCGCAACGCCGAGACGCCCATCGAACGCAAGCCCGAGTGGATTCGCACGACCGCCAAGATGGGCCCCGAGTTCACGGCTCTGCACTCGATGGTCAAGAGCGAAGGACTGCACACGGTGTGCCAGGAGGCGGCCTGCCCAAACATCTTCGAGTGCTGGGAAGACAAGGAGGCCACCTTCCTCATCGGTGGTGACACCTGCACCCGACGCTGCGACTTCTGCGACATCGCCACCGGCAAGCCCCAGACGCTCGATCTCGACGAGCCGCGGCGGGTGGCCGAGTCAGTTCAGCGGATGGGCCTGCGTTACTCGACGGTCACCGGTGTCGCCCGCGACGATCAGCCTGATGGCGCAGCTGGCCTCTACGCCGAGACCATCCGCCAGATCCACCGGCTCAACCCGAACACCGGGGTCGAGATCCTGCCGCCCGACTTCGGCGCGGTGCCCGAGCTCGTCGGCCTGGTCTTCGACGCCCGGCCCGAGGTGTTCGCGCACAACCTCGAGACGGTGCCGCGCATCTTCAAGCGCATCCGCCCCGCGTTCACCTACGAGAAGTCGCTCAAGGTGCTCTCGATGGCGCGCGCGGCCGAGCTGGTGACCAAGAGCAACCTGATCCTCGGCATGGGTGAGACCGATGACGAGATCGAGGAGGCCATCGGCGACCTGCACCACTCCGGCTGCGACATCCTGACCATCACCCAGTACCTGCGCCCCTCCAAGCTGCACCACCCGATCGACCGTTGGGTCAAGCCGGAGGAGTTCGTGCACTGGTCGAACGTGGCGAAGGAGATCGGGTTCAAGGGCGTCATGGCCGGCCCGCTCGTGCGCTCCTCATACCGCGCCGGGCGCCTGTGGGCCACCGCGATGCGTGAATGGGGCCGCGACATCCCCCCGCACCTGGCTCACCTGGCCCAGGCCGCCGAGTCGCCCGCTCGCCAAGAGGCCGCGTCGCTGGTGGCTCGAGCCGCCAGCGCCGTATCCTGACCGCATGGCACGCAACCCGTTCGCACGCGGAAAGAGCACCGACGCCGGGGCTTCGGCTCCCAAGGTGAAAAAGCCTGGGCGCATCGCGCAGATTCTCGACGTCTACAAGGCCTCCAGGAAAGCAGACCCGGTCATCGGCTGGTGGATGCTGCTGGCCCTGCTCGGCACCTTCGCCGTCTTCCTCGTCGTCGGCGTGCTGATCAAGCAGCCGTGGATCTTCGGCTTCTTCGGTCTGCTCTTCGGCATCCTGGCCGCCACCATCACGCTCAGCCGCCGGGCCGAGCGTGCCGCGTACTCGCAGATCGACGGGCAGGCGGGGGCGGCTGGGGCCGCGCTCACCTCGATCCGCCGGGGGTGGTTCACCGAACGCGAACCGGTGGCCGCTGACGTGGCCCGGCCAGGCGACTTCGCCTCCGCTGCGATGGTCTACCGCGCCCTGGGGCGCCCCGGCGTCGTGCTCGTCGGGGAGGGGCCCGCGGCGCGGGTGCAGAAGCTGCTCGCCGCCGAGAAGAAGCGGGTGGAGCGGGTGGCCCCCGGTGTCCCCGTCACGATCATGCGCGTCGGCAAGGGCGAGGGAGAGATCCCCCTGCCCAAGTTGTCGAGCAAGGTGCAAAAGCTCAAGCCGAAGATCACCAAGGACGAGATGTCCCTGGTCAACAAGCGGCTCAAGGCCCTGGGCGGGCTCAAAGCTCCCCTGCCACCGGGTGTCGACCCGACTCGTGCCCGGATGGACCGTAAGTCGATCCGCGGCCGGTGACCCGGCGGCACGGTTGAACAACTGTGACGTTGAACAACTGTGACGGGAGTCAGCGAGCGCGCACGATGACGGTGTTCGCCGCCTTGTCGTGCAGCCCACGCCCGTCCTTGTCCCAGATGACGGCGGGGATGAAGAGGCACAGCAGCACCGTGCGGGCGAAGGCCTGCAACGGCAGCACTCGGCCGGTCCCCGAGAGTGATCGCACCTGAAGCCCCACGAGGCGATGCCCGATGGTGAAGCCGAGCGTGGCGACGAGCAGCAGGTTCATCACGGCGAAGACGCCCAACACGGTGAAGCTCTCACTGCCGTTGGTCGCCTGGGCCGAGAAGGGCAGCGGCGCGCGGAAGAGGCCAGCGGCGATGATGGTCGCGATGGCCCAGTCGAGGATGACGCCGACGAGGCGACGACCGAACGAGCCCAATGAGTTCGGCCCGCTCTGCGGCATCCCTAGACGTTGCCCCCGCCATTCCCCGGCCGTCGTGCGTGACCGGGGGCCGTCGAGCCACGATCCGATGTCCTCGCGATCCACCACGAGACCAGCCAACCACGACCCGGTCGTCGGCGCGTCACCGACCCACCCTGCCGGCCGACGGCGAGCCGCCCGCTTAACACCGTCGAAACACCCGGGTCATGCCCGAGAAACGGCTGCTCGCTACAGTTTCGATCGACAGCACAGGGGTTGTCGCCGGCGCCTGGCGGTTCTTGGCGCGTGCTGGCGGTGCCCCTGGCCCCACATCAGGAGGTTGGATGTTCAGCTCAGCTGAAGAAGTGCTCGCTTACATCAAGGACGAGGACGTCGAGTTCGTCGATATTCGTTTTTGCGACCTGCCCGGCGTCATGCAGCACTTCAATGTGCCGGCTGAAACCGTCGACGAAGACTTCTTCACGGTCGGTCAGATGTTCGACGGCTCGTCCATCCGGGGATTCCAGGCGATCCACGAGTCAGACATGAAGCTGGTGCCCGACCCGGCGACTGCCTTCATCGACCCGTATCGCACGGCGAAGACCCTGGTCATGAACTTCTCCATCCTCGACCCTTTCACCGACGAGAGGTACAGCCGCGACCCGCGCAATATCGCCAGCAAGGCTGAGGAGTACCTGAAGTCGACCGGGATCGCCGACACCGCCTTCTTCGGTGCCGAGGCCGAGTTCTACGTGTTCGACGACGTGCGCTTCGAGACGAAGGCGAACGCGTCGTACTACTACCTCGACTCCATCGAGGCGGCCTGGAACACCGGCCGCGAGGAGGAGGGCGGTAACAAGGGCTACAAGACCCGGTACAAGGGTGGGTACTTCCCCGTCTCCCCCGTCGACCACTTCGCCGACTTCAGGGACCAGATCTGTCGGGAGCTGAAGGAGGTCGGCCTCAACGTCGAGCGCAGTCATCACGAGGTCGGGACCGCCGGCCAGATGGAGATCAACTACCGCTTCAACACCCTGCTGCACTCCGGCGATGACCTGATGAAGTTCAAGTACGTCGTGAAGAACTCGTCGTGGTCACAGGGGCACACCGCGACCTTCATGCCGAAGCCGCTCTTCGGTGACAACGGGTCGGGGATGCACACCCACCAGTCGCTCTGGAAGAACGGCGAGCCGCTCTTCTACGACGAGCGTGGCTA
>JBDTVJ010000282.1:0-3384 GCA_040007275.1 Terracoccus sp.
GGCGACCCTCTCCACCCGAAGGCTGGCCGAGCTGCGGGCGGCATCCCTCACGTATGCCGCCGTCGGCGCGACCCGCGGGCAGCTTCCGGGCGGCTACCACCACGTGCGAAGGCGGGCCGCCATCGGCGCCGGGCCAACCCAGTTTCGCGCTGCGGCCGCCGCGTTGATGGGCTGGCAGGTACAGCGTCGCGCCGGTATCGAAGTTCGGGCCTCCGCCCCGGTGATCGGCGTCGACGAGGTGGCCGACCTTCGCATCGGGGGTGGGCCACTTCGCCTGACGGCACCGGTTCGCGTCGTGCACACCATCGAGAATCCGCATAGCCGCGGCTTCGCCTACGGCACCCTGCCCGGGCATCCCGAGTCGGGCGAAGAGCAGTTCGTGGTCGAGCTGATGCCCTCCGGCCTCGTGTTGTTCACCATCACGGCCTTCTCGCGACCGGCTTGGCGCCTCGCCCGGCTGTCCGGTCCGTTCGACGACGTGGTGCAGGCCCTCATGACCCGGCGCTATCTGCTCGCCCTGCGCGCTCCGCTGCCGACGATGCTCTAGTCCGGCGGCCGGGGGAGGGCCCGACCGGCGAGGCCGTCGAGGCGCAGTTCGGTGCTGGCGTCACGGTGGGCGCCGGTCGTGTCGAGGTGTTTGTCGCCGATCCTCGGCCCGTTCTTGAGCACGTGGAAGAAGGCCATCGCGTGGCCGCGACCGACGCCGTAGTCCTCGCGCAGCCACTCGGCCACGACGCCCGCCTTGGTGGTGGGGTCAAAGCCCTTCGCGTGGGCCTCGTCGAGCAGCTGCTGCGGGGTCTTGCCTGTCTTCGTCTCGATGGCATCGAGGTAGGCCTGGAACGACATGGTCTCGTCTCCTCAGTGGTCGCGGTCGCGGTCGTGGTCGGCGGGCCGGTCGCCCTGACACCATCACGTCGATCGGCCGTGCCTGCTTTCGACACGCGGTCTCGCCGTGAGGGCAGACAGGTAGGTGTCCATCACCCAGCCGTGCCTTTCACCTGCGTGCGCCCGCACCCGGCGCACCTCGTCAAGCACGTCTCGCAGCTGCCCCGCGACGAGCAACTCGCCTGGCGTTCCGAGGTGGGCGCCCCAGAAGGGCTCGAGGTGCGGATGCCGCTGCGCCAGCACGGCGCACGCAAGGTGGCCCGCCGCGCACCCGGCTGATCACGAGCCCTCCCCGCCCCGCAACATGCCGAGAGCCAGTGAACTCCCCTCGGCTGTGCCCGGCGCTGTTGTCGTTTTCTCGGTGTGTTGCCGGGCTGTCGGCGGTGGAGGGGCGACGCGGGTCAGAGGGAGCAGGGCGTCGATGTCGATGGGCTCCTCGACGGCGTCGGCGAGGATGTCGCGCATCCGCTCCCGCCGGTCACCGACCCCGGTGCGTCGGGGGTCGGTCGCCACGCGGGGTTCACGTAGTCATCCGACCGGAGGTTGATCTCCGCCGGCGACCCGGCACCCCCGCAGACCACGAGCGCGTGGTCGCCCTCGAGCTCGCGGTGGGACGTGAGCGCGACCTCGGCGAGGTGGGCCCGACCGGTCGCGTGCTGCCTACTTCGAGCAGACCGCGCCGACCCAGGGCGCGACAGAGCCCGGCCACGATCACCGACTTGCCGGCATCCGAAGAGGTTCCGACGACGAGGATGCGCGCTGCGATGCTCACCCGACTCGTCCTGCCCGAGCGGCCCCGCGCACGACGAAGGCGGATGCCGCTGGGTGACCCAGCGGCATCCGCCTCGTTCGGGGTGCTCGTCGATGAGAGCACGCGGCGCCCCCTCAGGCGATCACTCGGACGAGCCTTTCGGGTCACCCTCGGCCAGCAGGCCGTAGAGCTTGCGCCGGGTCTCGGAGAGGATCTCGGTGGCCTCGGCCCGTTGCTGCGAGGTGCCCGTGGTCATGATCTGCCACATGGCGCTCATCACCTGCGTGGTGACGGGCATGAGGTCGCCCATGTCGTCGGCGGCCGTGCGCTCGTGCGAGGAGGCTTCCTCGAAGGGCCGCCAGGTGGCGGCCATCTCGTCGGCGTGTTCCTCGACGTAGTGACGACCGTCGTCGGTGAGGCGCAGCAGACGCCGCCCCTCGACCTCGCGGCCCTCGACCAGGCCTTCGTCCTCGAGCTGCTGGACGGTCGGGTAGACCGAGCCGGGGCTCGGCTTCCACGCTCCGTCGGTGCGCTCGGAGATCTGCTGAATCAGCTGGTAGCCGTTCATCTCGTCGCCGGCGAGGACGTCGAGGATGGCGGCCCGAACGTCACCTCGCCGCGCCTTGGGCCCTCGGCGACCGCCGTACTCCCGGGCGAAGCCGCGACCGAACTCCCGCTCGAACGCGGGGCCGCCGAACTGCGCACCGAACTGGCGCATCAGGTGCAGCCACGGCGGGGCGCCGCCCGGGAAACCGGGCCCCCGTCCGCCGCGACCCGGTCCGCCCGGACCGCCGGGACCGAAGCCCCTGCCGCCCTCGGGCCAGCCGCCGCGGCGGGGTCCACGGCCGTGCTCGCGGTGATGTTCGTGCTCAGGCTCGGAATCCCATCCGAAGTCTCTGTTGTCGTTCATGCTGTTTCCTTTCGTTCCGCGACGTGAGAACAGTCGCGATAGGTTGACGATATATCGGTAACGACGGCGAGGCAAGATCGATTCCCGACGCATCTGGCGAGGGTGCTGAGGGCGGCTTGATGACGTCCTTGGTGATGGAGTCGAGCTCGCTGACTCTCAGGAGTGGTTCGAGCTGGGCGATCAGACCGGCACTGTCATTCTGGATTCGGGTACAGCGTGACGGGCGCTGCATTAATTTGTGCGCATGAGTCCACAACTCGCACGGAGAAGCTGGCTCTCCTTCGGGATCATGCTGGTCTTCACGGCGGTGATCATTCGGCACGACCTCGACCTCGTGCTCCCCGCCTCGCTCACCACCCAGATCGGCCACAATCGCGAGGCCCTGGGCTTCGCGATCCTGTTGTGCGCCACCATCTTGTGGTTCCGGCCCTGGGTGGCCCGTTCGAGGTACGAGATGACGATCGCCATCGCGTATGGGGCTGCCTTGGTGGCGTTCGGCTGGTGGCTGCTGAACTCGAACCTGCCCACCGACTACACCACCTTCAGCGAGTCGTTCTTCGCTGCTGGAGTGCTGGCCATCTACGTCCAGCCGAGGCGACCGCTGAAGTACGCCCCCTGGCTCAGCGCCGTGGTGCTCGCCCTCATCGTGCTGTTCTTCAACAGCGCGCTCGTGCTTGACCAGGCTGAGAACCTGGTCATGATCATGCTCGCACCGGTGGCCTTCGACTACTTCGACCGCACCATCCTGGACCCCGACGCGCCCGACCGGCCGCGAAGGCGACTGGCCTGGTGCGTGTCACTGGTGCTCGCGTGGTTCGTGTTCTGGCGCCTGGCCGCC
>JBDTVJ010000283.1:0-3379 GCA_040007275.1 Terracoccus sp.
CGAGGTCATCGGCATCGGTGAGCTGCCCGCCAACGACGGCAACGACCGCCCCCTGCTGGTGGGGCTCGTGCGCCACGGCAAGGTCATCGACCATCAAGACATCCACGAAGCCCGCGCCCGGCACCTCGCCTCTCGGGCCGAGCTGCCCCGGGCCGCCACCCAGCTATCCCGCGGGGAGCCCGTCATTCCCACCGTCTACGAGAAGGACTGAACAATGGCCGACGAGACTGCCGACACCACTGACATCACCGAGGCGCCCAGCTATCGACGGGCGCTCGTCATCGTCGATGTGCAGAACGACTTCTGTGAGGGCGGCTCCCTCGCCGTCGCGGGTGGGGCCGCGGTGGCGCACGCCGTGAACAACCACGTCGAGACCCACGCCGACCTCTACGACCACATCGTCGCGACCGCCGACTGGCACATCGACCCCGGTGACCACTTCTCCGACGAGCCCGACTTCGTCGACTCGTGGCCGGTGCACTGTGTCGCCGGCACCGAGGGAGCCGCGCTACATCCCGCCCTCTCGGACGCGCTCGAGCATATCGAGGCCGTGTTCAAGAAGGGTGAGTATGCCGCTGCCTACAGCGGATTCGAGGGTCGTGGCGATGATGCGGCCGGCTCGACGCTGGCCGAGTGGCTGCGCGAGCGGCAGGTGTCGCGGGTCGACGTCGTCGGGATCGCCACCGACCACTGCGTTCGGGCCACAGCCATCGACTCCGAGCGCGAGGGCTTCGACACCACGGTGCTGCTCGACCTGACCGCCGGAGTCTCACGGGCGACGACCGAGGCCGCCCTGGTACAGCTGGGTGAGGCAGGGGTGCGCGCCGTCGGCACCCCGGTCGTCGCGGGTGTCTGATCCGCTGACCGACGCTCTGTTCGGTGGCCCCGCGTCCACACCATCCCCGTAACCTCATCTCGTGACGACGCTGCCGTTGGGTTCTGCCGGGTGGATGGAGAAGGAGCCGGATGGGTCGTTCCGGGTCCAGCTGAAGGGCCCGGTCAATGCCGCCGATGCCCGCCGCCTGGGCGAGTGGCTGCGCGAACAGTCCGGCGCAGCGACCGGTGGCGCCGAAGCCGCAGTCCGTGTTCCGGTACCCCTGCCCATCGACCGGTCGGTCATCCGGGTCAAAGCCATGCTCGTGGCTCCGAGTCACGACCTCGCCGCGCACGCAGTGAGCGTCCTCCCTCCGAGCGCCGAGCAGCCCCACGGATATCACCGGTTCATCGGCGGCAGTGTCGAGCTCGGAGAGACCCACCGTGAGGCGATCGTGCGCGAGGTTCACGAAGAGCTCGGCGCGACCGTGCGAGACCTGACCTACGTTGACGTCGTCGAGAACATCTTTCGCCTCGACGGGGTGCTGGGGCATGAGGTCGTCTTCATCTACCGGGGGCGCCTACATCCCGAGCCGGCGCAGAGCGGCGCGCAGCTGACCGAATCTGACGGAAGCGTGGTGCCGGTCGTCTGGCGCCCCTTCGACGACGCCTTGGAGCCGCTGCCACTGTTTCCGGCCGGCGTCGCTCGTCTCGCTCTCGACCTCGGGCGCTGAACCAGCGCCAGACCGATTGCCTGACCGAAAACCGAGGTGCGAACGGTTGACGTGATGGTGTGTGATCGGCGCATGGCGATCACCGTGGAAAAGCCAGACGTCGACGGGTTGGGCGAGGTGGTTGACGCGCTTCGGCTGTGGCAGCACGACGAAGCGCCGATGCAGCTGCATCCGGGTGACCTGGGCTGGTTCTGGCAGTTCGGCGCCGAAGCAACTGCGTCGGCTGTTCGCACCTGGCGTCGAGACGGGCAGATCGTGGCCGTCGGCCTGCTCGATCAACCCGATCTGATGCGGCTCACGACTGCTCCCGGCGACTGGAAGAACGAAGAGCTGGCGCAGCAGCTGGTCGCCGACCTGACCGACTCGCAGCGTGACGTACTGCCTCCGGGCGAGGCGTCCGTCGAGGCCCCGAACGGTGCACTGGTTCAACATCTGTTGTCGGAGGGCGGTTGGAGGCTGGACGAGGCATGGGCGCCGCTGCGTCGCGATCTCACAGAACCCGTAGAGGAGCCCGGAGTGCGGATCGAGGTGATCGAGCCGGAGCGGGCGCACGTGTTGACCGCCGTACACCGGTCATCGTTCGGCTCGGCCAAGTTCACTGACGAGCGCTGGCACGCCATGGCCGCCGGTGTGCCGTTCGTCGATGCTCAGTGCTTGGTCGCGTTCGACGATCACGGCGACGCGGTGGCAACGGTGACGGTGTGGTCGGCCGGCCCGGGAAGACCGGGTCTGCTCGAGCCGCTGGGCGTGCACGCAGAGCATCGCGGTCACGGCTACGGCACGGCGATCTCGGTCGCGGCAGCCGGGGCGCTTCAGCGGCTGGGCGCCTCGAGCGCGATGGTCTGCACCCCGAGCTCCAACGTCGGCGCCGTCGCCACCTACACGTCGGCCGGCTTCCAGAAACTGCCTGAACGGCGGGACCGATCCCGACCGTGAACCTCCGAGACCTGGCCCTCGAGATCTACCCGAAGCAGGCGCCCGATCGAATCGCGCAGGTAAAGGACATGCGAAACGTGAAGGTCTACTTTATGGACTTCACGGGTCACAGCAGCCCCGACTTCGCCTATGAGGTCAAGGATCGGCCCGAGGTTCTGCGGGCGCGTACGGTCGAGTTCATTGTGTCTGCAATCTGATTCACGTCTAGATGTTATTGGCATATCCTGTGGCATCTGGTAGACTCGAACATATGTTCGAGACTGATTCGGAGCTGACGACGGAGGGCCTACAGGCTCTGGTCGCGGCTCTGTCTCGCCTTGATGAGACGGTCGATGACGCCGGGCGGATCGAGCAGCTGTCGGCGTTGGAGCGGGTCAAGTCGGCGGTCGCGGCGGCGCAGGCGCGGGTCACGGTCGGTTTCGTCGCCTCCCAGGAGCAGATCGCGCAAGGGTGGCGGGCGCACGCGAAGGCGTGTGCTGACGACAACGACTTCGACGGGTGGAGGCAGGCGCGGGACCACGCGAACCGGGCCTCGCTGGAAGAGCCCGCCCCGCCCGATGAGCACTCGACCGGGGCCACGACGTCGCGCAAGCGCCCGGTGGTGGCGAACGGGATCGCAGCGCAGGTCGCGTTGGCCCGGCACGAGTCCCCACACCGCGGTAGCCAGCACGTGTCGCTCGCGTTGGCCCTGCACCGGCACCTGCCCACCGTGTTGGCCTTACTCCAGGCTGGGGTGCTCAGTGAGTGGCGGGCCACCCTGATCGTGCGTGAGGCCGCCGTGCTGACCCCGGACCTGCAAGAGGCCCTTGATGCGGAGCTGGGCGAGACGTTCGGGGAGGGTATCGGCCGGTTGGGTGACCGGCAGCTGGTCGGGCACGTCAAAGCCATCGCGTACC
>JBDTVJ010000284.1:0-3368 GCA_040007275.1 Terracoccus sp.
CCCCGACCCGGGATCGAGACCCACAGGTCTCGGGGGAAGTGGATGAGGGTGACCGCGCCGTGGGCATCGTCAACGTGGGCCAGCACCATGACGTCAGAGCGGGAGCCCTCCCGGCCCGGCCCCGCGTCGGTGCCGATGACCAGGTAGTTAGTGCCGTTGCCGGCGGGTTGGGTGGCTACCTTGCCGGCGCTGTCGAGCGGTTCGCTGCCCGGCCCGTCGGGCAACAGCAGCTCGTTCTTGATGTTGCTCGTCACGATGTGGTTCAGCCACGCCACGTACCCGCCGACGGCCAACACGGGCACCACGAGCAGCACGAGGGCAGCCACGAGCACCTTGCGGTTACGGCGTCGTTCTCGCCGCACCTGGCGCGTGTCGTCGGGGTCGACGTCTTCCGGCCCTGCGACGACGACGTCGAGGGGATCGCTCTCGCGGGGGGCGTCGATCACCCACCGAGTGTAGGCGAGGAAGGTGCGGGGCGGACAAATCGGCTGGACCGGACGACCCGGGCGCCTCACCACGACACTTATCGGATGCCGTGACCCGTGCCAACCGACCCCGCCCCATTCGATACGGTCTGAGGTGTGACTGACGAGCGACCGACGACGATCGGTGCATCGATCCCGGTCCCTCCACCACACGGGGAGTTTCTCCAGGCGCGCCGGGCCGACTTCGGTGACCCGTCGGCGTGGCAGATCCCCGCTCACATCACGCTGCTGCCGCCGACCGAGGTCGACGCCACCACCTACGCGCAGTTCCGTGCCCACTGCGCCACGGTCGCGGCCGCCAAGCCCGCCTTCGATGTGGTGCTGCGAGGCACCGGCACGTTCCGGCCGCTGTCGAACGTCGTGTTCATCCAGGTCGCGCAGGGGGTCTCGGCCTGCGAGAGCCTGGAGATGTCACTGCGTTCCGGCCCGGTCATGCGCACCCTCGACTTCTACTACCACCCACACGTCACGGTGGCGCATGGCGTCTCTGCGGCCCAGCTCGACCGGGCCTTCGACGAGCTGGCGAGCTTCTCGGTGAGCTTCCAGGTGCCCACCTTCCACCTCTACGAGCTGGGCGCCGACGGCGTCTGGCGCCCAGAGCACGAGTTCGAGCTGGCTCGGCGCAGCGACCCATGACCTTCCTGAAGAAGCTGTGGCAGACCATCACGCGGCACCGGCCCTACACGGCCTACCAGCGCTACGGGCAGGCCAACGGCGACCTGCTGGCCTCAGGGGTGGCCTACTACTCCTTCTTCTCGGTGTTCCCCGCCATCGCGTTGGCGTTCACCGTCTTCGGCTTCGTGCTGCAGGGCCGGCCGGACCTGCTCAACGCGATCGCCGACCAGGTGAATAAAACCATCCCCAACCTGGTCAAGACCGCCAGCGTTCCCAACGGGCTCATCGGTGTGTCGGCTCCCACCACCACCGCCTTGACCATCACCGGCCTCGTGGCGTTCGTCACCTTGCTGCTCGCCGGTCTGGGTTGGATCGGCGCGCTGCGCACCGGCATCCGCGCCGTCTTCGGGCTCGGCTCCTCACCCGGCAACCCCGTGCTCACCAAGCTGCGCGACCTCGCCGTGCTGGGCGCCCTCGGCGTCGGGGTCGCCGTCTCGGCTGCCGTCTCCACCGTCGCCGGCGGGCTCACCACCCAGGTGGCAGGCGCTGTGGGACTCGGCGGTGAGGAGTGGCTCGTGACGGTCCTGGGCCTGCTGCTCGCACTCGTCTTCGACTCCGGCCTCGTGCTGCTGATGATCCGCGTGCTCTCCGGGGTGCCCCTGCCGTGGCACAACGTGCGTGACGGCGCGATCTTCGGCGGAGTGCTGCTGGGGGTGCTGAAGTACTTCGGGTCGGCCCTGATCGCCAACGCCACCAAGAACCCGCTGCTGGGCGCCGTCGCGGTCGCGGTCGGTCTGCTCTTCTGGCTCAACCTGATGGCCCGGGTGATCCTGCTCTCAGCGGCCTGGGCCGCCACCCACCTCGACATCGCGTCGATCGTCAGCGGCGAGCCGGTCAACCCGTTCGCCCGCGTCGTGCGCCCGGCCTTCGTGGCCCCGCTCACGGCGACGGACGACACTGCCCTCGTGCCGTACGCCGGCGGACCGCCGCGCGTCGACCCGACCTCCCGCACCGCCGGGGGCGCCGCCGCGTCTGAACCCGAGCCGACCCGAGCCGGTGACCGGGTCAGCCTGGCGGCGGGCGCGGTGCTCGGCGCGGCGGGCGCGGTGGGACTGAGCGCCCTCCGGCGCCTCCGGCGTCGTTGATACGAGGTTCTCAGAACAAACATGAAATTGATGGCTCAACGGGTTAGGTAAAGGGATAGTAAAGTTGGTATAGACATCGTCAAGAAATTGCCATTGTGCAGGCAGAGTTTGTGAGAACTGACAATCTTGGCTTATCGCCACAGTCGAGCGGAAGCACCCCCCAAGCAATCCGCAGCCTCCCCCAAGGCCTCGACTCGGCGGCGCCGTTCCCCCAACGGCAGTTGACCGTTTTGGGGGGACGAACGCCCCCCCGCCTTCGTCCCCCCAAACGGAACTGAACAGGGTGAGGCTCAGCCGGGTTCAGACCGGCCCGGGCGAGAACGTCGCCGCGCGGTGAGTCGTCGAACCAGCAGCACAAGACCGGCGAGCACCCCCAGCCAGGCCGTGCCCATGACGATCGCGACCACCGTGTGCGAGCCTGCGGCAGAGGCCTTGCCGCCGGATGGCTTGGCGCCACCCCCCGCCACCGCCAGCGGTACCGGTTCGCCTGCGGCGCCGCTCGGCGACACGGATGGCGACGTCGGGTTCGGGTCGGGCCGGAGCGAGGGGCCGGTCGCGACGCTGGGTGCGACGGCGGTGCCCGGCTCGACCAGCTGACCCACCGGCCTCACCTTGCCCGCGTTGGCGAAGCCCCAGTCGAGCAGGGCCGCCGTCGGCTGCCAGGCGCCGGTGACGCTGCCCAGCTGCGTCACGATGAGGCTGCGCCCGCCGCGGGTCGCGGCCCCGATGAAGGTGTGCTGGGCCCGGTCGGTGCGGCCAGGTTTGACCCCGATCGCCCCCGGGTAGTGCGCGAGCAGCGGGTTGATGTTGTAGATCGAGAAGGCCGGCCAGACCTTGTGGGCCGGGTCGGTGCCGCCGGGGAACATCGCGGTGCGCTTCACGACGGTCTGGCGGAACACCGGAAGCTGCATCGCCGCCCGCCCGATCAGCGCGAGGTCGTACGCGCTCGAGCGCTGCTCGCCCTCGTCGAGCCCGCTCGGGTCGACGGCGACCGTGTCGTAGGCCCCGATCTGTTTCGCCTGCGCGTTCATCAGGGCCACCGTGCGGTCGTAACCGCCGGCAGCATCAGCCAGGGCGTAGACCGCGTCGTTGGCCGAGAACATCAGCATCGCGTCGACGAGGT
>JBDTVJ010000285.1:0-3356 GCA_040007275.1 Terracoccus sp.
CCGCGAGCCGCCGGTTCGACGTCACCGGGGTGCTGCTCGCCGTCGTCGGTCTCGGCGCCCTGACCTACGCGCTCACCATCGGCCCCGACCGACCCGGTCCGGTGCCGTGGGCGATCGGAGCCGTCGGGCTGCTCGCGTTGGCCGGCTTCGTCGTGACCGAACGGCAGTCGCATCACCCGATGGTGCCGCCCCGGTTGTTCGTGAACCGGGTGTTCACGGCCATCAACATCGTGACGCTGCTCGTCTACGCCGGGCTCGCCGCGGCGCTGCTCTTTCTCGTGCTCTTCCTGCAGGTGGCGGCCGGCTGGTCGGCGCTCGCCGCCGGCGCGGCGACGCTGCCCCTCAGCCTGTTCATGCTCGTGCTCGCGAGCCGGTTCGGCGCGCTCGCCACGGCTCACGGCCCGCGGCCCTTCATGGTCGCCGGAACTCTGCTGGCCGCCGCCGGTTTCGTATTGCTCGGGTTCGCGCCGAGCCACCCGTCGTATGCCGCTCACATTCTTCCCGGTATCAGCCTGGTCGGCTTCGGCCTGTCGATGCTCGTGGCCCCTCTGACGGGAACGGTGCTGGCCGCCGCCCCCGACGAGCTGTCGGGCACCGCGAGCGGAGTCAACAACGCCGTCTCGCGCACGGCCGGGCTGCTGGCGGTGGCCGCGCTGCCGCCGCTCGTCGGACTGTCGGGCGCGGCCTACTCCGACCCGGTGGCGATGGCGTCCGGCTACCGGGGAGCGATGTGGATCAGCGCGGGCCTCGTCGCCGCCGGAGCGGTCGTCACCGCCATCGGCCTGCGGCCCGAGGCGAACAGACCGGCCCCCTCTGCGCAACACACCGAGTAGTCGTCAAGTACCAGCGATTGCAGTCACCGGGGCTTGACGACTACTCAGTGTGTTGCGGGTCTGGCGGGTCGGTAGCTGGCGAACCACCGCCGGCTCTGGGCCCAGCTCTGAGGCGGGTGCGCCCTAAGGTGTGAACCCTCACAAAGCCGCAGAATCCGCTGGTTGCCGTGATCCACAACGACGTCGGAGAAGCCCATGCCCCACAGCCCTCATCGACGTCTCTGGCGCCGGGTCGCCCTGGTCGGAGCGGTCATCATGACCGCCTCGGTGGTCATGACCGCGCCCTTGGCCGCCGCAGCCGGCGCCCGCCCCGACAGTGCACGCCCCACGACGTCGGCCACCAGCGCCGTGGCGGCCTCGACCGCGACGTCCGGCACGGTGTCGGTCGACCTCGAGGGCGACAACTGGAAGTTCCAGCTCGGTGACGACCCTGCCTATGCCGATCCGGGCTTCGACGACTCGGGCTGGACGCCGTCCAGCGTGCCCAACGACGGCGCTGCCTTCGCGAGCTACGACGGGTTTGCCTGGTTCCGGTTGAAGTTCAAGCTGCCGGCGAGCGCGGAGGGGGCCAACCTCGTCGCCTCCCTCGGCTTCATCGACGACGTCGACGAGGCCTACCTGAACGGCAAGCGCATCGGCGGCTCAGGCGTCATGCCACCGAACCCGAGCAGCCAGTGGTTCGAGAAGCGCCTCTACCCGGTGCCGGCCGGCGCACCCGTCTTCGGCGGCGAGAACGTGCTGGCCGTGCGCGTCTACGACATGAACGGCGGTGGAGGCTGGTACGCCGGGCCGGTCGGCATCTTCTCCAAGGATGCCGTCCGCCAGACGGTCTACGGCATCACCGGCGGGCATCACCGGCGATCTTGCCACCGCGAAGCAGACGCGCCACGTGCTCTCGGTGCTGGCTCGTCAGAAGAAGGCGTTGGCCGCCGGCAATGCGAGTGCCTATCTGGCCACCCTCGACGCCTCCTACTTCCACGACGGCCGCACGAAGGAGCGGCGTGCGCGGGAGATCCGTTCGTGGTTGGCAGCGTCGGGCACCTTGACCCTCACCGACAGCGAGGTCGAGGTCGTCGTCGGGGGTGACGGCACCCTCGTGGTCGACACCAACCGCACGATCACCGGTACCCGTGGCGGCCAGCCCTTCGACTTCGAGCCGAAGACCCAGGAGTTCCTCCGGGTGTCGAGCACCACCTTGGAGGAGACAGGCAACCACTCGCGCTTCTTCCGCGATCACGTCGACTCCGCCCTTGAGGGGGCGCGCCGGGAGTTCGTCACCTACCTGCCGCCGAGCTACCTCACCGAGGCCGACCGTCGCTACCCCGTTGTGTACCTGCTCCACGGCATCAACGGTGGCAGCCGGGAGTGGGAGCCGCGCAAGATGGATGCCGTGCTCGACGACCTCGCCGCCCGTGGTCTCGCCGAGTCGATCGTGGTCATGCCCGATGGCGAGTCGCTCTGGTACCTAGACCAGCCCGATGGCGTGCCGTGGCGCAGCATGTTCCTGACCGAGATGGTGCCGCTCGTCGACCAGGAGTACCGCACCCTGGCCCAGCGTGAGTTCCGCGCGTTGTCGGGCGTCTCGATGGGCGGGTTCGGCGCGTTCTCGATCGGGCTGTCGAACCCCGAGCTGTTCTCGTCGCTGGCCTCACACATCGGCTCGCTCGGGTACACCCCGTCAGGGCCGACCCCGATCGCACAGGCCGGGGCGATGACGACCGAGCAGCTGAGCCGCTTCGACTTCTACGTCGACGCGTGCGAAGACGACGACTATGGCTTCGACAACGGGGTTCGTCAGCTCGATGCCATCCTCACCGAGAAGGAGGTTCAGCACACGGCGGAGGTCTACCCGACCGGTAGGCACAACGACGAGTGCTGGTTGCCGCACGTCGACCGTTCGTTCGGCTTGCACTCCGCCCACTTCAGGGCGGCCGGGTTGCGCGAGGACGACGTCGCCCCGAAGCTCACGGTGGTGGCCGACCGCCCCGTGATCTGGCTGGCGAACCGGAAGATGCGCACCGTCACCATCACGGTGAGGGCGACCGACGAGTCGGGTGCGGTCAGGGTGAAGCTCGTCGACGTGCGAGTCAAGGGCGCCAAGCGCTCAGACGTCGTTCGTCGCACCGACCGGAAGTTCTCGGTACGAGCCGTGCCCGGGGCAAAATTCACGTTCGTCTACCGGGCCACGGATGTCGCCGGCAACGCCACGACCAGACACGCCACGGTGACTGTTCGGCGGTGACGGTTCGGCGCTGACGGTTCGGCGCCAGCCGATCGAGGCGGTGCGCAATGGAGGTCATCGCGCATCGCCCGATCGGCATCACACCCGAGTCACCCGGCGGGCTTCGTCGCGCGCACGATCGAGGAGTGCATCCCCGGTGCGGCCACGTGGGTGAACTCGACGCTGGCCCCGGCGAAGCCGGCCTGCTCGAGACCGGTCAGGTACTCCTCGCGAGACAGCGCACCGGCGATGCACCCGACATAGGTGCCACGCTCGGCTCGATCGGCCGGGGTCAGGTGGTC
>JBDTVJ010000286.1:0-3331 GCA_040007275.1 Terracoccus sp.
GCCACGTAGGCGGCGACGAAGAAGGTCGACATGAACTGGCCGCCCACCTTGGCCATCACGTCGAGGGCCGCCGAGTCGACGTTGTCGAAGGTGGTGGCGGGCAGGGCCGACTGGGCCAGCCAGCTGAGGATGATGAAAAGGATCCCGCCGCCGAGCGTGACCATGATGATGGCCCGGGGGATGTCACGGCGAGGGTCCTTCGCCTCCTCGGCCAGGGTCGAGACGGCATCGAAGCCGAGGAAGGACAGGGCGAGCACTGCCGCGCCGCCCAACACCGGACCGAGCCCGGTCACCGACCCGTCGCCGGTGAACGGGGCGAGCAGGTCGACGGGCTGGCCGCTGATGGTCTTGATGGCGAGCACGACGAAGAGCACGATGAAGACGGCCTGCGCGGCGATGATCGCGACGTTGACGTTGGCGATCGTCGTGATGCCGACGACGTTGAGCACGGTCACGAGCACGATGGCGACGAAGGCAAACACCCCGATCGGCACCGTCGGGAACTGCGCATTGAGGTAGATGCCGATGACGAGGTAGTTGATCATCGGCAGGAACAGGTAGTCCAGCATCAGCGACCAGCCCGCGAGGAAGCCTGCGTGCCGGCCGAACGACCGGGTCGTATAGGTGTAGGCGGAGCCGGAAACCGGGTAGGCCCGCACCATGGCGGCGTAGGAGAAGGCCGTGAAGATCATGGCGGCCAACGTGAAGATGTACGACGTGGGCAGTCGCCCGCCGGTCTGCTCGGTCACGATGCCGTAGGTGGTGAACACGGTGAGGGGCACGAGGTAGACCAGACCGAACAGGGCCAGGGCCGGCAGGCCAAGAGCGCGCTTGAGCTGGGTATCGGGGCTCATCAGGTGGCGCTCGGTCGGGTGCTTCGGCGGCTCGGTCATGGTGTTTCCTTCGTTGCGGCGAAGACGCACTCACCGTCGAGCCAGGTGCTCGTGACGTGCAGCGTGTCGAGGTCTCTGGGGTTCGTCAGGGTCCGGGGGTCGCCCGAGATCATGACGAGGTCGGCGTCGTGGCCGACCTGAAGCAGCCCGGCGGTGCGGAAGGCCTGGTGGGCCACGCCGGCGGTGTAGGCGAACAGGGCCGGTTCGACACGAAGCCGCTCGTGCGGGGTCCATCCTCCCGACGGTTGGCGTTCCTGCGTCTGGCGTGAGCAGGCCACGGCCAGGCCCTCCAGGGGGTCGGCCGACGACACGGGCCAGTCAGAGCCGAACGACAGCCGGGCGCCCCGGGCCGTGAGCGTCGAAAGCTGGTACTGCGCGGCCGACCGCTCCTCGCCGAGTCGAGGCACCGTGAGCACGTTCATGAGCGGGTCCAGCTGGGCCCACAGCGGCTCGGCGTTGGCCATGACCCCGAGCCGCGCGAAGCGGTCGAGGTCGGCTTCATCGACCAGCTGCACGTGAGCCAGTACGGCCCGACGGTCGCGCATGCCGTTCTGCCGTGCAGCGTGCTCGATGGCATCGAGGCCCACCCGCACCGCGCCGTCGCCGATGGTGTGGATGTGTGGCTGGAAGCCGGCGGCGTCGACAGCCGCCACAGCCTCGGCCAACAGCTTCGGAGACCATACGAGCATGCCGGTGCTGTCAGGCTCCGACACGTACGGCTCGAGCAGGGCCGCGGTCGCGTTCTCGACGACCCCATCAGCGAAGAACTTCACGGTGTTGGCGGTGAGCAGGGGGTGACCGAGACGCCGCACTCGTTCGCGCCCTTCGATCAGCCCGTCGAAGGTGTCAGGCCAGCGGCGCGGGTCGGCGTAGAGCGCCAGGTTGAACCGGATCGGGAGCCGGTCAGCCTGTGCTGCGGCCAGATACGTCTCCAGCTGTTCGGGTTCGACCCAGGCGTCTTGTACCCAGGTGATTCCGAGCGACAAGTAGTGAAGGCCGGCTCGTTCGATCGCTGCGATCCGGTCCTCCAGTGACCGGGGCGGCATGACGGCGGTCACCAGGTCGATGGCGCCCCACTCGCGCAACGTGCCCAGTACCGAGCCGTCCTCGCGGCGGGGGATCTCCCCGAGCACGGGGTTGGGAGTCTCCGCCCGGATGCCGGCCAGCTCGAGGGCGTGGGTGTTGACCCAGGCCGTGTGGTAGTCCCAGGCCCGCAGCAGCACCGGCCGGTCGGGTACCGCTTCGTCGAGCCAGCGGGCGTCGAAGAGCCCATCCGGGCTGAGGCTCGACTCGTACGAGGCACCCACGATCCAGTCGAGCTCGGGGTGCTCAGCGGCATACTGGCGCACTGCGGAAACGATCCCGGCGACGCTATCGTGCCCTCGCACGCGGGGGCCATCGCTCTCGAGGCCGCCGAAGAGCGGGTGAGCGTGACCGTCGGCGAAGGCCGGCATGACGAACCGCCCCTTCAGGTCGAGGAGCTCGGCGTCGTGGTCACGCCCCCAGCGCAGCGCGTCGTCATCCATGGCCACGATGACGCCGCCCTCGATCGCAATGGCGTGGTGGTCGAGGCCGTCGCCCGACCAGGCTGCAGCACCATGGAGCACTCTCTTCATAACGGTCACCGGAGCCCTTCGTAGAGGTCGCGGCGGCGGTCGGTGAGGTAGGGGTTGGCCGTCTGGGCCGCCCGCACGACCTCCGCGTCGATGTCGGCCATGATCACCTGTTCATCGACGGCGCCGGCCCTGGCGGCCGGGCTCCCGTCCGGAGCCACGATGACCGAGCGACCGACGTAGGCCGTGTCGCCCTCGAAGCCGCAGTGGTTGGCGTAGGCCAGGTACACCTGGTTCTCCCAGGCCCGAACCGGCACCACCGCCTCACAGACAATGTCGTACGGGTGCATGTTCGCGGTGGGCACAGCTACCAGGTGCGCCCCGGCGAGGGCGGCGGCGCGCACGGCCTCTGCGAACTCGACGTCGTAACAGACCATGGTCGCTACCCGGATGCCGCCGAGCTCGGCGATCGCAAAGGGTGCTGGCCCAGCGTCGAACCGGCTGTGGTCGAGGCGCCCGAACAGGTGAGCCTTGCGGTAGGTGGCGAGCAGCTCTCCCGAAGCGCTGATGGTCACGGCGGCGTTGTGCGTGATGGCGTCGTCGCGCAGGGCCAGGCCGACCACGAGCGCCAGGCGGTAGTCACGTGCGATCGCGGCCACGCCGTCGACATCATCGGACCGTAAGAGACCGGCGAGGTCCCCGACGTCATACCCGGTGAGAGTCAGCTCGGGTGTCACGAGCAAGCCGGCGCCGTCGAGTGCGGCCGCCTGCGCCACCTCTGCGAGACGGCGCAGGTTGGCCGCGCCGTCGCGGGGCGTCGGCGCGCACTGCCAGACCGCCACCCGCAGCCTGGGGCTCTCGCTCGTCATGACGCGATTGTGTCGC
>JBDTVJ010000287.1:0-3322 GCA_040007275.1 Terracoccus sp.
GACGCCCTCTCGATCGGGGGCAACCACCTGATCCACGCCCTGCGCCGCAACGTCAACCTCAAGATCCTGCTCTTCAACAACGAGATCTACGGCCTGACCAAGGGCCAGTACTCCCCCACCTCACACGTCGGGCAGGTCACGAAGAGCTCGCCGCTGGGGTCGGTCGACCGCCCGTTCAACCCCGTGTCCCTGGCGCTGGGAGCAGAGGCGAGTTTCGTGGCGCGCACCATGGACTCCGACCGCCAGCACCTCACCGGGGTGCTGCGCGCCGCCGCCGAGCACCGCGGTTCGGCGCTCGTCGAGATCTACCAGAACTGCCCGATCTTCAACGACGGGGTGTTCGACGTGCTGAAGGACCGTACCGAGGCCGCGGCCCGCATCCTGCACCTCGTCGACGGTGAGCAGGTGGGCGCGGGCGAGAACGTTGTCGTACGCGATGACCGTGGTTCGCTCTCGTTCGTGCCACGCGCAGAGGCCGACCCGACCCGGATCGTGGTGCACGACCCGAGCGCCGACGACCCGTCGGCTGCCTTCGCGCTCTCTCGGCTCGACAGCCCCGACCTGGGCCACGTGCCGATGGGCGTGTTCCGCGACGTGCAACGCCCCACCTACGACGACGGGCTCCGCGAGCAGATCGCCGCGTCCCACACCGGCACGGTCACGGACGCCGACATCGACGCCCTGCTCGCCGGGAGGGACACCTGGACCGTGGGAGCGTGACAGCCCGCAACACCCTGGCCGCGGCCACTGCCTCTGCGCCAGGTGCGCCATCGAACGAGGTGGGCAGGGGCACCCTGTTCGGGTTCGCCGCCTACGGACTCTGGGGCCTCTTCCCGCTCTACTTCGACGCCCTGAAGCCGGCCGGCGCGTGGGAGATCCTGGCCCACCGCATCCTGTGGACCCTGCTCTTCTGTGCGATCCTGCTCGTCTTTCGGCGCGACTTCGCCTGGGTCAGGCCGATGCTGCGGCGCCCGAAGCTGATCGCCGGCATCACGGTCGCCGCCATCTTCCTCGCCGTCAACTGGACCGTCTACGTGGCGGCGGTGACTTCGGGCAACACCAGCGACGCCGCCCTCGGCTACTTCCTCAACCCCCTCGTGACGGTCGCGCTGGGGGTGGTGGTGCTCGGCGAACGCCTGCGCGTGCTGCAGTGGTCCGCCGTCGGCGTCGGCGTCATCGCCGGCGTCTACCTCGGTGTCGTGGGCGGCAAGGTGCCCGTCGTGGCCCTGACCCTCGCCATCTCGTTCGCCACGTACGGCCTGATCAAGAAGAAGGTCGGCGCCACCCTCGAGGCGCTGCACGGGCTCACCATCGAGACCGTCGTGCTGGCCCCGGTCGCCGTGGTCGTGCTCATCGTGGTCAACGCCGCCGGCGGGCTCGAGTTCGGCCACCACGGAGGCGTGCAGACGGCGCTGCTGGTCGGCTCGGGCGTCGCCACGGCGATCCCGCTGCTCTGTTTCGCGGCCGCCGCTCGCCGCATCCCCCTCGTGACGATCGGACTGCTCCAGTTCATCACCCCGGTGATGCAGCTGCTCTGCGCCGTGCTCTTCCTCGGCGAGCACATGCCGCGCGAGCGCTGGATCGGCTTCGGCATCGTGTGGGTCGCCCTGCTCGTGCTGAGCGTCGACTCGCTCGTCGGGGTGCGGGCCTCGCGACGAGCCGCCGTGCCGGTCGAGGCGTGCCCCCGCTGACCGAGCCGCCTGTGTCGAGGCCCGTGCCAAGGGCTCTGTGCCCGAGGTGATCCTGGCCGGCGCCGCGGGGCATGATGGGGTCATGAGCGAGCAAGCCGCGTCGGCGCAGCCCCAGTTCCGTACCGAGCACGACTCCATGGGTGAGGTGCAGGTGCCCGCCGCCGCCCTGTGGGGGGCCCAGACCGCCCGGGCGGTCGAGAACTTCCCCATCAGTGGGATGCCGGTGCCGCCCGGAGTCGTGCATGCGCTGGCCCGCCTCAAGGCTGCCGCCGCCGAAGTGAACAGCGAGCTCGGGGTGGTGGCGCCCGACGTGGCTCTGGCCATCGCCGCCGCCGCGTCAGAGGTGGCTGACGGCGAGCACGACGACCAGTTCCCGATCGACGTGTTCCAGACCGGGTCCGGTACCTCGACGAACATGAACGTCAACGAGGTGGTCGCGCGTCTCGCCCACCTCGCCACCGACCTCGCGGTGCACCCCAACGACCACGTCAACGCCGGTCAGTCGAGCAACGACACCTTCCCCAGCGCCCTGCGCATCGCAGCGACCCTGGCCGCCGTCAACGACCTCGCCCCGGCCCTCGACCACCTGGCCGTGTCGCTGGCCAACAAGCAGACCGAGTTCGCCGACGTCGTCAAGGCCGGGCGTACCCACCTGATGGATGCCGTACCGGTGACCCTGGGCCAGGAGTTCGGCGGCTACCGTCGACAGGTCGAGCTGGGCGCGGCCCGCGTGCGGGCTGCCGCCAACGCCACCCGCGAGCTGCCGCTCGGCGGTACCGCAGCCGGTACCGGGCTCAACGCGGCCCCGGGCTTCGCCGCGGCGGTCATCGCCAAGGTCGCCGAGGTGACGGGCACCGACTTCCGCGAGGCGAGCGACCACTTCGAGGCGCAGTCGGCCCAGGATGCTGTGGTCGAGCTCTCGGGCGCGGTCAAGGTGGTGGCCGTGAGCCTGACGAAGATCTGCAACGACCTGCGTTGGATGAGCTCCGGCCCGCGCACCGGGCTCGGCGAGATCCACCTGCCCGACCTTCAGCCCGGGTCGAGCATCATGCCCGGCAAGGTCAACCCCGTGATAGCCGAGGCGACCCTGATGGCGTGTGCCCAGGTGATCGGCAACGACGTCACCATCACCACCGCCGGGGCGGCCGGCAACTTCGAGCTCAACGTCATGCTGCCGGTGATGGCCAAGAACGTCCTCGAGTCGATCACCCTGCTCGCGTCATGCGCCCGCCTGCTGGCCGACCGTTGTGTTGATGGCATCATCGCCGAGGTCGGTCACGCGCGCGAGCTGGCCGAGAGCTCGCCGAGCATCGTCACCCCGCTCAACCGCTACATCGGCTACGAGGCGGCGTCCGCAGTCGTCAAGGAGGCAGTCAAGGAGCGACGCACCATCCGCGAGGTCGTCATCGCGCACGGCCACGTCAAGAGCGGGGCCCTCACCGAACACCAGCTCGACGAGGCCCTCGACGTGCTCTCGATGACCCGGCCGGCTGGCTGACGGCCGCACGGCGACCGCGGGGGAGGCCCTCCACGGTCATTCGGTGGCCGTCGGCCTGATCCGAGGTGACGGGTCAGTCGCCGAGAACGCGGCGCAGGTAGGGGTTGTCGAACCGGCGCTGCGGGTCGACCCG
>JBDTVJ010000288.1:0-3318 GCA_040007275.1 Terracoccus sp.
CACCTCGATGTTCTCGTCGTCGTCGCTCACGGCGGAGTCGTCGCCGAGGTCGTCACGACCCGTCTGCTCCGGCTGGTCGGGCGCCCGCGCACCGGAGCGCGCCCCCGCCAGCGACTCGCGCACGGCCGTCGCCCCCCGCTTCGGCGCGTCTGGGTCGGGGCCGGAGGCACCCGCGTCGCGCTCAGCCGACGCCGAGGTCGTTGTGCCCCACGCGGCGCCGGCTGCTACAGCGTCTGCCGGGGCTGGGGTGCCGGCGCCGGTAGCGGGAGGAGCGCTCGCCCAGTCGGGGGCCGGCGCCGTCACGTTGGCCCAGCCGGGGTTGTTCTCGAGCGATCGACCGGATGCCGCACCGGCGGGGTCGCGGCGCGGCGCCGCGCCGCCACCGGAGCCCGCCCCCGGACCGGACTGCCCGCTCGACGGCTGCGTGCGCGGCTGGCCTTGCTGCGTGGACCCGGACGAACCCGCGGACCAGCCCCCGGGGTTGGACGGGACTGCGGCCGACGCCACCTCGGTGGGCTGTTCGGGCAGCGGGATCCCATCAACGATGGCGTCGACACCGAGCTCGTCGATGAGCGCCTGACGCACGAGCTCGGCGTGGTTGCCTGAGCGGAAGGTGTTGGTCAGGCCCACCGTGCCGATGCCGAGGGTGAGGGTGCGCCCGTCGTAGGCCAGCACCTGGGCGTGCTGCGACACGAAGGTCCAGGTGGCCCGACGCATGCCCGAGATGCGGCCGAGCACATCGGGCCAGGCCCGCCGGATGGCATCGGTATCCATCCCGCCGGATGCCGCGCCGCCGGATGCCGCGCCGCCAGCAGGCCGGCGTTCGGCTGACGCTCCCCCGGTCTCGGCCACCTCCGCTCGACCGCGCGACTCACCCGCTCCCGTGGTATCACCGAACGGGTGACTGGGTGCCTGCGCACCGGGCGCCGCAACCACCGCGGAAGGTCCGCCGGCCGAGTGCGACGGTGTCGTGACGGGTGGACCGCCGGCATCGCTTCGAACCTGGTCGATCTGCTGTGCGGCAGGCTGACCGGCCGGCCGTTCGGGCCGCTGTCCTGAGGTCGACGCTTCCGGGGGCTGCGACCAGCTCGCCGAGTTCTGGCGTGCGGCAGCGGAGGGGTCGGCGCCGACGATGCGCTCCACCGCCTCGGAGCGGCCGGCGCCGCCCATGCCACCGGCGGTGGGGGAGGTGCGGTCGGGCGAGCCCGTCACGCTCGCGTGCGGCGGGGTTCGGTCGGTGACGGTGCGGGTGGGGGCAGCAACCGGGCGAGAGACCGGCGACGCACCCGGCCCACTTCCAGGCGGCGGCGAGCTCTGCGGCATCCCGACCGGCGGTGCGCCTTGGGCCTGCTGCTGCGAGCCGGCCGAACCACGAGCCGCCGATGGCACTCCCCCGACATCGAGGCGGCGCTCGAGACGGTCGAGGCGGGCCCCGTAACCCTGCTCGCCCGACGCGCCGGGAAGCAGGATGCGCGCACAGATCAGCTCAAGCTGAAGTCGCGGGCTGTTGGCGCCGGTCATCTCGGAGAGCCCGGCGTTGACGATGTCGGCGGCCCGAGAGAGCGTGCCCTGACCGAAAGCGGCCTGCTGGCCACGCATCCGTTCGAGCTGGTCTTCGGGGGTGCCGCGCAGCACCTGCCCGGCTCCCTCCGGGATGGCCGCCACGATGATGAGGTCGCGCAGCCGTTCGAGGAGGTCTTCGATGAAGCGGCGCGGATCGTGACCCGACTCGATGACCTTGTCGATCTGGCGGAAGGTGGCCGCTCCGTCGCGGGCCGCCAGGGCGTCGATGGTCGCGTCGAGCAGCTCACCGTCGGTGAAGCCGAGCAGCGAGACCGCACTGTCGTAGGTGAGCCCGTCGTCGCCCGAACCGGCGATCAGCTGGTCGAGCACCGAGAGAGAGTCGCGCACGGATCCGCCTCCAGCCCGGGTGACGAAGCTGAGCACCCCGGGGGCGACCTGCACCCCCTCCTGGTCGCAGAGCTTCTGCATGTACTCCCCGAGGCGGGCCGGGGGGACGAGCCGGAACGGGTAATGGTGGGTGCGCGATCGAATCGTGCCGATGACCTTCTCGGGCTCGGTCGTGGCGAAGACGAACTTCACGTGCTCGGGCGGCTCCTCGACGATCTTCAGCAGGGCGTTGAAGCCCTGCGGCGTCACCATGTGGGCTTCGTCGATGATGTAGATCTTGTAGCGGCTCTGAGCCGGCCCGTAGCTAGCTCGCTCCCGCAGGTCGCGGGCGTCGTCGACCCCACCGTGGCTGGCGGCGTCGATCTCGATGACATCGACCGAGCCGGCGCCACCGCGGGCGAGCGCGACGCACGAGTCGCAGATCCCGCACGGCGTCGGCGTCGGCCCCTGCTCGCAGTTGAGGCAACGGGCCAGGATGCGCGCGCTCGTCGTCTTGCCGCAGCCGCGCGGACCACTGAAGAGGTAGGCGTGGTTGACCCGGCCGGTGCGCAGCGCCTGCATGAGCGGCTCGGTGACGTGCTCCTGACCGATGACGTCGGCGAAGCTTTCGGGCCGGTAGCGGCGGTAGAGGGCGGTGGCCATTCACGAACCCTAACGGCGATGGGTGACGCTCAGGTCTGGCCCTGGGCTACGTCTCGCAACACACCGACGACTCGTCAGCTCGCCGGGTTGCTTCCCGCTGAGTTGGCGATTGCTCGGTGCGTTGCGCAGGATGGGGAGGTCACCATCTCACCGGTCAGGAGCCCGTCCATGTCGCCCCGCACCCTCTACCGCCGCATCGCTGTCGCGGAGGTGGTCACCTGGACGTTGCTGCTGATCGGCATGGCGGCCAAGTACGTCACGAAGACCACCGACCTCGGCGTGCGGGTGTTCGGCCTGGCCCACGGCGTCGTCTTCATCGCCTTCTGCCTCGTGACGCTGTTGCTCTGGGTCAACCAGAAGTGGTCGCCTCGCACGGCACTGCTCGGCCTGCTGAGTGCGGTGCCGCCGTTTCTCACCGTCTGGTGGGAGCGTCGCCTCGAGCGGTCGGGTCGCCTCGACCCTTCGGATAGCGGGTGGCGCCTGGCCCCCGGCGGTGACGCTCCGCTCAACCCCGCCGAGCAGGTCGTCAGTCGGCTGCTCGCCCGGCCGGTGGCGGCCGTAGCCATCGGCTTGGCCGCCGTCGTGGCGCTGACGGTGGTCGCGCTCGTGGTCGGGCCGCCTGTGGGCCAGCAGGGCTGACCCCTTCCGGGCCAGGGCACCCCGGAAGGGGACCTGTCAGCACCGGCCCAGCCCAGCAGCATACGGTGGGTTCACGACGATTTCCCGGGGAGGGACGCGAATGGGCGTGGTCACCGTGCTGACCGG
>JBDTVJ010000289.1:0-3318 GCA_040007275.1 Terracoccus sp.
GTGGTCGAAGATCATGAAGCGCGTGCTGGTCGTGCCCTGGTCGATGGAACCGACGTACTCTGCCATGTTTGCTCCTTTGCGTTGTGGCTGGTCTCGATCTTGGCTCAGTTGGAAATCGGCGGCTAACTCACGGTGACCTCCGCCTTGTCGGTCGGCAGGAAGCTCCAGATGCCGCGCATGAAGAGCAGGCCCCCGAGCAGGCCGCCGACAACGGGCGCGACGATCGGCAGCCAGAAGTAGAGCTGGTCGCCGTTCACCGAGTAGAGCGAGTCGCCGTATCCCGTCATCCACGACGCGAGCCGCGGGCCGAGGTCACGCGCCGGGTTGATGGCATAGCCGGCGTTCGTGCCCCAGGCCATCCCGATCCCGACGACCAGCAGGCCGATCATGAGTGGTCCGGTGTTGGCCAGGGGCGGGTTGTTAAGGGCCGAGGTGAGCGCGAAGATGACGAAGACGAGGATAGCGGTACCGACGACCTGGTCGAGGAAGGCCGTGGGGATCGACACGCCCGCGCCGGGAGAGGTCGAGAAGATCCCCTGGGTCATCTTCGTGTGCCCAGGGTCGATCTTGGCGATCTGATCGGCGTAGGTGACGCGAACGATGAGACCGGCGACAAACGCTCCGGCGGTCTGCGCGACGCAGTACGGGGCCACCTTTCGCCATTCGAAGCCTTGGAAGGTGGCGAGCGCGATGGTCACGGCGGGGTTGAGGTGGGCGCCGCTCACACGGGCCGCGACGTAGACGCCCATCGTGACCCCCAGACCCCAGGCCCACGCGATCGAGTCGTGGTCGCCTGCGGCGACACTGTCAGGAAACCCTCCGGTCACGACCTGGGCCACCACGCCGACGCCGAAGAGGATGAGGATCATGGTGCCGAGGAACTCTGCCCAGAGCTCGCCCTTCAGAGGGGTCCTACTCATGGATCATCTCCACTCCATCGTGGACCCTGCACCTTCGCACGGCCCGATCTCTCCACGCTAGGACCGCGACTGCAGCCCGGCAACCGGTGCGTTCGGCATCGTCGAACGGCTTGGCGACCACGCGGCTAGGCTGGTTCGGTGGCGAAGAACATCCAGTCCATCGAACGGGCAGCAGCCGTGCTCCGCGTGGTCGGGGCGGCCGGCCGCCCCGTCGAGCTCGCCGAGATCGCCCAGGCCCTTGACCTGCCGAGGACGACGACCCACGGGATCGTACGCACCCTGCGCGAGGTCGGCCTGCTCACCCAGGAAAACCACTCGTCCGCCTACGCCCTCGGCCGGCGACTCGCCACTCTGGGCCGGGCGCGGCTCGACCCGAACGACATCCGGTCACTGACGACCAACTACGCCGATGCCCTGGCCTCCCGCTCGCGCCAGCAGGTCTTCATCGGCGCCCCTGACCTCGAAGGAGTGGTCATCATCCACCACGTCTTCCGCCCCGACGACCGCGAGCAGAGGATGCGGATCGGGGCCGTCGTCCCGTACCACGCGACCGCTCTTGGCAAGGCCACGCTGGCCTTCGCCCCGAGTGCGGCCGGTGGAGGGCTCTCCCTCGAGCGCTTCACCGGGCGGACGGTGCGCACCCGAGGTCAGCTCGACCTCGCGCTGTCTCGCGTGCGTTCCCTGGGCTACGCGGTGGATATCGGGGAGCACGACTCCGACCTCGCCGGCCTGGCCGCACCGCTACGCACGGTCGGTGGCCTCGGCGTAGGGGCGGTCGGGATCGTCGGAAGGGTGGACTCGATGGTGCGACCCGACGGGCAGGCGTTGCCCGAGCTGGTGGGGTACATACGAGCTGCCGCCACCTCTATGTCCCAAGCGATCGTGGCCGGCCGATCATGAGCCACGCGCCGGTTGTGGCCGCCATCGACCAGGGCACGACGTCGACGCGGTGCATGCTCTTCGACCGGCTGGGCCAGACCGTCGCCCTGGCCCAGCTGGAGCATCGACAGGTTCATCCGGCGCCGGGCTGGGTCGAGCATGACGCCGCCGAGGTGTGGCGCAACGTCACCCGGGTGGTCCCGATGGCCCTGCGCCAGGCCGGCGTGGACGTGAGCGACATCGTGGCCCTCGGGATCGCCAACCAGCGTGAGACCAGCGTGGTCTGGGACCCGGTCTCCGGGCGCGTTCTCGCACCTGCGATCACTTGGCAGGACACCCGCACGTCTGACATCGTCGCCGCCCTGGCGGCGGCCGGACACCACGCGCAGATCGAGGCGATCAGCGGGCTGGTGCCGCGAACCTACTTTGCGGGACCGCGCCTGCGCTGGCAGCTCGACCACGTGACCGGGCTGCGGGAGCGGGCATGCGCGGGAGAGCTGTTCTTCGGCACCATGGAGAGCTGGCTCATCTGGAACCTCACGGGCGGCCCCCACGGTGGCGTGCACGTCACCGACGTGACCAACGCCAGCCGCACCATGATGATGGACATCGAGACGAGGCAGTGGAGCCCGCGTCTGCTGGAGCTGCTCGACGTGCCCGCGTCGATGCTGCCGCGGATCGTCTCCAACGCGGAGCGCTATGGCACCTGCATGAGCCTGCTCCCGGGGGTGGAGGTGACGGCGGCCATCGGCGACCAGCAGGCGGCCCTCGTGGGGCAGACCTGCTTTGAGGTGGGACAGGCCAAGTGCACCTATGGCACCGGCGCCTTCCTGCTCTCGAACACCGGCCCGGCCCGGGTCCTGTCCGCACGCGGGCTGATCTCCACCGTCGCCTACCAACTGGGTGACGAGCAGCCGTCGTACGCTCTCGAAGGCTCGATCGCGGTGGCCGGCTCACTGGTGCAGTGGTTACGCGACTCCCTCGGCCTGATCGACTCGGCGCCGCAGGTGGAGACACTGGCCGCCACCGTTCCCGACAACGGTGGCTGCTACGTCGTGCCCGCCTTCTCCGGCCTGTACGCCCCCCGCTGGCGCGACGATGCTCGCGGGATCATTGTCGGTCTGACCTCCTACATCTCGAAGGGCCACCTCGCGCGGGCGGTGCTCGAGGCGACCGCCTGGCAGACCGTCGAGGTCGTCGAGGCGCTTCGCGGCGACACGGGGATGGACCTCGACCGCTTCGTCGTCGACGGCGGCATGACCTCCAACCAGCTGCTCATGCAGCACGTTGCCGACCTGCTCGACCTGCGCGTCGAACGGCCACTGGTCTCCGAGAGCGTGTGCCTGGGAGCCGCCTACCTCGCCGGGCTCACGGTCGGCTACTGGTCCAGTCTCGAGGCGGTCCGCGGCAACTGGCACCGGGCCGGGTCGTGGTGGCCACGGATGGACCCGCAGCGCCGCGCGAGTGAGCGGCGCGGCTGGGACGACGCCGTGCGGCGGGCCCTGGCTGACTTCTCCGC
>JBDTVJ010000290.1:0-3305 GCA_040007275.1 Terracoccus sp.
TGACCTGTTACCCGATCTGTTCCCCACTCGATGAGGAGGGCACCATGGGCGCCACCGTCCTGACCTTCACGGATGCCGCTGTCACGACGTCAGGTACGAGGTTGGGCGCTGCGCGGGTGCGCCCCCTGGGTCAGCCTGAACGGCCGCAGCTGAGCCTGGTCCCGACGGGCAGGCGGGCGGCCGAGGTGGCGCGGGCCGCACAGCCCCACGTGCGACTGACGCGGTTCGGTCGTCTGACGGTGACGGCGGCCACGGTGGCCGTGGTGATCGCCCTCGGCATCGGTCTGACGGGTCAGCTCGCGTCGGCCACCGTCCAGGCTCGGCCGCTGACGGTCGAGTCTGGACAGACGTTGTCGCAGATCGCTGCTCGCGAGCTACCCGATGTCCCGGTTCGCGAGGGCGTGGTCTCACTCCAGCTGGCCAATGGGCTGTCCACCGATCAGGTGCACGCCGGGCAGCAGCTGCTCGTGCCCGTTCCCTGACTCTTCACCTTCGCTGGCCTCATCCAGCGCCGAGACGGCCGTCCTGGTTCCACCACCGACGGCTTGGCCCGAGTGGCGCTTCGACCCCGCCGCACGTGCCTGAACGCCGCACCCCGTGTTGGGGTGCGGCGTTCTCACGTGTCGCCGCCAGCAGTCGAACCGTGGTCATGTGTCCACGGCATCGGGGTGTGGACAGCCGAACGCACGAGAGCGGTTGGCGCCGTAGCGTTCTCGTGGGGAGTGGGGCACGACGAGAGGTAGCGATCATGCGATACCAGGTCGAACCGACCGTGGTCCTTGGCGAGGGCGCCGACGTGATGGGCGCCGCCGGGGCCCTCGGCGAGACGACGGTGCCTGAGCAGTTCGGTCCACTGCGCGGGGCGGTTCCCGGCGGCGCCACAGCGGCAGCGGTGAGCGGCATCGCGTCGAGCTGGCGTATTGAGATCACCGACGTGCGTTCGCGAGTGCGCTCACTCGGCGAGGCCCTGAGCGCGGCCGGCGCAGGGTACGCGCAGGTCGAGACCGTGACCCAGCTGGCGCTCGGTTCGACGCGATGAGCTCGCTGGCGGTGGCTGACCTGCGCCGGGTGCGGCCCGGCGTGCTTGAGGAGGTCGCGGTCCGGTTGCGACGTGAGCAGGCGCGGGTGCTCGAGGTCGCAGCCGTGCTGGTGGTCGCTCGGGTCTCCCGGCTCGAGTGGGCCGGCGGCGCCGCCGATGCGGCAGGTGCCCGCTACCTGGCGCTGTCGAGCCGGCTCGGTGGCGTCGTCTCACGGCTCGGGGCGAGCGTGGAGGCACTGGAGGCGGCGGCGCCGCGGTTGCGTTCGGCGCTGGCGCTGCTTTTCCGAGCGGGGAACCGGGCAGCCGAGGAGGGTGCCTGGGTCGATGAGTGGGGTGGTGTTCGCCTGGCGTCACGGGTGGCTGGTCCTGACGTCGTCGCAGCAGCGGTACAGGCCCGACGTGAGGCTCTGCTACGGGCCGAGGTGGAGGCACTAGTACTGCGGTCGCGTGCCATGGCGCGCGACGCCGACGAAGCGCTCGCCCACGCCCTCGTGGCGGCGGCTCGTGGCCTGGTCGGCGCCAGCGGGCCGACCGGAGCCTCGCTGCCGCCGCCACCAGCCCTCTCGGGAGCACTGACCCCCTTCGCCACCGGGGCCTGGTGGTCGAGTCTGAGCCCTGGTCAGCGGCGACAGGTGCTGCGTGAGCATCCGGAATGGGTGGGGCCTCGCGACGGCATCCCGGCTGCCGACCGGCACACCGCCAACCTCGTGCTGCTCAGCCGTCTCGAGCGGCAGGCCGCCACCCGTTACGACGAGGTCGCGAACGGGTGGCCCTGGCCTGACGGCGATGAGCTCACCGCTGCCAGGAACCGCCTCGCCGACCTGCAGGCGGTCCGCGACGTGCTGCGCTCCGGCGGCGGCGGCGGCAGCGGCGGTGGCGGCGTGGGGGCCGGGGACCGAACCTTGCTCATGGTCGATGGCTCGGGTGAGCTGCTTGAAGCGGCGGTGGCCGTTGGCGACATCGAACGCGCCGGGCACGTTGCCACCTACGTCGGCGGCCTGTCGACGACCGTCAGGGGTGACCTGCGTCGCTACGACAACATCTTCGACCGAATGCGAGCCCAGGCGGGGGCGGTCGGTGACGACGACGAGAACGACCTCGCGATCGTCACTTGGCTGGGCTACCCGGCTCCGCAGAACACGCGCATTGGCGTTCCGGGGGCCAGTGTGTTCAGCAGCTCCCGGGCCAAAAGCTATGCGGCCGAGCTGGCTGCCTTCACCAACGGTGTCGCAGCTGCTCGCGGCCGCTACGTGCACCAGACCGTCTGGGCGCACTCCTACGGGTCGGTCCTGGCGGGCTATGCGCTGCTGCAACCGCATTCGATCGATGATGTCGTCGTGTTCGGGTCGCCGGGGATGCCGTTCCGCTCGATCGAGCAGGCCGCGCTCAAGCCGGGCGGCCTGAACGTGCTGAGGGCCGACCTTGACCCGGTGGCCACGGCGGGCCCGGTCGTGCATGAGACGGAGGCCGAGAACGTGGCCGGCTCGCTCTGGCTGTCGACCGCCGCGAGCAAGGACGCCATCAACTGCTGGCGATCCTCGTCGGGACACAGTGGATACCTCGATGCCGGCTCAACGAGCGAACGCAACCTGCTCGCCGTGGCACTGGCGCGGCCCGACCGCACGGTTGCGGCGACCCCGGGCGAGCGCACCTCCCACATCAGCGCCGATCGGGTCGGCTCGTGGTTCGTCCGCGCCGAGAAGGCGATGCCCTGGGGACTGCCGTGGACGTTGCCGTTCGGCGCGCCCCTGCGTCGCGAGTGGGCCCCGGTCGCGCCTCGTTCGCGTTCCGCCGGCCCGACACCCCCGGCCTGAGACCGGGCTTCCCGACGTTTGTGCACGTCAGCGGGTCGACACGCCGAACGGGGAGGGTCGCTCTTGCGGTCGGGGTGGCACCGTGTCTACAGTTACCCCTACATCTAGTAGTTACATTGCTGTAAGTCATCCACATGTAGTCCCCAGCAGGATGGGACTTACCCACAGGACGTCCCCAGATCCTCCCCAGCTTCATCCCCAGGGCCCGCTTCGGTCGGGTGCTCAGGGAAGGGCGCGGCGGCACAACGGGTAGCCCGGCGGGTGTTGAACAGATGGGTGGTTAACAGATGGGTGTTGAACTGGTGGGTGGTGAGCAGACGCAGCCCACTGAGGTGCTCGTTTTCAGGGAAGGAAGGTGGCAGCCGTGCACTGTCCATTCTGCCGGTACACCGACTCGCGGGTCATCGACTCGCGTACCACCGACGACGGCACGGCGATCCGCCGGCGCCGCC
>JBDTVJ010000291.1:0-3301 GCA_040007275.1 Terracoccus sp.
TGTCCTCGACGATCAGCACGTGCTTGCCGGTGATGTCGGCGTCGAGGTCCTTCAGGATGCGCACGACGCCTGAGCTCTTCGTGCCGGAGCCGTACGACGAGACGGCCATCCAGTCCATCGGCACGGTGCCGGGAAGGGCCCGCATGAGATCGGCCATCACCACGACGGCGCCCTTGAGCACGCCGACGAGCAGAACGTCCTTGTCCTCGTAGTCGCGCCAGATGTCGATCGCCAGCTCGCCGAGCCGGGACTGGATCTGCTCCTCGGTGAGCAGAACCTTCGCGAGGTCGTCTCCCATGTGCTCGTGGTCCACGAACGACTCCTTGGCTGGGCAGGTGGTTTCGGGCAGGCGGGCGTGACCATTCAACCCCACCCGCGTTCGGCCCGGCAGGGGGTGGTGTCAGGTGGTCGTGCCGGGGGGTGGTTGGGGGCCCGCGCTGCTCGCCCCGGTCGTCTGCCGTCAGACGGATGCCGGATGCCGGCCACCCGGCCACCCGGCCACCCGGCCACTCGGGGTCAGGCGTTCGCCGGGTCTCGCAGCGGGGTGAACCGGATCGTGCCCCGGTCGCGCGCGACCGCGATGCCGCCGGGCACGTGCAGGGGCCCCTGACCGTGCCACGAGGTCAGCAGGGCATCGAGCGACTCGACGTGGGCGGCGCTCACGTCGGCGAGCGGGGCGCCGGCCTCGGCGGCGAGCAGACGCCACACCCGGGTGCGGATGGCTCTCGGCAGGGCGGCCAGCGCGTCGAGGTCGACACCCGGATGGCCGTCGGCGTCGGGGAGGTCGGCGCGCGCCCTGACGGCGAGGGTCTCCAGGTAGTCGGCGTCCTCGCGCAGCAGGTCGGCGCTGCGCGCGAGCGCCGCGCCGAAGCCGGGGCCGAGGTCGGCCTCGAGCCGTGCGAGGAGTCGGCGCGCCCGAACCCGTCGGAACGAGTCGTCACTGTTGTGCGGGTCCTCCCACGGCTCGATGCCGTAGGCCGAGCACGCCGCGCGCGTCGTCGCCCGGGGCAGGGCGAGCAGCGGCCGCACGAACCGGTCTCGGCGGACCGGCATCCCGGAGAGCGAGCGAGCTCCCGAGCCGCGGGCGAGGCCGAGCAGCACCTGCTCGGCCTGGTCGTCACGTGTGTGCCCCACGAGCACCAGTGCAGCCCCGAGCCGGTCGGCAGCCTGGCCGAGGGCGGCGTAGCGCGCGGTGCGGGCGTCGGCCTCGACTCCCGAACCCGTGGTGCGCACCTGCGCCGTGACCACCTCCACCGGGGTCAGGCCCATCTCGCGGCAGAGCGCGGCGGCCTCGTCGGCCACCTCGTCGGACCCCTGTTGCAGGCCGTGGTCGACGACCACGGCGCCGCAGCGCAGGCCGGCGCGGGGGGCCTCGAAGGCCAGCGCCGCCGCGAGCGCGATCGAGTCGGTGCCGCCCGAGCAGGCGACGAGCAGCAGGGCTCCGTCGGGAACGTCGGCGAAGTGCTCACGCACCGCGAGCCGGGTGGCGGCCACGGCCGGGTCAGGACCAGCCATCGCAGGCCCGCCCTTCATCCGTGCACCCGCCGCACCCACGCGGCAGGGTCGAGGATCTCGGTGGGCTGGGGCAACGACTCAGCCGAGTCCCAGACGGCGTTGAAGCCGTCGCGGCCGACCTGGTCGGTGACACCACGCACGAAGGCCGCGCCGTCGCGGTACTGACGCATCTTGGCCTCGAGCCCGAGGAGGCGGCGCAGGATGCGGTCGATCCCGACCGCTCCGGTGCGTCGCTGGTCGAACTTGCGGCGAATCTCGGCCACGGAGGGGATGACCCGGGGGCCCACGTCGTCCATCACGACGTCGGCGTGGCCCTCGAGCAGCGACATGACCGCCGTGAGCCGGGCGATCCTGGCCTTCTGCTCGGGGGTGGCGAACAGCTGTGCGATCCCTTCGCCCGAGCCGAACACGTCGGAGATGTTGCGGGTCAGGTGCTCGAAGCGCCTGGTCAGGTCTTCGGGTGTCGGGGCGAGGTCGACCGCGAGCCCCTGCGACTCGCTGACCAGGTGGTCGCGCAGCCACGGCACGGCCGTGAACTGGAGGCGGTGGGTCTCCTCGTGCATGGCGACCCAACGGCGGAAGTCGTGCGGGTCGACCTGCAGCCTGCGCTCGGTGGCGACGATGTTGGGGGCGACGAGCAACAGTCGCGGGGTGCCTCCGGGTGCGAGGTCGTACTGGCCGAGCACCTTGCTCGACAAGAACGCGAGCAGGCCACCCATCTCGGCCCCCGTGACCTTGCCGCCGATCGCGGCCGCGGTGGGGCCGGGTGACGACTTGCCCTTGGCGGCCAGCTTGTCGACGACCGGGTCGAGCAGTGCCCGGAAGGAGTCGACGTTGGCACTGATCCAGCCCGGGCGGTCGACGACGAGCGGGGCCGGCGCCCCGTGCGGAGCGTGCAGGTCGCTGGTCTCGGCGACCGGGGCGGTGGCCTCGGCCGCGGCCGCGCGCAGGTCGGCGACGATGTCGTTCGCCTCGGCTCTCGTCACCTGCGGCCCCGCCTTGACGAGGGTGCGGCCGGTCTTCTTCGCGAAGGAGTAGTCGACGTAGGCCGACCGGGTGGCCTTGCCGGATACCGTGCTGCCCGGCTCCGTGCGGCGCGACCGCCTCGCCGGTGGATCGTTCGCGACGGTCGTCTCGGTCATGCCAGCCCCTTTGGTCATGCATCGCACCCGGTCGACGAGCCGAGGATTCGGGACGTCACGGTCTTCACGCTTTCATACCCAGCCGTGACACCCCTCGTGCTGCTGCACCCTCGGCGCCCTCGGCGCCCTCGGCGGCCTCAGCGGCATCCGCACGACGCGATCGCGGCTACGAAACGGTCCAACGCCGCTCGGGCCTCGTTGGTTCCCGCTCCGGCGACCAGGCCCGAGTACACGAGCAGCCGTCCATCGTCGTCGACGACGCTTCCGGCGAGCGCGTTGACCCCGGTCAGGGTGCCCGTCTTGGCCCGGGCCCGACCGGCCGCAGCGCGGGTCGCGCTGGTGTCGAAACGGTCGGCGAGAGTGCCGGTGAGGCCTCCGATCGGAAGTCCGTCGAGGGCGGCCCGCAGCACCGCGTGCTGGCCGTCGTAGCCCAGCACGAGCAGCTCGGTGAGCAGGTTGGCGGTGACCCGGTTCTCGCGGGAGAGGCCGCTGCCGTCTCGCAGCACGACGCCCTTCGTCGCGAGACCGAGTGAGCCCACCTTCGAGACCACCCACGCGCCGGTGCGGGCGAACCCGTCGGCGGCGTTCGTGTCGACGCCCGAGCGGAACGCCGCCTGCCGGGCCAGGATCTCGGTCAACGCGTT
>JBDTVJ010000292.1:0-3284 GCA_040007275.1 Terracoccus sp.
TCGAACGAGCAGGTCACCGTCAAGATCATCACGGTGCAGCCGGGCCACCGGCTCTCACTCCAAAAGCACGACCACCGCGGTGAGATGTGGCAGGTGCTCGACGTGCCCATCGACATCATCGTGGACGACCGTGCGTGGCAGGCCCGGCCGGGCGAGACGGTCTGGGTTCCGCGAGGGGCGACCCACCGAATGGGCAACTCAGGTTCACGGCCCGGCCGCCTGCTCGAGGTCGCCTTCGGCTTCTTCGACGAGTCCGACATCGAGCGGCTGTCTGACGACTACGCCCGCTGAGCTTCGGAGGCGGCCAAAGACCTTGAGGCCGTCAGCACCTCGGCCCAGACCACCTTGCCGCTCGGCAGGGAGTCAGCGCCCCAGCGGTCTGACAACGCGTCGATGATGGCCACTCCTCGACCACCTTCGTCGTGTTCGAGAGGATGCGGCATCGAGGGGGGCGTGATCGACGTGTCCTCGACCGTGATGCGAACGCGACCGGGCACGAGCCGGACACCGACTCGGAACGGCGACCCGTCGGCGTGCCGGTAGGCGTTCGTGGCCATCTCCGAAGCGATCAAGGAGCAGTCGAGCACCACCCCGAGTGGGTGGTGCCGGTCGAGGGTGTCGGTGACGAACCGGCGCACCTTGGCGATCGACTGTGGCACGCCCGGGAAGAGCTCGACGCGATGGTCCTCTTGCCTGGCGAGGACGGCACCTGGCGTTGATGGCGCCGCGCCGGCGCCTTCGACGGCCACTGTTGTGTGCAGGTCGAAGACCTGACGCACCAGCCCCAGGTCAGTGGGGCTCAGCACGTCGGCGGCATACACACATTGCAGGCTGACCGGCTGACTGGAGGTCATCTCCCGGCATAGGCGCTCGATGTCGAGCGCCGCCCGCTCCTCGCCGTGTGACACCAGCAGGGCTGCCACCTCGCCGACCATGCGGATGCCGGAGGGTGCGGACGCTACGAGGGCTGCGCCCTTGCTTCCGGCCCGGGTAGCTGGCGCGGGCCCCTCCAGGATGCTGCGCACCACCCCCCTGAAGGCATCCGAGTCGAAGACACCGTCGTCTACGAATGCCGAGGCGGCGGCCTGCACGTCGAGGTACTGGTAGCGGCCGGACGCCTCGGCGGCAGAGCTGTCGACGCCGACGTCGGTCAGGCCCTGACGCAGCATCGCCTCGTGCTCGGGAGTGACGACCGCGACGGCTCGCAGTCCCGCCCTGATGCCGTCGGCGAGCCAGGGCGCGACGGCCCCCACCCACCCGGACTCCTGGTGGATGACGATCACCCCATGGCCGTGTGCCTCGGCGGCCATGTCGCACTGCGACATGGGGCGATGCTACGCCTCGAGGACGCGCCATCGGGGCGAGCAGCCGGGCGCCTTCGGTCACTTCCAGGGAGCCGGTCGGGCCTGGCTCGGACGGCAGGTCGGACGGCAGGTCGGACGGCAGGTCGGACGGCAGGTCGGACGGCAGGTCGGACGGCAGGTTGGGCAGCAGGGTGGGGTGGCAGGACGAGTGGCAGGACGGGTCGCCGGGTCGTACGGCATCCGGCCAGGCGACGGGAATCGTCCGAGCGGCGGGTGGGTTGAGAAGCTTGGGAGCATGTGCCGGGCGAGGAAAGGGTGCCGATGACCGCCGATCTGCGACGCGTGGCGATGATCAGCGTTCACACCTCGCCGCTCGAGCAGCCGGGAACCGGCGACGCCGGTGGGCTCAACGTCTACGTGGCCGAGACCGCGAAGGAGCTGGCCAAGCGGGGGACCGAGGTCGACATCTTCACCCGCCGCACGAACGGCGACACCCCGCTCGAGGGTGAGCTGGCCCCGGGGGTGCGGGTTCGACACGTGACGGCCGGACCGTACGAGGGACTCTCGAAGCAGGACCTGCCCGGTCAGCTGTGCGCCTTCTCGGCCGGGATCATGCAGGCCGGGCTGTCGGTTCCCGAGAACCACTACGACCTCGTGCACTCGCACTACTGGCTCTCGGGGCAGGTCGGCTGGCTGGCCGCCGACCGGTGGCGGGTGGCGCTGGTGCACACGATGCACACCATGGCCCGCGTCAAGAACCGGCACCTGGCGAGCGGAGACGACCCCGAGCCGCTCGGTCGCGAGATCGGTGAGGCCCAGGTCGTCGATGCCGCCGACCGGCTGATCGCGAACACCGAGGGGGAGGCCCGTGAGCTCATCGAGCTGTACGACGCCCCACGCGAGAAGGTCTCGGTCGTGCCGCCGGGGGTCGACCTCTCGACGTTCCGGCCCGGTGACCGGTCTGCCGCCCGGCGAGCGGTGGGGGTGGATGTCGCTGACGTGCTGCTGCTCTTCGTGGGCCGCATCCAGCCGCTCAAGGCGCCCGACCTGCTGCTGCGCGCGGCCCACGAGCTCGTGATGCGTGACCCCCGGCGCCGCACCACGCTCACGGTGGCCGTCGTCGGCGGCCCCAGCGGGTCGGGTCTGGCTCGCCCCACGGGGCTGGAGGAGCTGGCGCACGAGCTCGGCATCGCCGACCGCGTGCGGTTCGTTCGACCCGTCGAGCGCCACGTGCTTGCCGACTGGTATCGCGCCGCCGATCTCGTCGTCGTGCCCAGCCACAGCGAGTCGTTCGGTCTCGTGGCCATCGAAGCGCAGGCCTGCGGAACGCCGGTCGTGGCCGCCGATGTCGGTGGCCTGCCGACGGCGGTCGGCGACGCGGGTGTGCTGGTCGAAGGCCACGACCCGGCCCACTGGGCGCGGGCGATCGGCCGGCTCGTCGATGACCCGGGGCACCGGGCCGTCCTGGCCCGACGAGCGGTTCTGCACGCGAGCACGTTCGGCTGGGGCGCCACCACCGACCGGCTGCTCGAGGTCTACCGTCAGGCCGTAGCCAACCATGCCGAGTGGTCCATCGACGCCAGTGGCCGCCTCGCCGGCGTTCCCACCGCCGTCACCCCCTGACCCACTGAACGCAGCGTTCGCGCGCGAACGCGCTGTTGTAGCGCGGCTTTCGAGAGCGAACACTGCGTTCAGTGGGCTGGGGTGGGTGCGAGGATGGGGACGTGACCACCGACGTAGCCGCTGACGTGCCAACCGGGAAGAGCCGGCCGCAGGGCGATGCTGGTGCAGCAGGGGTGAGGCTGACCGACTATGTGGATGCCGTTGGGCTGGGTTACGAGCTCGGGGCCCGACCCGGCGAGTACGTCGTCGCCCTTCCGGGCGAGAAGAAGCTCAAGACCGTGTTGTCGCTGCTCGTGCGCGATCGCACGACGAGCGTCAGCGCCTTCGTCATCCGCAACCCTGACGAGAACCACGAGG
>JBDTVJ010000293.1:0-3224 GCA_040007275.1 Terracoccus sp.
CGCGACGTGCTGCGCCACCGCATCGTGCTGTCGTACGAGGCGCTGGCCGAAGACCTCTCCCCCGACGACGTTCTCTCCCCGATCATCGCCGCCGTGCCCATCCCGACCGGTCCGCTGCGCGAACGCCCGGTGCCGGCGGCACCGAGCACAACGGCATCCGGCGGCACCGGCGGTTGGTATGACACCACAGCGGGATCGGCATGGGCCCGGCCCCGGGACTGACCGCGGAGCGACTGCTCCGCCAGCTCGAGTGGCGCGTGGTGCGGCCGCTCGATGGTCGGCTGCAAGGCGACTACCGGAGCCTGTTCCGCGGCACGGGGATCGACTTCACCGACCTGCGCGAGTACGAGCCCGGCGACGACCCCCGTCACATCGAGTGGAACGTCACCGCCCGCCTCGACACACCCTTCGTGCGCGAGTTCGTCGAAGACCGTGAGCTCACGGCGTGGCTGCTGCTCGACCACTCCGCCTCGATGGGCTTCGGCCCGGTCGACCGGCAGAAGAACCTCGTGCTCGCCGAGGTCGCGACGACCATCGCGCACGTGCTGACCCGCGGCGGGAACCGGGTGGGAGCCGTGCTGCTCGACCGAGGCATCGAGACCGTCATCCCGCCCGCGACCGGTCGCACCCAGGTGCTGCGCATTGCCGGCTCCCTGCTGGAGCGCCGCACCGCAGCGAGCCCTCGCGCCGCAGCGCAGGGTGGGGCGGTGACCAACCTCGCCGTTCTTCTTCACGCCGCGAACGGACTGGCCCGACGTCGCTCGCTGCTCGTGGTCGTCTCTGACTTCATCAGTACGCCGGGGTGGGAAGGTCACCTCGGCCGGCTCGCGCTGCGACACGAGGTCGTGGCGCTACAGGTCAGCGATCCCCGCGAGTTCGAGCTCCCCGACGCCGGGATGATCTACGTCGAAGACGCCGAGACCGGTGAGCAGATCTTCGTCGACACCAGCGACCCGGGGTTCCGGGCTCGCCTACGGGCCGCCGCAGACGAACGGCAGGAGGCGATCACCAGTGCAGCCCGCAAGGCCGGCGTCGACCTCCACCGGGTCAGCACCGACGAAGACCTCGTGCGCTCGCTGGTTCGCATCGCGGCGCTGCGGAAGCGACGACGCCGATGACCCTGACCTGGCCGTGGGCACTCGTCGGACTGCTCGCCGTGCCCGCCCTGGTGCTCGCCTACCGTCGCCTGCTCGGGCGCCAGCAGAACCGGCGTGACGCCCTGGCCGCGCAGGGACTGGTCGTGACCCGTGCTGCTGGCTCGACCCGGCCCGACCGGTGGCGACACGTGGCCCCGGTGCTGTTCCTCGCGGCCCTCACCCTGATGATCCTGGCTCTGACCCGTCCCGTCGCCTCGATCGCCGAACCCCGCCGCGAGGGAACCGTGGTTCTCGCCTTCGACGTGTCGACGAGCATGGCAGCGACCGACGTGGTGCCGACTCGGTTGGGCGCCGCCCAGGCCGCGGCGCGGGCCTTCGTCGAGAAGCAGCCCGCGGCGGTGCGGGTCGCCGTCGTCGCCTTCGGGGGAACGGGTGTGGTGTCGCAGCGGCCGACCACCGACCGCGCCGCGGTGCTGGCCGCCATCGCCCGGTTGCGACCGCAGGGCGAGACGTCGCTGGGTGACGGCATCCTCGGGGGCCTGAGCGCGATTGCCGGACGGCCTATCCGGCCGGGTGGCGACACCGAGACCGGCACCGCCGACGAGACCCCCATCGGCTACTACGGCGGCACCGCCATCGTGCTGCTCACCGACGGCGAGAACACCAGCGGTCCTCAACCGGGCGCGCTGGCCGACCTCGCCTCGGCAGCCGGCGTACGGATCGACCCCATCGGTCTCGGCAGCGCGGCCGGAACCGTCCTGCAGATCAAGGGTTTCAGCATTGCCACGGCTCTCGATGAGACTACTCTCAGGGCCATCGCGAAGACCACGAACGGCACCTACCGGTCGGCCGCCGACGCGGCGTCGCTCGCTCGGGTCTACGACTCGATCGAGCTGATGTGGACGACGCGTGCGGTGCCACACGAGGTGACGTCTCTGGTCGCCGGAGTCGGCATGCTGCTCCTGCTCGCCGGTGCCGCCCTCTCGGTGCTGCGCCAGGGGCGGGTGATCTGAGATGGCGTTCGCCTTGCCCTACGTGCTGGTCGGGCTCGCCGTCGTGCCCCTCCTGCTCGGGGCCTACGTGTGGAAGCAGCGCCGCCGACGACCTGTCACTGTTCGTTACTCCAACATCGCCCTCGTGCGCGCCGCGGCCAAACCGGTGCACCGGTGGCGACGACACGTGCCGATCGGCCTCGTGCTGACCAGCCTCACTCTCCTCGGGCTGGCCAGTGCCCGTCCTCAGGTGCGGGCCGACGTACCGGTATCGAGCGCGACGATCATCCTCGCCCTCGACGTCTCGGGGTCGATGTGCGCGACGGACGTCGACCCCAACCGGCTGGCGGCGGCGCAGACCGCTGTGCGCACCTTCGTCAAGGGCCAGGACGAGGAGACAAAGGTGGGTCTGGTGCTCTTCTCAGGCTCGGCCCAGCTGGCCGTAGCCCCGACGACGAACCGCGACGACCTGCTCGCCGCGCTCGCCGGAGCCACGACTGGTCGGGGCACGACGATCGGGTCGGCCATCCTCACCTCCATCGACGCCATTGCCGAGCTCGACCCCGGCGTGGCGCCCAGCGACATCGTCGACCAACCCGACGACGGTCTCGGGGCCACCCACAGTCCGGCGCCGAGCCCCGCCGAGAAGTCCGGCCCCAGTACGTCCAGCCAGAGCGGAACCGGTGACCTCGCCCCGGAGATCATCGTGCTGCTCACCGACGGCGCCAACACCCGGGGCCCCACCCCGGCCGAGGCGGCCGAACAGGCGGCGGCTCGGGGCATCCGCGTCTACCCCATCGGGTTCGGCACGAAGAGCCCGACACAGCTGGTGTGCTCCCTCGACCAGATCGGCGCCTCGTCGGGTCGCCAGTTCTCCGGAGACGTCGGCAACCGCTTCGTCGACGCCGGCGGACGGAACTACCTGGTGGTCGACGAGGCGGCCCTCAGGACCGTCGCGACGACGACGAAGGCCGAGTACTTCGCCGCGACCGATGCCGGTCAGCTCGATCGCGTGCTCAGTGATCTACCCAGGCACGTGTCGGTGCAACGACAGGACGTCGACCTCAGCGTTTGGTTCGCGCTCGCTGCCGCTCTCGTTCTGGTGGGTGGCCTCGTGCTCTCGATCCGGTGGAGC
>JBDTVJ010000294.1:0-3223 GCA_040007275.1 Terracoccus sp.
CCGGTGAAGAAGTAGGGCGACTTGCCGGCGTCGAAGAGGCCCTCGGCGTTGTCGTCGCCGACGTTCGTCGAGAGGATGCCCTCCTTGCCCAGTTTGGCCAGCACCTCGGCCCCCTGAACCGAGCCTTTGCTGCCGACGATGACCTTGTTGGGGTCGAAGCCGCCGTCGGCGGTCGAGCCGAAGATGCCACCACCGAAGGCACTCATGTAGGGATAGGTGTAGTAGGCGTTGCCGGTCTTGCCGACCTGCTGCAGCAGCACGTTGGTGACCTTGGGGTTCTTCGCCTTGATCGCCTTGCCCGACGCGACCAGCTCGTCCATCGTCTTGGGGGCGTCGGGGGCGAGCGCCGTGTTGCGCATCAGCGCGATGTTCTCGACCGCGTACGGCACGCCGTAGTTCTGGCCGTTGAACTTCGCCGCGTCTATTGAGGTCTTGGCGAACTGTGCGGCGGTGTCGGCCGAGAGCTGGATCGGGGCAACGGTGTTCTCCTGTACGAGCTCACCGAGCCAGTCGTGGGCGCCGACCACGATGTCAGGGCCCTTGCCCACCTTCGTCGCGTCCTTGTACTGCTGTCGAGCGTTGACGGCGATCTGCACCGAGGTGGTGATGCCCTGCTCCTTCCCGAAGGCATCGGCGATCTTCTTGATACCAGGAGCGGGGTTGGCCTCTGACCAGATGACGAGGTCGACGTTGGCGTCGCGCACCGGCGCGTCAGTCGTCGAGGACGGGGTGGGGACGGCTGCTGCCTTGGTGCCGCCGGCCGATGGGGCCGGACCGGGGGTGGACGGGGTTGACGACCCGCCGCAGGCGCTGAGGGCCAGGGCGGCAACGCCCGAGATGGCCATCGCGCCGATGACACGCTTGTGCATGGATTCTCCTTCGAAGCCAGGTGGCACACGCCGCCACCGGTGGCGCGAGGTTAGCAACAAGGCGCCTGCAAGATCCAGCCTTCTTGCAGCAACTTTTTGCAACAATCTGGTCTCAACCCTGGCGGCGGACGGCTTTCACCGCGCCGCCAGACCGTTCGGCGCGGCCGGTCGAGCACTCAGAAGTTGACCATCAGGCGGGTCGGCCGGCAAGCAGGGGGTAGCGGTGACGACCCTGTTGAGACATGATGAGCCTGCCGCCCGACCGGGCGAGCATGCCCTTTACAACGGATCGTCCGGCACGTTCCTGCCGGTGAAGGAAGGCAATGACGCCATGGCAACAGTAACGTTCGACAACGCCACCCGGCAGTACCCGGGCAACCCCGTCCCCTCGGTCGACAAGCTCAACATCGAGATCGAAGACGGCGAGTTCCTCGTGTTCGTCGGCCCCTCCGGATGTGGCAAGTCCACCTCCCTGCGCATGCTCGCAGGCCTCGAAGAGGTCAACGGCGGCCGCATCCTCATCGGTGACCGCGACGTCACCAACCTCTCCCCCAAAGACCGCGACGTCGCGATGGTGTTCCAGAACTACGCGCTGTATCCGCACATGACGGTCGCCGACAACATGGGCTTCGCGCTCAAGATCGCCGGCGTCGACAAGAGCGAGATTCGCAAGCGCGTCGAAGAGGCCGCCAAGATCCTTGACCTCTCCCCCTACCTCGACCGTAAGCCGAAGGCCCTCTCCGGTGGCCAGCGTCAGCGCGTCGCGATGGGTCGCGCGATCGTGCGCTCCCCCCAGGTCTTTCTCATGGACGAGCCGCTGTCGAACCTCGACGCCAAGCTGCGCGTGCAGACGCGCACGCAGATCGCTTCGCTCCAGCGTCGCCTCGGCGTCACCACCGTCTACGTCACGCACGACCAGGTCGAGGCCATGACGATGGGTGACCGGGTCGCGGTGCTCAAGGACGGCATCCTGCAGCAGTGCGACAGCCCGCGCCGCATGTACGACCACCCGCAGAACGTCTTCGTGGCCGGCTTCATCGGCTCGCCCGCGATGAACCTCATGGAGGGAGCGGTCACCGACGGTGGCATCAACCTCGGTGGCCACACGGTGCCGATCGAGCGTGACCTGCTCAAGGATGTCGGGAAGAACGTGACCCTCGGGGTTCGCCCGGAAGACCTCGAGCTGTCGAGCGACGGAACCGGAATCCCGGTCACGATCGACGTCGTCGAAGAGCTGGGCGCCGACGCCTACATCTACGGCACCACCGAGCAGAAGCTGCTCGCCTCCACCGGTGAGACCGGCGGCCCGGTTCCGTTCATCGCCCGGGTCGACGGACGTCGCCCCCCGGAGAAGGGCACGGTCATCCACCTGACGCCGAAGGCCGGGCACGTACACGTGTTCAACGGGGAGTCGGGCCTGCGCATCGGCGACTGACCCAGCACGCAGCGAGAGGGCAGTTCGAGCCCGTGTACCGGAAGCCCCGTTTTCGAGACACGACGCGCGAACTGCCCTCTCGGCGTTCGCAGACCCTAGGCTCACCATCGTGACGAAGACGAGCCTCGGGCGCTACTGGCACATCGCGACCCTCGCAGTGGCCGCTGTCGCGCTGGTGCTGCAGCTGGCCCTGATCATCTCCGGGCAGAACGTGCTCGAGGGGGCGGCCACGCCGGTCTCCGACCTCGAACGTGTGCGCCGGTTCTTCTGCTACTTCACCATCCAGTCGAACTTCCTCGTCGCCGTCGCGATGGGGTTCATTGTGACCCGTCACACCGACCGCCAGGTCTTCCGCGTCATCCGGCTCGCCTCCCTCGTCGGAATCACCGTCACCGGCATCATCGCCGCCGTAGCGCTACCGCCGTCCCCGTCGTACTCGGCGCTCAACCTGCTGTGCGACCGGCTGCTGCACATCGTCGTGCCGGCGCTCACCTTCATCGGGTGGCTGGCCTTCGGTCCCCGCGGCAAGGTGCGCCGCGAAGACTTGCTGCCCTCCCTCATCTGGCCGGTGCTCTGGCTCGTCGCCACCCTCGCCCTCGGCCCGTTCGTGGGCTGGTACCCCTACCCGTTCATCAACGTCGACCAGATCGGTTACGGCCGCACGCTGCTCAACTGCGCGGTCATCGCCGTGCTCTTCTTCGCATTGGCCGCCACCGCCAAGTGGGCGGATAAACGCCTGACCACGCCTACCGCCGATCGTGACACGATCTCCTCGTGACACTCGAGATCACCACCGCCCGGCCCGATCCCGCCCTGCTCGACCTGCCGTGGTCGACACCGCTGGAGGACTGGCCCGAGGACACGCTGGCGGCCCTGCCCCGTGGCATCTCGCGGCACGTCGTGCGGTTCGTCAAGCTCG
>JBDTVJ010000295.1:0-3219 GCA_040007275.1 Terracoccus sp.
CGGCCGAGCTTGCCGGCGAAGGTCGTCTTGCCCGACCCCTGCAGGCCCGCCAGCATGATCACCGTCGGCGGCACCTTGGCCAGCTCGAGCTGGCGGGTCTGTCCGCCGAGGATCGCGACGAGCTCCTCCTGCACGATCTTGACGACCTGCTGGGCGGGGTTGAGCGCCTGGCTCACCTCGGCCCCAAGGGCACGCTCGCGCACCTTGCCGGTGAACCGCTTGACGACGGGCAGGGCCACGTCAGCGTCGAGCAGGGCCATCCGGATGTCACGGATCGTCGCGTTGACGTCAGACTCCGTCAGGCGGCCCTTGCCGCGAAGGTTCTTGAAGGTGGCAGTCAGCCGGTCAGACAAGGATGCGAACACCCGCGCAACGTTATCCGGTGCGGGCCCGCACGCCGATTCGGGCGGCCTCGGCTGGACGAGGTGAACCCGGGGTGGATGCCGTTGCGCACCCTCCCCGAGGCCACACCTGCCCCTTGGCGGCGTCCGGGCAGTCAGGGCATCAGTCGTCGCAGGTGTCGATGACCATGGCGACGGCCTGGGCCGCCCGGGCCGGAGCGAGGCGGCCCCCTCCGAACTCCGTCACGTAGAAGGTGTCGAGGGTCTGTCCGGCATAGGTGGCGATGTGCGCCGAGCGCACCGACAACGCTGCCCGCGCCAGGGTGATGCCGATGTCCTGCAGCAGGCCGGGCCGGTCGGAGGCTCGCACCTCGATGACGGAGGCGGTGTCAGACGCGCTGCTGACCACGAGGGCGCGGGCGCCATCGGGCGAACCGACCGTGCGGCTCGAGGAGGTCGGCGCGCTCGAGCTCCTGCGGCGTGAGGCCTTCCCGAGCGGCGAGCGGTCACCGGCGGCGACGCGCACGAGGTCACGCGCGATGAGCGACGACAGCGGCGTCTCACCACCGGGCGACTCCACCCACCACTCGTTGACGGCCAGCCCGTCAACGGTGCGCAGGGTGGCTGAGCGCACCACGAAACCCTGGGCGGCGAGCAGACCCGCCGTGTCGGCGAACAGGCCGGCCCGGTCACGGTCGACGATGTCGATACGGTGAGCGCCCCCCAACGAGGTGACCGTGACCCACGGCTCACCGACCGCCACCCGCCCCGCCGCCTCCTCGGAGAGTCGCAGCGTCTCCAGAGGCTCGACCGCACGGGGAGCCTCGCCGCGGTGGCTGGCCTCCAGAGCCGCCCGGCAGGCGATGTACAGGCGCGCGACGAGACCGGCACGCCAGTCGGTCCAGGCCTTCGGACCGGCCGCCGAGGCGTCGGCCTCGGTCAGTGCCCGCAGCAGCTCGAGGGTGGCGACCGAACCTCCAACGGCTTCGGTGAGGGCCGCGATGGTGGCCGGATCCTCGGGGTCGCGCCGGGTGGCCAGGTCGACCAGGGTGAGGTGTTCTCGCACGAGGCGAACGACGACCGACCGGTCGGCGTCCGTCACACCGATGCGTCGCAGCACGGTGTCGGCGATCTGGGCGCCGGTCACCGAGTGGTCGGTCGTGCCGGGAACCTTGCCGATGTCGTGGAGCAGCGCGGCGAGCATGAGCAGGTCGGGCCGGGCCACATCGCGAACCATGCCGCTCGCCGCGACGACCGCCTCGATGAGGTGACGGTCGACCGTGTGCCGGTGCACGGCGTTGCGCTGGGGGCGGCTGCGCACCGCCGCCCACTCGGGGATCCACCGTTCGACGACGCCGGAAAGGTCGAGCCCCTCCCACACGTTGACCAGGCCGGGGCCGGCTGCCAGCAGGTCGGCGAAGAGGTTGCGGGCGACCTCGGGCCACGGATCGGGCAGGGCTGGCGAATGGTCGGCGAGGTTGCGCAGCGTGGTCGGCGAGAGAGGGATGCCGCCCCGTGCGGCGACGAGGGCAGCGCGCAGGGGGGTGAGCGGGTCGCTCGAGAGATCGGCAGAGGGACCCAGCACCGCCTCGCCGTCGTGCCGGTACAGGCCGTAGCCGAGAGGGGCGAGCTGGGGCCGACGGGGCCCGACGCGCAGGGTACGGGCCCGCTGCGACTGCAGGGCCCGCCGCAGCGTCCCGTCGACGGCGTAGGCGATGGTGCGGGCCGAGGTGGACAGGTCGGTGAGCAGGTCGTCGGAGTCGGTGTACCCGAGCAGCGCCGCACAGGCGTCGTGGTCGTCACGGTTCAGACGGTCCCGCCCGCGGCCGGTGACGACGTGGATCGCGTCGCGCACATTGAGGATCCGCTCGTGAGCGGCGTCGACCTCACCGTGCGGCCGGTCGGTGAGCCACGCGGAGGTCAGGGCCCGGAGCACCGACATGTCGCGCAGACCGCCGTGGGCCTCCTTCAGCTCGGGCTCGATGAGATGAGCCAGGTCACCCTGCCTGGCGTGGCGAGCGATGACCGACTCCTGCATCTCCGGCAGCCGGGTGCGGGCGTTGGCGCGCCAGTCGTGCGCGACGGTCGAACGGGCCGCGTTGACGACATCGGCGTCACCGGCCACGTGAGTCAGGTCGAGCAGCCCCACCGCGGCCGACAGGTCGTCCGTGGCGACGGCCCGGCACTCCGCCACCGTACGCACGCTGTGGTCAAGGCGCACACCGGCATCCCAGATGGGGTACCAGAGCTTGTCGGCGAAGGCGGCGACCTCCTTGCCCGCGAGGCCACGAGGGTGGTGCACGAGCACGAGGTCGTAGTCGCTGAGAGGCCCACCGTCGCCACGAGCGAGCGAGCCGACGGCGGCCAGGGCGACCCCCTCGTGACGCCGGCCGGCGCAGGCGTCGCGCCAGAGCTCCTGGAGCCAGCCGGAACCGAACTCCGCCAGCGCCCGGCGGCGGGTGGGACCCGCGCCGGGCGCCGCGAAGCTTCGAGTTCCAGCCAGGTCGAGCCGTCGTGCGGTCACGTCGCTCATGTCAGAGGGCGTCCACGCCTCGCTCGCCGGTGCGCACCCGCACGACCTCCTCGACCGGCATCGACCAGATCTTGCCGTCACCGATCCGCCCGGTCTGGGCGGCCTTGAGGATCACCTCGAGAACGTCCGAGCCGTCGACGTCGTCGACCAGCACCTCAAGGCGTACCTTCGGCACGAAGTCGACCGTGTACTCGGCTCCGCGGTAGACCTCGCTGTGCCCGCGCTGACGGCCGTAGCCGCTGGCTTCGCTGATCGTCATGCCGGCCACGCCGAAAGCTTCCAGGGCCTCCTTGACCTCGTCGAGCTGGTGCGGCTTGATGATGGCGGTGATGAGCTTCATCGGGT
>JBDTVJ010000296.1:0-3210 GCA_040007275.1 Terracoccus sp.
CGGGCCCTGACCGCGGGGTTCGACGTGGTCGAGCTGCACGCTGCCCACGGCTACCTGCTCCACCAGTTCCTCTCACCGCTGTCGAACACGCGAACCGACGCCCACGGCGGAGACTTTGACGGGCGGGTCGCCTTCCCCCTCCGGGTGGTCGACGCGGTTCGTGACGCGTGGCCGAGTGACCGGCCCCTGTTCGTTCGGCTCTCGGCCACCGACTGGGCCCCCGGCGGCTGGGACCTCGACCAGACGGTGCGTCTGTCGAGCCTGCTGCGTGAGCACGGCGTCGACCTCGTCGACGTCTCGAGCGGCGGCAACGTGCGGGCCGACATCCCCGTCGGCCCTGGCTACCAGGTGCCGTTCTCGGCCGGGGTGCGCTCGGGCGCCGATATCCCGACGGGAGCCGTCGGGCTCATCACCGAGCCCGACCAGGCCGAGCGGGTGCTCGCCAACGGTGAGGCGGATGCCGTACTGCTGGCCCGGGCCGCCCTGCGCGAGCCGGCCTGGCCGCTGCGAGCGGCATCCGAGCTGGGGCTGAGCTGGCGCGAGGCGCCGTACCCGCCCGCGTACGTGCGTGGACGCTGGGACGACGCGCCCGCCCGCGTGAGCCGCTGACCGACCGGGGGTTGGCGGGTGCTCGCGCCCGGGCTCGTGGTGCGAGGATCGCGGCATGGCCGACGAGCAGCACTACTCACGCACCGAGACGACCGGTGCCCGTCTCGACCGCAACTTCGGTGAGCTCTTGCAGGAGCTGCGGGTGGCGCAGACCGGCGTGCAGATCATCTTCGCCTTCTTGCTCTCGGTCCCCTTCCAACAGCGGTTCACCGTACTGACCGACGGGCAGCGCGGCATCTACATCTTCACCCTCGTGATGGCGGCGCTCAGCGTCCTCCTCTTCACCGCCCCCGCCGCGATGCACCGGGTGCTGTTCCGTGAGGGGGTCAAGGACTTCATCGTGCGCTACACCTCGATCCTGCTCTCGGTCGGGCTAGGGACGCTGGGCGTGACCGTGCTCGGCGGTGTCGTGCTCGTGCTCGACGTACTCGTCGGGCCCGCGGTTGCCTTCCCCACGGGTGCGGCGCTCGCAGTGGTGGCCCTGGTGCTGTGGCTGGCCATCCCGTTCTGGCGCCGGTCGGAGACGCCGCCCGGCAAGACCGACCGCGACGTGCTGCCCGGCTGACCGTATGGCCGATGGCTCAGGCCTCGAAGATGCCCGGGTAGGCGTTGAGCGCGGGCTGGCCACCGAGGTGGGCGTAGAGCACGGTCGCGTCGCGCGGGATGTCGCCAGACGTGACGAGCTCGACCAGGCCCGCCATCGACTTCCCCTCGTAGACCGGGTCGATGATCATCGCCTCCAGCCGACCCGACAGGCGGATCGCGTCGACGGTCGACTCCACCGGAATGCCGTAGAGGTCGCCGGCCCAGCCGCCTCGCACCGTGATCTCGTCGTCGCGCAGGTCGCGCCCCAGGCCGATGAGGGATGCCGTGTGCTGGGCGATCCGCGCCACCTGGGCGCGGGTCTTCTGCAGGGTCGCCGACGCGTCGATGCCGATGACCCGGCGAGGGCGCCCCCCGGCATCCTCGAGGGCAGCGAACCCGGCGATCATGCCCGCGTGCGTCGATCCCGTGACGGTACACACGACGACGGTGTCGAAGAACACCCCGAGCGTGCGCTCCTGCTCGGCCACCTCGTAGGCCCAGTTCGCGAACCCGAGCCCGCCGAGCCGGTGCTCCGACGCCCCGGCCGGGATGGCGTAGGGCACCCCGCCGGTCGCCTTGACCTCGGCGATGGCCTCCTCCCACGAGCTGCGAATGCCGATGTCGAAACCCGAGGGGTCGAGACGAACGTCGGCGCCCATGATGCGGCTGAGCAGGATGTTGCCGACCCGGTCGTTGCCCGGGTCGTTCCAGTCCACCCACTTCTCCTGCACCAGCCGGCACGCGAGGCCGAGGTGGGCGGCGACGGCCGCGACCTGCCGGGTGTGGTTGCTCTGGAAGCCGCCGATCGACACGAGCGTGTCGGCGCCGGAGGCGAGCACGTCGGGAACGATGTACTCGAGCTTGCGGGTCTTGTTGCCGCCGAAGGCCAGACCCGAGTTCACGTCCTCGCGCTTGGCCCACACCTGGGCGCCGCCGAGGTGCTCGGTGATCCGTTTCAGCGGGTGCACGGGGCTGGGGCCGAAGGTCAGGGAAAAGCGCTCGAAATCTGCGATCGACATACGAGAGTCCTCAAGCTCAGGCGCAACACACCGAGAAACCGCCAACTTAGCGTGGCGTAGCAGCCGGGGTTTGACGGGTACTCGGTGTGTTGCCGCAGGCCGGCTGCGAGACCCGGCGGCGTGAGACAAACTGGGCCGATGAGCGACGACGCGGAGCAACCGGCCTTCGTGCTGCACGATCACCGCAAACCTCGACGTCATTGCGACCTTCGGCTCGAGGAGGACGGCGTACTGCGCTCGTGGGCGATACCCCGCGGGCTGCCGACCTCGACGACACCGAACCGGCTCGCCGTCGCCGTGCCGGACCACGACCGGAGCCACCTCACCTACACCGACGACGACAAGCTCATCGCCGACACCGGCTGGTGGGAGCTTGTCGGCCGTGACGCCCGACGGATCGTCTTCGTGCTGCACGGCCGCGAGGGTCCGCGGCGATACGCCCTCATCGAAACCGGGAGCAACTGGCTGCTCCACCTCACCAACGAGCAGCCCTCGCCGTGACCGGGCAGAGGGTCCCTGGTTGCCTGCGTACCGGAGGCCATCATGTAACCACGGCCGGCAGCCACGCCCATGCCTGCCGTGTGGGAACGGTCAGCCCTTGACGGTGCGTGTCACTATGAACTGGTCGAGGGGACAGCAGATGAGGAGCAGGCTATGAGCGATACCAGGATTCCCGCCTCCGATGTTCCGCCCGGGTCGGTGACCGGGTCTGGAGGCTACGCGGTCGGCAACAACGGCGACTACTTCGCCGTCAGCAGGCGGTGTCGGCACCTTCGCGCCGACCTTGCCGAGGGCAGCATCGACGCCGACGGTTGCCTGGTCTGCCCGTGGCACCAGGCCAAGTACGACGTCAAGACAGGGCAGATGACCCGCGGCCCCCAGGGCATCTTTGCCAAGATGCCTGGCCTGGGCGCCGCCTTCATCGCCCTGACCAAGGCCTGGCCCTTGCGCCGCGGCCGCGTCACTGTCGACGGGGACGAGCTCAAGATCGAGTAAG
>JBDTVJ010000297.1:0-3207 GCA_040007275.1 Terracoccus sp.
CGGCGAACCGCGGAAAGTTCCGGCATCCATAATATCTGGTTATGATGTCGGCATGATCGATGCTGCGGGCCTGCGGGTCATGAAGGCCATCGCCGACGAGGGCAGCTTCACCAGTGCCGCCAACGCGCTCGGCTTCACCCAGCCCGCGATCTCCCAGATGGTCCGGCGCCTCGAGCAGCGCACCGGCACCGTGCTGGTCGAGCGCTACGGACGTCAGGTGCGTCTCACCGAGGCCGGCAACGTGCTGGCCCGGCACGCGGTCGGGGTGCTCGCCGCCCTGGACGCGGCGGAGGAGGAGATCACCGCGATCGCCGGGCTGCGGGCCGGACGGGTCCGGCTGATGGCCTTCCCCAGCTCGTCGGCGACGCTCGTGCCCCGGGCCCTGGCCATCGTCAAGCGCAACCACCCCGACCTCAGGGTCACCTTCACCGAGGGGGAGCCGCCGGAGTCCCTCGCCGCCCTACGAGCCGGCGACTGCGACATCGCCATCGTCTTCGTCTACGGCAGCGACCCGAGCGACGTCGGCGACACCGGCCCCACGGGCGAGCTGGAGGAGGACCTCTCCATGCTCGTCACTCGCCGCCTGCTCGTCGACGAGGTGCGCCTCGTGGTGCCACGCAGCCACCCGCTGGCCGAAAAGCCCGCCGCAACCATGTCCGACTTCAGCGCCGACGACTGGATCGCCGGGTGCACCCGTTGCCGCGGCCATCTGTTGTCCGTTGCCGCCCGAGAGGGCTTCAGTCCGAACGTCGCCTTCGAGACGGAGGACTACGTCGCCCAGCTCGGCCTGGTCGGCGCCGGCCTCGGCATCGCGCTCGTGCCCGACATCATCCTCGGCGCCGCCAAGCACGACGACGTGGTGGCGCTGCCGCTCTCACCCCCGTCGCGGCGTCAGATCCTCGCGGTCACCACCCCCGACCTGCAGCGGGTGCCGGCGGTCGGTGCTGCGCTCGAGGCGCTCTGCGAGGCCGCCCGGGCCGTGACGTCCACCTCGACCGTCTCAGTGGCGACCCTCGAACCCGCCTGACCCGGCGCGCACGTCCCGCGACAGGGCTGGTGACTGGGCTGGAGAATGCGCGGCCGGCCGCGCTGCCGACGAGGGCTGTGCGGCATACGGTTGGGTCATGGGTGACCCGACGCGCATTTCCTACCTGCCCGTGCCTGACCGCGATGACGTACCTGAGGGCGTGAGCCGACTGTGGGACAAGTCGCAGGAGGCCTTCGGCTTCGTGCCCAACGTCTTTCGCGGGCAGGCCGTCAACGGCGAGCAGTTCCTCGCCTGGTGGAACTACTTCAACCTGCTCGTCAACAAGGAGGGACACCTCAGCAACGCCGACCGCGAGCTGCTCGCGGTCGTGGTGAGCAGCGTCAACCGCTGTGACTACTGCGCCGTCAGTCACGGCGCAGCCCTGCGCAGCTTCACGGAGGATGCCGTCACCGCCGACCTCATCGGGGTCAACTGGCGTCAGGCCGGGCTGGGCGAACGGGAGAAGGCCATGGCGGCCTACGCCGAGCGGCTCACGCTGCACCCGGCCGACGTCGTCGAGGCCGACCTTCAGCTGCTGCGTGATGTCGGCCTCGGCGACCACGAGATCGTGGAGCTGGTTCAGGTCGTGGGCATGTTCAACCTGACCAACCGGGTCAGCACGGCCCTCGGACTCGTGCCCAACGTGGAGTACCACGCGATCGGTCGGCCCTGATGAGGGTGGCGGTCGCCGCCACCGGTTCGGCGGCGCTGGAGGCCGGACTCCTGGCGGGCGAGGAGGGGGGCAACGCCGTCGACGCCGCGATCGCCGCCGCCATCACGGCGATGAGCACCGAACCGGGCGTCGTCAGCATCATGGGCGGCGCCTTCGTCAACATCTGGCCCGCCGGTCACGACCCGGTCGTCATCGACGGCAACGTCGAGATGCCCGGCCGAGGCCTGCCCGACGAGGCCTTCGGGCGCGGTGTACGCCAGGTCAGCACCGACTACGGCGGCGGCGTCACGATGGGTGCCGGCCACGGGTCGGTCGCCAACTCCGGCGCGGTGCAGGCTCTGGCGTTGGCGCGTGATCGCTATGCCGTGCTGCCCTGGCGCCGATTGGTCGAACCCGCCGCCCAGGCCTGCCGCGACGGCTACCGCGTCGGAGCCGCGGCGGCCCTCTACCTGGGTGTCGTTCGTGACCCGCTGTTCGGCCCCGACGACGAGGCCTACGCCCTGGTCACCGGCGCCGACGGTGGCCCGCTGCAGCCAGGCGAGCTCTCGACGAACACCGATCTGGCCGGCATCCTCGACCTGCTCGGCGCGCAGGGTCCCGCACTGTTCACCACCGGTGCGGTGGGACGGGCGCTCGTCGACGACATGGCCGCGAACGACGGCCTTATCACCGCAGCCGACCTCGCGGCGTACGCCCCGATCGTGCAACACCCCACCATGCGGCCCCTCGGCGACTGGACGGTCGCCCTCAACCCCCCACCGTCGGTCGGTGGCCCGATGCTGGCTGCGATGGTCGCCGAGCTCGCCGCCCGTCACGTGTTCTCCCTGACCGACGTGATCGACATCCAGCGACGGGTGCTCGGCTACCGCCTGTCGGTGCACGACCACTCGCGAGACCTGCACGCCGATGGACACGCCCTGCTGCTCGCCGTCGAGCGGTACGGCCTCGCGGGTCTGCCCACGTCGGCCTCCACCGCCCACGTGTCGGCCGTCGACGACCAGGGCACGGCGTGCGCGATCACCATGAGCTCGGGCTACGGCGCCGGCATGGTGGTGCCCGGAACCGGCATCCTGCTCAACAACGCGCTCGGTGAACCCGAGCTGAACCGCCTGGGGCTGCACGCGGTCCCGCCCGGCACCCGGCTGGCCTCGAACATGGCCCCGACCACGGCTCGCAGTGCGACGGGCGGCGCCCTGGCCATCGGCTCGCCGGGTGCTGACCGCATCACCACGGCGCTGATGCAGGTGCTCGGGCGTTCGCTGCTTCACGGCGAGCAGATCCAGGCCGCCATCGACGCCCCACGACTACACGTCCGCACCCTCGACGACGGATCGCCACGCGTCGACCACGAGCCCGGGGCCGACATGGAGGCAGCCGTGGCGCAGAGCGGCCTCCAGGCGCACGCCTACCCCGGCCTGCACATGTACTTCGGTGGTGTGGGGGCGGCGCAGCTGGCCGACCACGGGCTGTTGGCCGCCGGTGACAGCCGCCGCGAGGCAGCCGTCGG
>JBDTVJ010000298.1:0-3192 GCA_040007275.1 Terracoccus sp.
CGACGTCGAGAGGGCGACGTCGAGAGGGCGACGAGCTGCACGCACCCGATCTGCTGGGTTACGAGGCCATCTGGGCACGGCGCGAACCCAGCTACGCCACCACGAGTCGGCTGACAACGCGGCCTACCTCATGCTCACCGAGGCGCTGGAGGCCCGGTCGTGACCCGGGGTGCGCGGCTGGCCCGTTCCACCGGGCACCAGGTCGAGATGGTGGTGCTCCGACGACACGAACAGCCCTTTCGACGGTGGAGGGGGCGGGAGGTCAGGCGCCGGGCGAGTCGAACCAGCCGCCGATTCCGGCCGCCAGCCCGACGTCGCCGGAGATCTTCAGCTTGCCGGTCATGTACATCATCACCGGGTTGCCGCTCTTGGTGATCAGCTTGAAGAAGGTGACCCCCGACATGGTCAGCGACACCGCCGCATCGCCTGAGAGCCCCGGGGTCACGACGCACGCCCCGTCGGCGACCCGCACCGTCCAGTCGTCAGAGCCGCCGCCCGGCCCGTCGGTGATCAACCAGTGCGTCGTTGCCCTCGCCCCTCCCGCCTTGTCGGGGCGGAACAGACCCGGCATCCGGGGGAAGACCTGCGACAGGATGACCGAACGGTTGGGCCCGCGCATCAGTGCGGCGAGGGCGGCATCCGGCATGGCCCGGATGGCGCTCATGAAGCCCGCCTGACCCAGCTCGTCGAGCTGTTGGGGGGTGGCCGAGGTCAAATCGATGTCAGTCATCGAGAAACCAGCCTTCCACCATTCCGTCAGGCCGGCCGGGTTCGATGAAGTGCTCCCACGAGAAACCCTGAGCGAACATCTGCTCGGGCATCGACAACATCCCCTGGGCGTCCCCCTGGCTGGCGTGCGCCTTCAGGGCATCGCGCTTGACGGTCAGGTAGTCACTGACATCACAGGCCCAGTGCAGCTCGCTCTCGGCGCTGCCGAGGGGGTTGCCGTCGTCCATGGCTTGACCCGGGTCCCAGTCGCCGACGTCCATCCCGGCCGCCTTGGCCGCCTCGAAGCCGCGAACCATGGCGTCGCGGTTCATCGACCCCTCGAGGTAGCGCGGCGTGCCGGCCAGCTCGGCCGCCCGCTTGGTCACGGCGTGCACCTTGACGTGGTCGGGGTGACCATAGCCGCCGTGCCAGTCGTAGCCAACGACGACGTCGGCGTCCTCCTCGCGCAGAATCGCGGCCACCTTCGCGGCCGCGGTCTCCGTGTCGGCCGTGTAGAAGCTGTTCTCGTGCCCGTTCTGCGCCCAGCCGGTCATACCGGAGTCGGCGTAACCGAGCCACTCGATGCGGTGGGTACCGATCACCGCGGCCGCGGCCTCCGCCTCGGCCCGTCGTCGGTCGACCACGGTCTCGCCCTTTCCCAGGTCGTCAGGCGCGTCACCGTGGTCTCCGTTGGTGGCCACGACGAGCACCACCCGGTGCCCCTCCTTCGCCGCTCGGGCCATCGAACCCGACGTCTGCGACGACTCGTCGTCGGGATGGGCGTGCACGAACACGACAGTTGACATGTCGCCTACTTTCTCACCCCGCGGCGGCCGCCGTCAGAGCGGCATCCGGTAGACGAGAAAACCCTCGAACGCCGCCACCTCGTCGTAGAGCCGCCGCGCGACCTCGTTGTTGCTGTTGGTCTGCCAGTACACGTGGGCGCAGCCCTCCACCCGGGCCCACTCGGCCACCGCACCGATGAGGGCCCGGCCCACCCCCAGGCCGCGCGCATCGGGCGCCGTGAAGAGGTCCTGGAGATAGCAGACGTCGGGACCCCACGTGTCAGGGTGCACGAAGAAATGCGTGATGCCCACGAGGCGCCCGCCCTGCCACGCCCCCAGGGCGTGCATCCTGACGTCGGAACGGAACTCGGCCCACGCCCGGTCGTACGCCTCCTGGTGCAGCAGGGTGTCGTAGAAGTCGATGTAGGCGCGGAAGAGCGCCTCCCAGTCCCCGCGGTCGTCGTCGTCGAGCGGGCCCACCGTGATCTCGCCGGTCACCATGCCCGACACGGTAGACCGCAACCGGCCCGGCGGCATCCGTTCAGCTCGATCGGATGCCGCTGAACCGGCTCCGGGTCGCCGCTCGGGCCGGAGGTACTGGCGTGGCGTCGAGGTCAGTGGGCGGCGTCGAACGCCTGTACCACCGCGACCGGGATGCGGCCGCGAGCCGGGATCACGGTGCCCTGGGCCGCGGCCCAGGCGCGGATCTCGGCGTTGCGAGACACCCCGGCGGACGGCAAGGTGGTGCGGGTGCGCTCTTGACCGCCTGCCGTCTTGGCCCGTGCGGCGTACGGGGCGACGGCCGCCCGCAGAGCGGCGGCGTTCTTCTCCGACAGGTCGATCTCGTAGTGCGTGTCGTCGAGAGCGAACCGCACGGTCTCGGCCGCTTCCGTTCCGTCGAGGTCATCGACCAGGGTGGTGATCGTCTTGCGCATGGCACTCATCCTCTCAAACCACGCCCGCCAGGGACGGCACGACGCGACATCGACGAGCCGGTGCCCGGGCTGCGTCGATCTGTCCCCCAACGCCCGAGGGCGGGGCTGCTGGTCGGGGGTGCTGGTCGGGGGTGCTGGTCGGGTGGGTCACGCCTTCTTGGCGGCCGTCTTCGTGGCGCGCTTGGCCGTCGTCTTCTTGGTCGTCTTCTTGGCCGTCTTCTTCACCACCCGCTTGCGGGTCGTCGGGCCCTTCGCGCGCTTCTCGGCGAGCAGCTCGAACCCGCGCTCGGGCGTGAGCGACTCGACGTCATCGTCTTTGCGTAGGGTGGCGTTGGTCTCGCCGTCGGTGACGTAGGCGCCGAAGCGGCCGTCCTTGACCACGACCGGCTTGCCGCTGGCCGGGTCGTCACCGAGCTCCTTGAGCGGCGGCGCCGCGGCCGCCCGGCCCCGCAGCTTGGGCTGGGCGTAGATCGCGAGCGCCTCCTCGAGGGTGACGTCGAACAACTGTGCCTCGCTGGTCAGTGACCGCGAGTCGGTGCCCTTCTTCAGGTACGGCCCGTACCGGCCGTTCTGGGCGGTGATCTCGATGCCCTCGGCGTCCGCGCCGACCACGCGCGGCAGGCTGAGCAGCTTGAGCGCATCGGCCAGGTCGATGCTCGACAGCTCCATACCGGTGAACAACGACGCGGTGCGCGGCTTGACCTTGGCCGCCTTCTTCTTGCCCTTGGCTGCCGAAGACGCCGAGGACGCTGAGGACGCTGAGG
>JBDTVJ010000299.1:0-3190 GCA_040007275.1 Terracoccus sp.
CGAACGGCGAGCCAGGTCGATCGAGCTGAGGGTGAGCGCGGCGCACTCGAGGGTGGCCAGCCCCGGTCGCTTGGAACGCCAGAACAGCCAGCTCCACGCGGCGTTGAGCACCAGGTTGCCGCCGACCGCACGAACGTACGCCGAGCGCTTGTCGGGCGAGTCGTCGCGATCGAGCGAGGTGAGGGTGGCGGCCGTGCTGATCGCCAGGTCGGCGTAGAGCGCGGTCCAGACCACCGGGAAGGCGATGGTGGGTGGCTGCCAGTCGGGCAGGTCGAGGCCCTTGTACCAGTGCGAGTCCGGCTTGGTGGCCAGCGAACCCACCACCGCGCAGGCCACGACGGCAGCCCCGGCGTAGAGCAGGTTGCGCGGAAGGGTGTCGGGGGTGGCGCCCTCCATCGCCTCGGCCACAGCGTCGTCGAACGAGGTGAACTTCCCCTCGTGCGGCACGTACTGCAGCAGGTCGTTCTCCTTGACGACGACCTCGTGCACGAGGCTGCCGACCAGCGGCTTGGCCAGGCCGGGAGAGATCGGGGTGACGAGGCCGACCCAATGGCTGGCGAGGCGCGGGGTCAGCACCGGCACCGTCACCATGAGGGGTGCCCGGTGACCGACCACCTTGGCGAACCGCTGGATCATCTCGCGGTAGGTCAGCACCTCGTCGGCGCCGATGTCGAAGGTGCGGTTGACGTCGGCCGGCAGCTCTCCGGCGCCGGCCAGCAGGGTCGTCACGTCGTCGATCGCGATGGGCTGAATACGGTTGTCGAGCCACTTCGGAGCCACCATGGCCGGCAGCCGCGACGTGAGGTAGCGCAGCATGTCGAACGAGGCGGAGCCGTCACCGAGCACTACGGCCGCCTGCAGCACTGCGGTCGGCACGCTCGAGTCGAGGAAGGTGCGCCCGACCTCGACTCGGGAGGCCAGGTGCGGCGAGAGCAGCTCGTGGTCGGGATGGATGCCGCCGAGGTACACGATGCGCTGCACGCCCTCCTGTTCGGCCGCCCCGGCGAACGCCAGCGCCGCCTCACGGTCGCGGCGGGCAAAGTCGGGCTGGTCGTCCATCGAGTGCACGAGATACCACGCCGTCCGGATGCCGCTCAGGGCCCGCCGCATGTCATCAGCCGACCCGACGTCACCCTCGACGACGTCGACGTGACCGCGCCACGGCTTGTCGGCCAGCGAGTCGGCGTGCCGCGTCAGTGCCCGTACCGACCACCCGGCATCCAGCAGCTTGGGCACGAGGTGCCCGCCGATGTAGCCGGACGCACCGGTCACCAGGGCGGTGCGGTCGGGATCGTCGATGGGGGCAGGGGTCATGCGGTTCACCTCGCGAGGGAGAGGACGGGGGGCAGGAGCAGGAGCATTCCGGTCGACCACGTGACGTGCGTGATCATCGGCCCGAGGAAGCCACCGGTGACCCGGCGTTGCAGGGCGGTGACCAGACCGATCAGGGCGGCGGCAAGCACGAGCAGCGGGATGCCGCTACCGACCGTGGTGAGGGCGTAGAGCACCGTGGTGACGAGCACCTGGTAGCGGGGCAGTGCCGCGTAGAGGGCGCCCCGGAAGTAGAGCTCCTCGGCGATGCCGTTGAGAAAGGTGATGCCGAGCACGACGGTGAACGAGCCGACGCGGGCGTGGTCGAGCAGCTGCTCGACCGGCTCACGCAGGAAGGGGATCCGCGCGACGGCGAGGGCGCCGAGCAGAAAGATAAGAAGCAGCAGCAGGCCGAGCACGAGGGACTGGACGATCGGACGCGCCTGCCGGTCACCTCGCCGCGTGTGGCCCATCCCGGCGTGCAGCGGCCCGGAGGCCAGAGCCCCGCCCACCCAGATCGCGGCCAGCAGCAGGGTGGCGAGGTAGAACAGCGGGTCGCCGGGGGTGATCCGCAGGGCCCAGGCCAGCACGCCGCTGCCCACGAGGAGGGTGAGGATGACGACGATCTGCCGGCGGCGAAACACCTGGGGCGGGTCCCAGTGCTTGCGCTCGACGGGCTGTACGAGGGCCGCGGTGACGAAGGCGCGCAGCTCGGCGATGGGTCCGTGCTGGGTCATCGGCCTCCTGTCGGAATCTGGTCGAACTGAACGGCGGGCAAGCGGTCCCGTTACCGTCGGGCCGCCTCGTAGCGGCTCAGGGTCTCTTTGCGCTCGGCGTCGTGGTCGACGATTCGCTGCGGGTAGTCGTGCTCATACCCATCCTTGCGCTCCCAGGGCTCGTGCGCAGTTCTGCCCTCCAGGTGGCGCAGCTCGGGCACCCAGCGGCGCACGTAGTCGCCGTCGGGGTCGAACTTCCTGCCCTGGGTGACCGGGTTGAACACGCGAAAGTACGGCGAGGCGTCGGTTCCGGTGCCGGCGCACCACTGCCACCCGTGGTTGTTCGAGGCGATATCGCCATCGATGAGGTGGTCGAGAAAGTGCCGAGCTCCGACGGGCCACCAGACGTGCAGGTCCTTGGTGAGAAAGCTCGCGGTGATCATCCGCACCCTGTTGTGCATGAAGCCCTCGGCCAGCAGCTGGCGCAGGCCGGCGTCGACGATCGGGTAGCCGGTGCGCCCCTGCTTCCAGGCCTCGACCAGCGCGTCGGTCTCCGGGCCCGAGTCGTACTCGAGGCGCTCGAGCTCGGGGCGCAGGTCGTGCCAGGCGGATGCCGGGTGCTGCCAGAGCACGTCGGCGTAGAACTCGCGCCAGGCCAGCTCGTTGATGAACGTGTGGGTCGCCTTGGAGCCACCGGCGGAGTGCGCGGCGATGTCGGCGAGGATGGTGCGGGGGTGGATCTCGCCGTACTTCAGAGGTGCGGAGAGCCGGCTCGTGGTGTCGAGGTCGGGCCGGTCGCGTTCGTTCGCGTAGCCGTCGAGGTCACCGCTCAGGAACGCCTGCCACCGCTTCAGGGCCGCGTGCTCCCCGGCTTCGATGTGATGAGGCGACGTCGGCGTGGGCAGGTCGTCACTGCGGATGCCGTGCTGCCACGGGATGCGCGTCGGCCGCTCGGCGGGCGCCGGCCAGCCGTGCTCGCGCCACGCTCGCGAGTACGGGGTGAAGACCTTGTAGGGCGAACCCGACTGGTTGACGACGAGGCCCGGTCCGACGGCGTACGGGCTGCCGGTTGCGACGAGCTGGCGGCCGGCCGCCTCGAGGGCTTGCTGGACTGAGTCGTCGCGGTGGCGGCCGTACGGGGTCGTCTCGCGGCTGACGTGCAC
>JBDTVJ010000300.1:0-3175 GCA_040007275.1 Terracoccus sp.
CGGCGAGCTGCTCGCCGGGTGTGTGGGCTGGCATCGACGTGAGGACCGCCCCGACTGGTGGGCCTACTTCCACTACGGCGAGCAGGAACCCGACGAGCTCATCGAGAACGCGGGCGCCGTCGTCGGGCTGGGGGCCCCGCACGAGGTCGGTGCCGTGAAGCAGTCCCTGGTCTGGCGCTACCCTTTCCCGGCCCAGGAGTGCCAGCTGCGGCCCGGCATCCGCGCTGAAAACGTCGACACCCACAAGGGGGTCGGCGAGATCATGGCGATCGACCCGGTGGCCGGCTGGGTCGACCTGAAGATGGGCAAGCGTCTCGAGCCGCCGTCGCCCCGAGCCCTGAAGGCACCCGGCCCCATCGGCAACCAGGGTCTGCGGGCCAGCATCGCCCGGTCGGCCCAGATCTGGTTGGCTGGTGGCGACGACCTGGCCGTCCGCCTGGTGCGCGGCGTGGTTCCCGCAGCCGCGACGATGGTCGCGCGTGCGGGTGAGACCCCGGCCGATGTCGTCGTGCGGGTCGGGTCCGGGCTGCGCGGGGAGGTGCTGGCGGTTCAAGGACCACCCGGCGCGGGCAAGACCTACGCCGGCGCGGCCCTCATCCGGCGTCTGCTCGACGACGGCCTGAAGGTCGGGGTCACCGGCCTGTCCCACGCCGTCATCCGCAACCTGCTGCTCAAGGTCGGTCGCCCGGCCCTGCACAAGACCGGCGAGGGCGCCGAGAGGCCGAAGGCCACCGACGAGGTCGCGTCGCTCGTTCGCGCAGCGGGTACCAACGACGAGGTCGTCGAGGCGCTCACCACCGGCGACGCCAACCTCGTCGGCGGCACCGCGTGGCTGTGGTCACGCGATGACCTGACCGAGGCGGTCGATGTGCTCGTCATCGACGAGGCGGGGCAGTTCTCCCTCGCCAACGCCATGGCGGTGGCGCAGGCGGCCACGTCGCTCGTGCTGCTGGGCGACCCCCAACAGCTGCAGCAGCCGACCAAGGCCGTGCACCCCTTCGGCGCTGGGGTCTCGGTTCTCGAGCACCTCATCGGCCCGCACGACGTCATCCCGCAGGGCCGTGGCGTGTTCCTCGACCACACCTACCGCATGCACGCGGCTCTCACCGGTTTCGTGTCCGAGCTGGCGTACGAGGGCCGGCTCGCTTCCGCGGAGCCCGACGCCCGCCAGGACCTGAGCCGCGTCGAGATCCTGGCGCCGAGCTCGGCGCGTTCCCTCAGCGGCACGGGACTGCGCTGGGCCCCCGTGGCGCACAGCGTGATGGTCGAGCAGTCGAGCGCCGAGGAGGCCGCCGTCGTGCGGCTGCTCGTCGACGACCTGCTCGAGGGGGAGTGGACCGACACCACCGGCACGACAGCAGCCCTGACCCTCGCTGACATCCTCGTCGTGGCGCCGTGGAACGCCCACGTGGCCACGCTCGCCGCCCATTTGCCCAACGGCGCGCAGGTGGGCACCGTTGACAAGATCCAGGGCCAGGGGGCGGCCGTCGTCATCTACTCGATGGGCACGACCAGCGCGGCGCTGGCGCCGCGGGGCGTCTCCTTCCTCTACGACGTGCACCGCCTGAACGTGGCGATCTCGCGGGCCAAGGCACTCGCTGTCATCGTGGCCAGCCCCCTGCTGCTCGACGCTGCGGTGCATCACCCCGAAGACCTGCGCGCCGTCAACGCGCTCTGCCGCTACGTCGAGAACGCCACGGCCGTCTGAGGTTCAGCGTCGGGCCGGGTCTCAGGCACCGTGGGCAGCCACGTCCCACAGACGTCCGGCAGCCCGGATGCCGGGCAGTGCCTCCCTGATCGAGCGCTGCGCCAGCTCGGGGGCCACCCCCAGGTCGACCGCGTACCGCAGTGCGACCGCCTGGGTGCGGTGCTCTCCCCGGCGACCGTGCAGAAGCACCCGTTTGCCCTCGGCCCGGAACTGGCGCAGGGCTGACGACGCGTCGTCGAGAACGAAGTCGAGGTGCGGGTTGGGTGCCTCGGTGGCGGTGGCGGCGTCGATGCGGTCGTCGTTGATCCAGAACTCGATGTGGTCGCGTGGGGACATGCCCGCGGCCGGGATGTCCGCGAGCCCGAGCGGGCACAGCGACACGACGGCCTGCACGTCAAGGCTCGCCACCCGGTACAGGTCGCTGATGCTGCCGAGCACGATGTCGGGGTCGATGGGGTGCGAGATGCCCAGGGTGGGGATGTCGTGGTCGACCATCGTCTCGACCGAGGGCCACGACCCGACCCGTCGTCCGCCGCCCAGGGTGGAGACGGCGATCTCGACCAGGTCGTGGGCGCGGTAGCCCGGCCAGCCGTGCACCATCCGGCGCCACTGGGTCGGCACGGCCGACGAGCCGTAGCGGGCTCCGAGCAGTGAGCCGGCAATGGCCGCCACGGTGTCGGTGTCGTGACCGGCGCGGACGGCCGCCTGGAGCCCGCGTTGCAGGTGCATCGCCGAGCCGTCACCGCGGTCGGTGGAGGTGATGGCCGCCCACGCCGCCTGTAGGGCGGTCACCGTGAACCCGTTGTCGAGGAAGGCGCCCGGGTCGGCGCCGGTCGCTTCCTCGATCCAGTTGGCCCAGCGTTCCACGTTCGTGGTGCTCACCAGGTCGAGCCCGGCGGCGAGGTCGAGACGACCCTGCGTTGCAGCGACCCGGATCGCCTCCGACCAGAGCACCGATGAGTCGGCCGCGAGCGGGTCGGCGTGCGTGAGCCGAGCGACGGCCCGCGCCGCTGCGGCCGTCTTCCGGCGGTCCTCGACCGCGGCGATACCGACGATGGAGGTGCGCATGAGCGCGCCGTTGCCCGCGGTGAGCCCGGTGCGGGCGTGGAGGGCGTCGCTGGCTCCGGTCAGGCGCTCATGGGAGGAGCCGCTACGCCTCGCAGCTTCCGAGAGCACGGCTGTCGTCTGCGTGCCCACGTCGGTGGCGCCACCGGACTGCCAGGCGATGAAAGCCTCGGCCACGGCGTCGAGGCCCTGGGAACTGGCCAGGTCGATGCCGCGGGCGGCGACCTCGGCGACACAGAGGGTCATCTGCGTGTCGTCGCTCCACTCGCCCGGGTCGTAGGGTCCGAGACCGCCCCCCTTCATGACCGCCTCGCCCACCGGTGGGGCCGCCATTTCGTAGGGCACGCCGAGGGCGTCGCCGCAGGCCTCCCCGAGGAGCACCCCGGCGGCGCGGTCGACGAG
>JBDTVJ010000301.1:0-3175 GCA_040007275.1 Terracoccus sp.
GCGCTGTCGCTCGGGCCGTCGGTGTCGACGCTGTCGGTGTCGACGCTGTCGGTGTTGCCGTGGTTGGTGTTGCCGTGGTTGGTGTCTTCGGGTGCCATGTGGGCGCCTCTCGTCCGGTGCGGTGTGACCCACACGCGGCCGAGGCCCTCAACACCGCGCCAGCACGGTTGTCAGTCGGCCCGCCGCCGTTCGCGGCGGGTCGGAAGTCGTATCACTACAGCTGAGAACGGTTCGCGCTGGGCGCGGCCCCGTGGTCAGCTGCCGGCGGCACGCTTGTCGGCAGCCAGTGGATCAGCCACCCGCACGGTTGCGATGTCGAGCGGCCCTTGCGCCAGCCGCGTCACCAGAGGTGGTCGCGGAAGCTGCAAGTCGGCGATCTCACGCAGCGCGGTCAGAATGTCGTCGGGGCGAACGGCAGGTGTGGTGTGCCGAACGACCATTCGCAGTATCGCACAGTCGGGCCCCGACGGCGCGTCAGTCTCCACCACGGCGCCGACCACCGCCTGGCGCACGTCGAAGGTGCGCGGGCCCGACTTCGTCATCCGCGTCACCTCGGCGTGTTCGCGCGCCAGCAGCAGCCCCACAGCATCCACAAGGACGTTCGAGGGCAGACCACCGAACTCGAGCACCCACTCGCTGGCCTCGAGCCGGTCGGCGAGCGCGCCGGCCTGCGCCTCGACGACCTCGAGGATGTCGAGGCCGTCAGGCAGGGCCTCATCGAGGGCGACCCGCACCGACTCCGGGTCGACCCGCTCGGTCACGGAGATCTCGAAGTACTCGGCCTCACTGGCCGTGCCCGTCGAGGCCGCGTTCGCGTAGCTGATCTTGGGGTGGGGGTGGAACCCGGCCGAGAAGGCCATCGGCACATCGGACCGGCGTAGGGCCCGCTCGAGGGCCCGCTGGAAGTCGCGGCTCGAGCTGAAGCGGAGCCGGCCCCGCTTCGTGTAGCGAACCCGCAGCTTCTGCACCGCAGGATCGGGGGTGGGCCCCTCGGGAACGCGCTGGCGCGCGGGCGGTGCCATGTCGGCAGGCTACCCGCCCTTTGTAGGGTCATCGCGTGGACAAGCTGATGCCCTGGGCTGCTTTCGTCGGTGCCTGGCTGTTGTTCGCCGGTCCGATCTACCAGGCGTCGATCGAGCTGGGCGAGGAGCAGATCGAGCGCGAGGCGATCGAGGCGACCGCCCGAGCGGTGCCGCAGCCGCGGCGCACCGCGCCGTGGTGGTGGCTCGTGCCACCGATCGGCTACCTGCTCGACCGACGACAGTCGACCCGGTACCGCAAGCTCGTCTTCGATGCCTTGAGCAGCGAACACCAACGGCAGTTCGTGCACTACACCGAGAAGGCGAGCGGCTGGGCCTACGTCGCTGGAGGGGCGCTGCTGCTGGCGACGGCCGAGACCTGGACCCTCTGTGCGGAGCACGACTGGCCGACGTGGCTGTTCTGGGTGCTCGCCGCAGGAATGGCGGGGCTGTGCGGCCTGCTCACGGTACTGCGGTCGCGGCGGGCGCGGGCGATGCTCGGGAACCACCCGCATCGTACGGGCGAGCGAGGTGGCCCCGGCCGTCAGCGGCGTCAGGACCCTGAGTCCTCCGAGGACCGCTGAACGCGCCGCTGCTCCGCCTCGGCCGCGTCGAGGCGGGTCGCCTCGGCCAGGGTGGGCGCGGTGCCGCCCAGCCTTGCGGGCAGGTACCTCAGGTTCGAACCGGTCATCGGCTCGTAGGCCCCCCGGGCCAGGTCGAGCAGCCCGGCCATGACCGCCTTGTACTCGGCCGTGACCTGCTCGGGATCGGCATCGGCGGCCACCGGAACCGGCTCCCCGGCGGTCATGATGATCGGCACGTTCGTGCGCCCGAGCCGGCGGGGCAGCCCCTTGCTCCACACGCGTTGCGAGCCCCAGATCACGAGGGGCACGATCGGCACCTCCGCCTCGGCCGCGAGCCGCGCCGCGCCGGTCTTGAACTCCTTGAGCTCGAAGCTGCGCGAGATGGTCGCCTCCGGAAAGATCCCCACGACCTCGCCGGCCCGCACCGCGTCCAGGGCGGCCGAGTACGAGCCGGCCCCGGCCCCACGGTCGACCGGGATGTGCTTCATGCCGCGCATGAGCGGCCCGCCCACCGGGTGGGCGAACACGCCGTCCTTGGCCATGAAGCGCACGAGACGACCCGATGGCTGGGCCGCCAGCCCCGCGTAGGCGAAGTCGAAGTAGCCGGTGTGGTTGACGACCAGCACCGCACCACCGGTGCGCGGCACGTTCTCGGCACCGAGGATGGTGAACCGCAGACCCTGCGCGGCGAAGAGGCCCTTGGCGAAGCCGATGACTGACGCGTAGACGGGTTCCATGAGGTCACTCTGCCGTGCAGCAGCAGGAGTTCGGCACTCCGACGCAGGGCCAAGTCTGAGCAATCTCGGGGGAACCACGTGAGACCTGCCACCTTCGGCGCCCCGACCATGCGGGACGCCGCTCACCCGGCGTTCGTCGACCGCACCGAGCACACGGGCAGCAGCAGGGGCACGAGCCCGGTCTCGTGCCCCTGCTGCTGACGGCCGTCGTGGTCGCGGTGGCGTGGCGGGGCTCCCCTGACGAGATGTTCGTCGACGGGACGCCTGGGTTCGGTGGGCTCGGCGACCTCACCGACGCGGCATCCGGCCTGTTCGACCTCGGCGGGCTCCTCGATGGCTGCGACGGCTGCCACTTCTGACCACCCACGCCGCTCCTGACCCACCCGGGGCCAGCGCTAGCGAACGGACTCGGCGAGGTAGCGCTCGTCGGTGATCTGCCGGCCCCAGAGGAGGGGGTCGGTCAGGGGCACGACCTCCACCTCGTCGCGGCATTCGAGCACCAGCCGAGTGCACTCGGTCGCGTCGAGGCCGGCCCCGGTCGACCAGCGGCCCTCGACGAGCAGCAGCCGACCTCCCGGTCGGAGCAGGCGCGTCCAGCGGCGCAGGGCAGGGACGGGCTCAGGCAGCGCCCACAGCACGTGACGGCACATCACCACATCGCACGAGCCGGGCTCGAAGGGCGGACGAGACGCGTCGCCAACCACGAAGGGGATGTCGCGCCCTGCGGCCTCGGCCTTGGCGGTCGAGGCCGCCACCATGGCCGGGGAAAAGTCGACGCCACGCACCGCGTAACCCTGTTCGGCGAGCAGCAACGAGAGGGTCCCCGTGCCCGATC
>JBDTVJ010000302.1:0-3169 GCA_040007275.1 Terracoccus sp.
TCCTCGTCGGGCCGTCCTTCGATCGACATCGGCATCCCGCCGAGGCCGATGGCGCTGACGGTGAGCTCTCCGAGGGTGCGCTGCTTCATGGTGTCTCCAATGCGACGAACGAATGGGGTGGGGCGCCCCGCTGCCCGCCGGAGCGGGCTCACAAGGCGTAGGTGCGGTCGGGCTCGGCGAGCTCGACCTCTCCTGGCCATACCCGGGCGGCCTGCCCACGGCACACCTCGGGGTCGTTCCAGGCGGGCAGGTGGGTCAGCATCAGCCGCGAGACGCCCCCTGCGGCGACCGCCGCCTCGGCCGCCCGACGGCCCGAGAGGTGGATGCCGCTCACGTCATCGCGGCCGTCGACGAACGCCGCGTCGGCCAGCACGAGGTCGGCGCCCGTCATGAGCACGCCCAGCTGGTCGCACGCGTCGGTGTCGCCGGTATAGGCCAGCGTTCGGCCGTTCGCCTCGACGCGGTAGCCGTAGGTCTCGACCGGGTGCTCGACCCGCACCGGGGTGATGCGGAACGGGCCGACGACGATCGGCATACGGTCGCTCACGTCGTGGAAGTCGAACACGCCGGGGACGTCTTCGACGTTCGTGTTGCCGTACGCCGCCGCGAGATGCGCGGCCGTGCCCGCGGGGCCCCACACCGGCATCCCCGCGCACGACGCCGGGTCTGACCCGGGCGGACCGTACTTCAGCATGACGTAGAGCCCACAGAGGTCGATGCAGTGGTCGACGTGGAGGTGGCTGACCACGACGGCGTCGACGGCAGCCGGGTCGATGTGACGTTGCAGGGCGCCCAGGGCGCCACTGCCGAGGTCGAGCACGACGCTCCACGTGCGGCCGGCGTGCTCAGCCCGCACGAGGTAGCTCGACGCGGGTGAGCTCGGCCCCGCGAAGGAGCCGGAGCAGCCGACGATCGTCACATCCACGATCCCGAGCCTAAATGTCACCGCCGACCATCGACGGGGCACGGCACGTCGGCTGTGTCACACGGACGGCTCGGGTGGGTCCTCCCCCATGACCGCATGCGTGAGGCTCTCCTGCATCCATGTCAGGAAGTCGTACCAGGCCAGGGCGTACCCGAGCGGGTCGTCGTCGGCGATCGTCTCCGTCGCGTCGTGCAGGCGAGCGGCATCCTCCTCGGTGCGCATCCCCATTCGTTCGCCCAGCAGCAGGCGCACGTCGGTCAGGGCCATGAGGAAGGCGGGCGCCTGTGCGCCGTCGAGCACCACCCGGTCACCGGATGCCGTTCCCGCTGCTTCCAGCGCCCCCAGGGCCACGTCGAGGTTGCCGCTCTTGCGCTGGCGCAAACCCTCCTCGGTGAGACGACGGAACTCGGCTGCGACCTGGTCATCACCCCGGTGTGCCGTCGGCAACAACCGGTCGAGGGCCGGGTCCCGGTCGGTGAAATCGCTGGAATCCGAGCTGTTCTCGGCAGCGGAGGCGTCGCCGTCCTCGGTGTCAGACTGGCGCCCGCCCTGGTCCTCGACCTGGTCGTCGATCGCGAGCGAGACGCCCATCGAGGCAACGAGGTCGGTGAAGGGGTCTCCGGTCGACTCCACCTCGGGGGCGAGGATGAGCCGGGTCTGCTCCATGAGGCCGGCGACCATGGCGCGTTCGGTCGCATCGAGCAGCGCGACGTAGTGCTGCTTCTGGCGCAGAAAGGCGCGAGCCATCAGCGGTCCTTCTCGAAGGTGGCCCAGAGGCCGTAACCCTGCAGCGCCTCGACGTCGCGCTCCATGGACTCACGCGGCCCGTTGGACACCACGGCCCGGCCCTTCTGGTGGACGTCCATCATCAGCTTCTCGCATCGGACGCGCGGGTAGGCGAAGTAGGTCTCGAAGACCCAGGTCACGTAGCTCATGAGGTTGACGGGGTCGTTCCAGACGATCGTCACCCACGGCAGGTCGGGCGCGGTGACCTCATCGGTGGAGGTCACCTCCTCCGTCGTGGGGGCGAGCGAGAGCAGTGGGGCGAACACGTCACCCACCCTAGAGGCCCGCCACCGTAGGCTCACGAGGGTGAGCCAGATTGCCGCCCGAAGCACGGCCCTGCTGACCGACCACTATGAGCTGACCATGCTGCAGGCCGCCCTGCGGTCGGGCGAGGCCCACCGCAGGTGCGTCTTCGAGGCCTTCGCGAGACGGCTGCCAGACGGGCGCCGCTACGGGGTGCTCGCGGGATCCGGGCGCCTCCTCGAGGCCGTCGAGAGCTTTCGGTTCGGCGACGACGAGCTGCGCTTCCTGAGCGACACGAAGGTCGTCGACCGGCAGACCATCGACTGGTTGGCGGGCTACCGGTTCAGCGGGCAGGTCAGCGGTTACGCCGAGGGCGAGTGCTACTTCCCCCAGTCTCCGGTGCTCGTGGTCGAGTCGACCTTCGCCGAGGGCGTCGTGCTCGAGACCCTCGCCCTGTCGATCCTCAATCACGACACGGCCATCGCCTCGGCCGCCTCTCGCATGACCAGTGCGGCCGGCGACCGCCCGTGTATCGAGATGGGCAGCCGGCGCACCCACGAGGAGTCGGCCGTGGCGGCGGCCCGCGCTGCCTACGTGGCCGGCTTCGAGGCCACGAGCAACCTGGAGGCGGGCCGTCGCTACGGGGTGCCGACCACCGGCACGGCTGCTCACGCCTTCACCCTGCTCTACGACTCCGAGAGGGAGGCCTTCACCGCGCAGGTCGAGTCGCTCGGAAAGGGTACGACCCTCCTCGTGGACACCTACGACGTGCGGGCGGCAGTCGACCTCGCGATCGAGATCGCCGGGCCGGAGCTCGGGGCCGTGCGCCTCGACTCGGGCGACCTGCTCATCCAGGCCAAGGAGGTGCGGGCCCAGCTCGACGCCGCCGGTAACGCCAGCACCCGCATCATTGTCACCTCCGACCTCGACGAGCATGCGATCGCGGCGTTGGCAGCGGGGCCGGTCAGCGGGTACGGCGTCGGTACCTCCCTCGTGACCGGCTCGGGCGCGCCCACGGCATCCATGGTCTACAAGCTCGTGCAGCGCGAGAACGCGGCGGGCGAGCTCGAGGGCGTGGCGAAGAAGAGCAAGGACAAGATGTCGGTGGGTGGCCGGAAGTGGGCCCTGCGCCGGCTCAGCGAGCAGGGCGTGGCCCAGGCCGAGGTCATCGGCATCGGTGAGCTGCCCGCCAACGACGGCAACGACCGCCCCCTG
>JBDTVJ010000303.1:0-3161 GCA_040007275.1 Terracoccus sp.
GCCGGTGGTCGAAGGCGGCCACGAGCCGGATGTGCTTCGAGAGCAACATCCCGTTCCCGAACACGTCGCCGCTCATGTCGCCGACGCCGACCGCGGTGAACTCTTGCGTCTGGGTGTCGAGCCCCAGCTCTCGGAAGTGGCGCTTCACCGACTCCCAGGCACCGCGAGCCGTGATGCCCATGCCCTTGTGGTCGTAGCCGGCGGATCCGCCCGAGGCGAACGCGTCGTCGAGCCAGTAGCCGTAGTCGGCCGATATCCCGTTGGCGATGTCGGAGAACTTGGCGGTGCCCTTGTCGGCCGCAACGACGAGATAGGTGTCGTCCTCGTCGTGACGCACGACCCGAGGCGGCGCCACGACGGCCCCCTCGACGAGGTTGTCGGTCAGATCGAGCATGCCGCAGATGAACGTGCGGTAGCTGGCGATGCCCTCCTCGAGCCAGGGACCCCGGCCGAGGTTCACGTCGGGCAGCGCCTTGGCGTAGAAGCCACCCTTGCTGCCGGTCGGCACGATGACGGCGTTCTTGACCATCTGGGCCTTGACCAGACCCAGCACCTCGGTACGGAAGTCCTCCCGACGGTCACTCCACCGCAACCCCCCACGGGCCACCTTGCCGAAGCGGAGGTGGACGCCCTCGATCCGGGGGCTGTACACCCAGACCTCGAACATGGGTCGGGGGGCGGGCAGGTCGAGCACCTTCTTCGGGTTGAGCTTGAGCGAGACGTACGACTTGTCGTTGCCCTCGGCGTCGGGCTGGTAGAAGTTCGTGCGCAGACACGCCAGGATCACCCCGAGCAGCGCCCGCACGATGCGGTCGTGGTCGAGACTCGCCACCTCCTCGAGGTCGCCCTTGATGTGCCCGACGATGGTCTTCTGTCGTGCGGCCCGCTTGCCCCAGCCGGCCTCGGTGTCGGGAAACGCGTCCGGATCGAAGCGCACCTCGAACAGCTCGACGAGGCGCCGAGCGATCTCGGAGTGGGTCACCAGGGCCGACTCGACGTAGTCCTGCGAGAACGTCGAACGAGTCTGGCGCAGGTACTTCGCGACGGTGCGCAGGATGACGACCTGGCGCCACCGCAGCCCGGCCCGCAGAACGAGCGCGTTGAAGCCGTCAGACTCGGCACGCCCATCCCACACGGCCGAGAAGGCGTCCTCGAAGCGTGAACGCACCTCGTCGACGGCGGCCCCAGAGCCCCACCGTTCGACCGGGGCACGCAGGCCGAAGTCGTAGATGTGCAGGCTGCCGTCAGCCTGGGGCACCTCGTACGGACGTTCGTCGGCGACCTCGACACCGAGGTGGGTGAAGAGCGGCAGCACCTGGGTCAGGGACAGCTCGGACCGTCGGTACAGCTTGAACCGGCGCTCGCCGGCATCCTCGCTGTTCGGGTCGAGATAGAGGTGCAGCGAGGTCGCTGACGACGCGTCGTCGAGCGCGTCGATGCGTTCGAGGTCGGCGGCGGCCCGTTCGACGTCGAAGTCCTCCTTGAACGCTTCCGGCAGAGCCTTCGCGTAGGTGGCCATGGCGCGGGCCGCGCCCTCGGGCCCCCGCCTGCCCGACAGCACCTCGGCGAGGTCCTCGTCCCACGTGCGGGTGGCCTCGAGGACCCGCCGTTCGAGGGCCTCCTCGTCGATGTCGGGGATCTCGACACCCGACGGCATCCGCACCACGAAGTGCAGCCGGGCCAGCACCGACTCGCTGACCCGGGTCGTGTTGTCGATCGACTCGCCACCGAAGGCCTCGAGCAGGATGGCCTGGATGCGCAGCCGTACCGTCGTGTTGTAGCGGTCGCGAGGCAGATAGACCAGGCACGACATGAAGCGCCCGAACTCGTCACGACGCAGGAACAGCTTCGCCTTCCTGCGCTCCTGCAGGTGCAGCACACTCGTGGCCACCTCGGCCAGCTGTTCCGCGCCGGTCTGCAGCAGCTCGTCTCGGGGGTAGGTCTCGAGGATCTGGAGGACGTCCTTGCCCGAGTGGCTCTCGGGCGCGAGCCCCGTCTCCCGCAGCACCTGCTGGGCGCGGCGGTCGAGCAGGGGGATGTCGTGGATCGTGTCGTTGTACGCCGCTGAGGCGTAGAGGCCGAGGAACCGCTGTTCGCCGACGCACTCGCCGCGGGCGTCGAAGCGCTTGATCGAGATGTAGTCGAGGTAGACGTCGCGGTGCACCGTCGCCCGCGAGTTGGCCTTGGTGACGATGAGGATGTTCGCGTCTCGGGCCGCCCGGCTGGCTGCCGGACTGAGCACGAGCCCGGTGCCGGCCTTGGGTCGGTCGGCCCGCAGCAACCCGAGCCCGGTACCCGGCACCTGGCGGGAGACGTCGCGGCCCGACTCGTGCTTCAACGCGTACTCGCGGTAGCCGAGGAAGGTGAAGTTGTTGTGGGCCAGCCATTCGAGGAACCGACTCACCTCACGCGCCTGATGCGGGTCGGTGCCGGGAGGAGTGGCCGACTTCAGCTCGCTCGCGATGGTCAAGGCGTGGGCCCGCATCTTCGGCCAGTCCTCGACGGCGGCCCGCACATCGTCCAGCACCTGACGCAGCCGCGACTCGACCTCTGTCAGGGAGGCGTCGGGAAGCCGGTCGATCTCGAGGTGCATCCACGACTCACGGGCCAGCCCCACCGCGGTACTGGCGACGGTGGTCTCACCGTCGGTCAGCACGGAGTCGAGCTCTCCCGTCATCGATCGCGCCACGTTGAGCTGCGGGTGGATGATCAGGTGCACGCCGCTGTCGAACCCACCGAGGGCCGACACGACCGAGTCGACGAGGAAGGGCATGTCGTCGGTGACGATCTGGACGACGGTGTAGAGCGACTCCCAGCCGTCGCTGTCGGCGCTGGGGTTGAACGCGCGCACACTGGTCGTGCCGACCGGGCGATGCTTCGCGAACGCCTTGTGCCCCAACGCGATCGCGGCCAGCTCGGCCGGCTCACGAACGATGAGGTCCTCGGTGGCGACGAGTCGGAAGTAGCTGTCGAGCAGACTCTTGATGTCGTCACCGCCCGTGGTGCGTGCGCGCCCTCTGCCCTTCGAGGCAGCGGGCGACGCTGCTGTCGAGGCAGACAACAGGGCATCGGTTCGAGACTTCTCCAGTGACGCAGACATGCGTAACGACTTCCTCACCGTACGGCCCAAGTGCGACACGGCGGTGTGCCGCACATCTCTC
>JBDTVJ010000304.1:0-3149 GCA_040007275.1 Terracoccus sp.
ATCATCAGCGATGCGCTCAACCACGCCTCGATCATCGATGGGATCCGGCTGTCGAAGGCGAAGCGCTTCCGGTACAAGAACGCCGACATGGCCGACCTGCGTGAACAGCTGACCGCCGCCCGTGCGGCCGAGGCGAAGCGGGTCGTCGTGGTCACCGACGGGGTGTTCTCGATGGACGGCTCCTACGCCCCGCTCGACCAGATCTGCGACCTCGCCGACGAGTTCGGCGCGATGGTGCTCGTCGACGACTCGCACGCGGTCGGCTTCGTCGGCGAGGGTGGCCGCGGCACCCCCCAGCTGTTCGGCGTGATGGACCGCGTCGACATCATCACCGGCACGCTCGGCAAGGCGCTCGGTGGGGCCTCGGGTGGCTACGTCAGCTCACACCGCGAGGTCGTCGACCTGCTGCGGCAGCGCTCGCGGCCCTACCTCTTCTCCAACTCGGTGGCGCCGGCGGTAGCGGCGGGGTCGATGGCGGCCCTCGGGCTGGTCGAGGGGTCGGCCGAGAAGCGCGAGACGCTCAAGGCCAATACCGAGCTGTTCCACCGGCTCATGACCGAGGCGGGTTTCGAGCTGTTGCCCGGTACCCACCCGATCCGGCCGGTGATGTTCCCCGGTGACGACGGCGCGCGCCTCGCTGCGGCGATCGCCGACCACATGCTCGCCCACGGTGTCTACGTGATCGCGTTCAGCTTCCCGGTCGTGCCCCGCGGCAAGGCCCGCATCCGGGTGCAGCTCTCGGCGGCGCACTCCGAGGCTGACGTGCGGGCCTGCGTGGCGGCCTTCGTCGGGGCCCGTGATGCCGTCCGCTGACGCGGGTCGACACAGCACGAAGCTCACCACGGGTGGGGGAGCCGAGGGCCTCCTCGCTCGGGACGGCCGGGTGGCGACAGGGGTGCGGGGGCTGACCCCCGGCTACTTCGCGATCGTCATGGGCTCCGGCATCATCTCCCTCGGGCTCGACCTCGGGGGCTTCACGACGATCTCGGCCGTGCTGTTCGTCGCCGGTGTGCTCAGCTACGTGGTGCTCGTGGTGTTGAACGGCTGGCGACTGGTGGCTTTTCGCCACGCCATGCGCGCCGACTTCACCGACCCGAGACGCGCGTTCGGGTTCTTCACCTTCGTGGCCGGCACCAACGTGCTCGGGGTGCGCGCCGGCGAGCAGGGGTGGCACGCGGTGACGGGCGTGCTGCTCGTCGCGGCGGGGCTGTGCTGGTTCGTGCTCGGTTACGTGGTGCCCTGGAGCGCGGTGCTGGGGCACGCTGAGCGGCCGGTGCTGACGAGCGCGAACGGCACCTGGTTCATCTGGGTCGTCGCCAGCCAGTCGGTCGCCATCGCCGCGGCCAGCCTGGAGGTGGTGGTCACCAACGGTCGCATCGGGCTGGCCATCATCGCGGTGTTCTCGTGGTCGGTCGGGGTCTTCCTCTACGCGGCGGTAGGCGTCTTCGTGTCGCTGCGCCTGATGCTCTACCGCCTCGAGCCGGTGCAGCTCGACCCGCCCTACTGGGTCGCCATGGGGGCGGTGGCGATCACGGTGCTGGCCGGCGCGCGGATCGTCGAGATGCAGACTGCGCCCATGGTCGATGCGACCCGGGCTCTCATTGCCGGCATGTCGGTCGTCTTCTGGTGCTTCGCCACCTGGCTGATCCCCGCGCTGGTGGCAGCGGGGCTGTGGCGGCACGTGTTCAAGCGGGTACCGCTCGACTACACCCCCGCGCTATGGAGCATCGTCTTCCCCTTGGGGATGTATGCCGTCGCCAGCACCTACCTCGGCCGGGCCGACCATCTGCCGATTCTCGAGGCGATCGGGGCCGGCTGGATCTGGGTGGCCCTGGCCGCCTGGGTCATCGTGTTCGTGGCGATGGTGCGCGACATCATCCGGCAGCTGGGTCCTGGAGCCGAGCACGCGTGACCCCGTTGACCACTCGACCCGGCCTGGGGTCGAGTGGCCGCGCGGCCTTGTCGCGGCGCTGTCAGGTCAGTCGACCCGGGCCCGCAGCCACGGGCGTGAGAGGTCGAACCGGCGGCCGGTGGCCTCGATCTTCTCGATCGCGATGATGCGCATCTTGGGCGTGTTCACCCATGGTCGCAGGGGGAGCTGCTCGACGAGCCTTCCGGCGTCGCCGGTCAGCTCGCGCGCCTGACCGCGCAGCACGACACTGGTGGCCATCTCCTCCTTGACCTCGTCAGCCTCGAAGGCGACGTCGGCGTTCATCTTCAGACCGAGCAGCTTGCTGCCCTCGGAGGTGCGAAAGATCAACCGATCGCCGTCGACGACATAGTTGATCGGAACGATGTGCACCTCGTCGAGCAGATGGAAGGCGATCCGGCCGAACTCGTGGTCGCGCAGAAACTCCCAACACTCCTCGGGGTGCATCTCGTGGGTCGGTTCGTCACTCGCAGACATCGTCGTCACCTTTCGGGAGGACGGCCCCGGTGGCCGTCGGCGGCCTTCTCCTACAAAGTGTAGTATCTGCGGCCCGGCGCGCGACAGCCCCCCGGCATCCGCTTGACTGTGGTCATGGACTTCTGGAGCTCCTACCGCCACGGGTTCGCCCGCGTCGCGGCCTGCACGGTGCCGCTCGCCATCGCCGACCCGCAGCGCAACGCCGACACCCTCATCGCCAGGGCCCGCGACCTGCACGACGACGGGGTGGCGGTCGCCATCTTCCCCGAGCTCGGCCTGTCGGGATACGCCATCGACGACCTGCTGCTGCAGGACCCCCTGCTCGAGGCTGTCGACGAGGCTCTGGCCCGCATCTGTGAGGCGACCGCCGACCTGCGCCCGATCTTCGTTGTCGGGGCTCCACTGGCCCGGGGTAGTCGCCTCTACAACTGCGCGGTCGTGATCCAGGGCGGCGGCATCATCGGGGTCGCGCCGAAGTCGTACCTGCCCACCTACCGCGAGTTCTACGAGCGCCGACACTTCGCACCGGGCGATGACCAGCGCGGCCTCGACATCGACGTGGCGGGCCAGTGGGTGCCGTTCGGGCCCGACCTGCTCTTCCGGGCTGTCGACGTGCCCGGCCTCGTGCTCCACGTCGAGGTCTGTGAAGACCTGTGGGTGCCGATCCCGCCCAGCCACGAGGCGGCCCTTGCCGGAGCCACCGTGCTGGCCAACGTCTCGGGCAGCCCGATCACCGTGTCGA
>JBDTVJ010000305.1:0-3144 GCA_040007275.1 Terracoccus sp.
AGCATCAGCTCGGGGTCGGTCATCAGGGCCCGGGCGATCTGCACGCGCTTGCGTTCCCCCTCGCTCAGGGTGCCGTACCGACGATCGGCCAGGTGGTCGGCGCCGAGCGTTCTCAACAACGTCATCGCCCGAACGTAGTCGGCGGGGTCGTACTGCTCGTGCCACCGTCCGATGATGCCGTAAGAGGCGGTGACGACGACGTTGCCGACGAGCTCGCCACTCGGGATGCGTTCTGCCATCGACGAGCTGGCCAGGCCAATACGGGGTCTCAGCTCGAACACGTCGACGGCTCCGAGCACCTCCCCGAGGATGCCGGCCACCCCGCTGGTGGGGTGCATGCGCGCCGCGGCGATCTGGAGCAGCGTCGTCTTTCCGGCCCCGTTGGCGCCGAGCACCACCCAGCGTTCGCCCTCCTCCACCTCCCAGTCGACCTCGTCGAGAAGGGTTGCGGCACCACGACGCACGGTGACACCAGCGAAGGCGAGGACGTCACTCATGGCCTCGACCCTATGGCACGGCGCCCCCCTCTCCCGGGGGCGCACCCTACGATGGCCAGATGTCCGAGCTGCCCGCCTCCGTGCGCCTCGCGCTCTGGGTGACGCACTCGTGGAACGGTGGCCCGCCCCTCGTCGAGTCACTGGCCCGGTCGTTTCCCGACCTCGACCACGTGGCCGGCGACCTGGCCCGGCTCGAGGTCTGGAACGAGCTGGGGGAACGGGCGCTCTTCGCAGCCCTCCCCCGCCCGGGCGACACCAGTCGGATGCCGCCCGGCTCGCTGGGCGCCTCGGCCCTCGCCACCGACGTGGGCGAATGTGTCTTCGTTCCCGGCATCGGTGGAGTGCTCGTACCGACCCTCTCGGAGTTCGGACCCGAGGGCGACGTCGGGGTGCGCGCCGACTGGACGGCCTTCGAGGCCGACCCGGTGCCACGACACCGTCTGGAGATGCTCGACCTGCGCCAGGTGCACCGCACCCTGCTGGCGCGGCTTTCCGAACACGCTGAACACTTGGAGTCGGTGGGCGGTGCCCCGTGGGGAGCCGACGCGCGCGCCAACATCGAGTCAGGAGTGAGGACCACCCGGTGGGCAGTGCCGGGATCGACGCCGGCCCGGGCCCTCACGGTGATGGCGCTCGCGGCCGACGTCTCGAGGGTGGCCCACCGCACCGGGCAGCTGACGGCGCTGGGTTCCGGCGGGCTGGATGCCGCCACCGCCACCTCGCGTGACCGGTTGCTGCGGGCCGTGGCCTCCGACGCCGACGACGCCCTCACGGACGCAACCAACATCGCGGTCATGACCATCGCGGGCTGGCGGCCCGACCGCTGACGAGAGGGAGGTCAGGCGGCCCCGCCGTCGGTCTCCTCGCCCCTTCGCTCACCGGGCCGATCGTCTTGCCGCAGCAGCACCGCCCGCGCATAGGCTCGCTCGGCATCGATGTCGATGCAGCGCTCCAGCTCGCCCGATCGGGTGCGCAGCACCACGGCATACCCACCCTCGATGCGCTCGAGGCCGACAAAGTCGTCACCGGCCAGCTCGCGCAGCTGGTCCTCGCGGGGTAGCCAGATCACCTTGCTCTGCTCGATGCTGTCGAGCGCCCACTCGGTGGTGCCATTGAACCCGAGCACGTCGCCACTCGCGAAGTGGTGCACGTCGACCGTCAGCTCGCTGATGACGAAGACGTCGTCCTCCATACCGGGCACCGACAGCACGAACCGGTCTCCGGTGGAGGGGGTCCACTCCACGCCCGACTCGATGAGACGGCGGGCGAGCTCGATGGTCAGCATGCTTCATCCTCACATCTGATCGACGCCGCCTCAACGGGTGCCTAGGTTGGGGGCATGACCAGCGAACCCATGCCCGTAGCCCTCGACGAGAGCAGTTTCCAGTCGGTGCTCTGCGTGGCAGCCCACCCCGATGACCTCGAGTACGGCGCCGCGGCCGCCGTCGACAAGTGGGTGCGAGCGGGAAAGACCGTCACCTACCTGTTGGCCACCCGCGGCGAGGCAGGGATCGACACGATGTCCCCCGACCTGGCCGGGCCGGCCCGTGAGCAGGAGGAGCGCAACGGGGCCGCGGCAGTCGGGGTCGACGTCGTCGACTTCCTCGACGGGTTCACCGACGGCACGGTCGAGTACGGACTTACGCTCCGCCGGGCCCTGGCCCGACAGATCCGCATCCGCCGTCCGGATCTGATCCTGTCGCTCACGCATGAGGAGTCGTTCGCCGGCGGCGGGCTGAACCAGGCCGACCACCGCGCCGTGGGGTTGGCGGTCATCGACGCCCGGGCCGATGCCGGCAACCGCTGGATCTTCCCCGAGCTGGTCGTCGAAGGGTACGAGCCCTGGTCGCCCAAGCAGGTCTTCGCCTGCAACGACCCCGCACCGACCCACTTCGTCGACGTCACCGGCCACTTCGAGGCGGCCGTCGCGTCGCTGTCGGCTCACGAGCAGTACCTGACCGCCCTCGGGCCGAGCTACCCCGCCCCCGCGGAGCTCCTGGCGAGGCTCCTCGGCGGCGGCGCCGAGCCTCTGAGGGTGGAGCACGCACTGCTCGGCCGGCTCCTCGGCTGACCAGGCTCATCCCCCCGCACCGCCCAAGCCCCGGTGAACGCCGCGTTCGTTCTCGAACACCGTGTTGTAACAGTGAGTTCGAGCACCAACGCGGCGTTCAGTTGGCTAGTGGTCGAGGACGGTGCGGTAGACCTCCAGGGTGCGATCGCCGATGGTCGACCACGAGAACGACCCGACGGCCCGTGCGCGCCCGGCCAGGCCGAACTGGCGCGCACGGTCGGGGTCGGACACCGCCTCGTTCAGGGCGGCGGCCAAATCGGCGATGAACGCCTCGGGGTCGACCGGGATACCCGTGCCGTCGCTCACCTGGTCGATCGGCACGAGCCAGCCGGTCTGTCCTTCGACAACGACCTCGGGGATGCCGCCGGTCGCCGTGGCGACCACGGCCAGCTCGCAGGCCATCGCCTCGAGGTTCACGATTCCGAGCGGTTCGTAGATCGACGGGCAGGCGAACACCGTGCCGTGGCTGAGCAGGGCGACGACCTCGGCGCGAGGCAGCATGTCGGAGATCCAGACCACTCCCTCCCGGCCCTGGCGGAGGTCGGCCACCAGCTGTTCGACCTCGGCCAGGATCTC
>JBDTVJ010000306.1:0-3142 GCA_040007275.1 Terracoccus sp.
CGGCGGCCGCCGGTGCTGGTGACCGTGGGCGGCCACGCCTACCGCACGACCGTGGCATCGATGGGTGGCCGGTTCATGGTGCCCCTCAGCGCCGAGAACCGTGCGGCCGCAGGAGTCGCTGCGGGTGACGAGGTCGAGGTGGAGGTCGTGGGCGACACCGCTCCCCGTCAGGTCGCGGTGCCCGACGACCTGGCGCAGGCCCTGGCCGCGGATCTGACCGCGGCTGCGTTTTTCGACGGGCTGGCCCCTTCCCATCGCAAGGAGTGGGTGCGGTGGATCGAGGAGGCCAAGCAGGCGCAGACCCGAGCCTCCCGCCTGACCAGGACCGTGGCTGCGTTGCAGGCCGGGCAACGCACCCGGTAGGGGTAGGGAGATCACGGTGAAGCACGGCGCGGCACGGTCTCCACGGTGTCCACAGTGTCTACGGCGTACCGGTGTGGGTGGCTCAGCCCCGGATGTGACATGAACGGAAGAGAGACGGTGCGACTGACGCCAGCGAACCAGGCCACCTGCGACGACCTGAGGGCGCTGTTCGGCTCACGTAGCGCCGCCGCCCGCTGTCAGTGCCAGCGCTACCGGCTCAACCGGGGTGAGTCGTTCGCCGGTCAGACGGTCGAGGAGCGCCGGTACCGGCTGGTTGAACAGACCGGATGCGGTGACCCTGAGGCGTCCACGAGTGGTCTGGTCGCCTGGCTCGGTGACGAGCCGGTCGGATGGTGTGCGGTGGGGCCGCGCGCCGACCTGGTAGGCCTGGTTCGGGTGTTCACGGTGCCGTGGAAGGGGCGGAACGAGGATCGCACCGACCCGAGTGTGTGGGCGGTGACCTGCGTGTTCATCAGGGCGGGCCACCGTCGCCGCGGCATCGGCTCGGCTCTGGTCGGTGCTGCCATCCCGCACGCCAGGACAGGAGGCGCCCGGGCGGTCGAGGGCTACCCGATCACCACGGTCGACGTTATCGCCGACGAGTTACACGTCGGCACCGTGGGAATGTTCGAAAGGGCCGGGTTCCACCAGGTGAGCGCACCCACCGTCCGGCGCGTGGTCATGCGGGTCGAGCTGTGAACAGGCGGCCGATGCCGGCCAGGAAGGCGCGCCGGTATCTGCCTGAGGCCGTCGCGCCTGCACCGCGACGCGGCTCCCTCTGAGTAGGGTCACGTGCACGCCCACTTCTGGAGGTCCATCCCCATGTCGAAGCTCACCAAGCCCTCTCGCTACGCCGCCATCGCCGCCGTCGCTGCCCTCGCCCTCGCCGCCTGCGGGTCCGGTTCCAGCGACACCCCCGCCGCCAACCCGTCCGGCGGCCCCCAGCTCGTGTCCGCCGGCAACCTGACGGTCTGCACGCACCTGTCGTACAAGCCCTTCGAGTTCAAGGACGACGCCGGCAAGGTGGTCGGCTTCGACATGGACCTCGCCAACGCCGCGGCCAAGAAGCTCGACGCCACGGTCAAGCTCGTCGACATCGAGTTCGCCTCGATCACCTCCGGAGCAGTGTTCGCCGCCAAGAAGTGCGACCTCGCCATGGGGGCCATCACCATCACCGACAAGCGCAAGGACACGGTGAGCTTCTCCAACCCGTATTTCAACGCCACGCAGGCTCTGCTGGCCAAGAAGACGTCCGGGATCACCGACCTCAGTTCGCTCAAGGGCAAGAAGGTGGGCGTTCAGACCGACACGACCGGGCAGATCTTCGCCAACAAGAACAAGGACGCCAACGGCTACGACATCGTCGTCTTCGACGACCTGCCCACCGAGGTGACCGGTCTTCAGGCGGGGCGGGTCGACGCGATCATCAACGACAACGGCCCTCTTGGAGACTTCGCCAAGGGCACCCCCGAGTTCGCGATCGCCAAGGAGTTCGACACGGGTGAGCAGTACGGCTTCGTCGGCCAGAAGGGCGACGCCAACGCGACCAAGATCATGGAGGCCTTCAATGCGGCCCTTTCGGCGTCGATCAAGGACGGCTCCTACAAGAAGAGCTACGTGCAGTGGTTCGGCATCGAGCCCGCCGTGATGCCGAGCGCTTCGTGAGGCCGAGGCCATGACGTCACCGTCTTCCACCCGCGCCCCGCGCTCGATGTCGCCCCGAAAACGAGCTCAGCTGACCCGGGCCGTGCAGTACGCCGTGCTCGTCGCCGCGGCCATTGCGCTCATTTCGGTGGCCGACTTCGGGCGCATCCAGAAGGTCTTCTTCCGCGGTGACCTCATCGTCGACACGTTCACCCAGGGCTTGGGCGGGGCGCTGCTCAACACGCTGATCTTCACGGCTGGCGCGTTCGTCATCGGCTTGGTGGGCGGCACCCTGCTGGCGCTCATGCGCCTCTCGTCGGTGGGGCCCTACCGGTGGATCGCGACCGCCTACATCGAGTTCTTCCGGGGGCTGCCCGCGATTGTCGTGCTGCTCGCGTTCGGGCTGCTGCCCCTCGCCTTCCCCGGCCTCGAGATCCCGTTCGGCACCAACGGGATCGTGTGGCTCGCTCTCGGCGCCGTCGCGGCGGCCTACATGGCTGAGACGATCCGCGCCGGCATCCAGGCCGTGCCCAAGGGCCAGGTCGAGGCGGCGCGGTCGCTGGGGATGCCGGCCGGCGCAGCATCACGCAAGATCGTGCTGCCGCAGGCGTTTCGCATCATCACTCCGCCGTTGACCAACGAGCTGATCCTCCTCGTCAAGGACAGCTCGCTCGCCTACGTCATCGGTCTGTCGACGACGGGCTTCGAGCTGACGAAGTACGGCAAGGACCTGGCGAACACCAACGCCAACCTCACACCCCTGGTCGTCTCCGGGCTGTGCTACCTGTTGATCACGCTGCCACTCACCGTCGTGGTGCGGCGTCTAGAGGCCAAGGCGGCGAAGTCCCGATGAGCACCAACCCAGCCCAGCGGCATCCACGAGACTCCCCGAGCAGTGCGACGGTCGTCGACATCCAGGGCCTGCGCAAGTCGTTCGGGCCGGTCGAGGTGCTCACCGACATCACGACGACGGTGCGCACGGGAGAGGTCGTGTGCATCATCGGCCCCTCCGGTTCGGGCAAGTCGACGCTGCTTCGGTGCGTCAACCTGCTCGAGCACCCCTCGGGCGGCACGATCCTCGTCAACGGCCTCGACATCACCGACCCCGACTGCGACATCGACCGGGTGCGCAGCC
>JBDTVJ010000307.1:0-3134 GCA_040007275.1 Terracoccus sp.
CGAGCCACGTGCTCGCGGCCATGGGGGTGCTGACGCACGGCAACGTCCGGCTCGTGCTGCCCTTGGAGGCGGTCCGGCCGGGCCGGGCCGACGACGTGGCGGCCTTCGTTGAGGCCATCGCCCCGACCGTGCGCGCCGTCAGGTCGCGGGCGGGGGTGAACGGGTTGTGAGCCGCTCCCCCCAACCGGCCGACGACGGTGACGCCGGTTCCGTTGGCGCCGGCGAGACCGACCGGGACGCTGTCCTCGACGCGCGTGGACTGCGCTGCCCCCTGCCCGTCATCCGACTGGCCCGTCTGGTCGGCGATCACCCCGCCCTGCGGGAGGTCACCGTGCTGACGACCGACCCGGCCGCCGCGTACGACATCCCGGCCTGGTGCCGCTTGCGTGGACACGACTACCTCGGAGCAAGAGACCGCGACGGACACACCGAGCACCGGGTGGCCGTCAGGCCCATCGGGCAGGCAGGGGCGCCGTGAGCGCCACCCGCAGCAGCTCGAGGTAGTCACGGCGAGCCACCTCTGCCACCCCGAGGGTGGCCAGGTGGTCGGTGCGCCACTGCACGTCGATGATCCGTCGAGCGTCGCCGTCGGCGGCGAGCAGCCCGTGCAGCCCAAGAAGGGCAACCTTGGACGCGTCCCGCTCGCGATGGAACATCGACTCACCGGCGAAGAGGCCACCGATGGCTATCCCGTAGAGCCCGCCGACGAGCCGGTCCTGGCGCCACACCTCGACCGAGTGGGCCCACCCGGCCCGGTGCAGCGCCGTGTAGGCGTTCTGGATGGCCGGCGTGATCCACCGGCCCTCACGGCCGGGGTCACCGCAGGCCCGGACCACCTCGTCGAAGGCCGTGTCGACGCGCACCTCGAAGTGGGCCGCCGACTTGCGCAGCGAACGGCTGACCTGCAGCTCCCCCAGACGCAGGACGCCGCGCGGGTCAGGTGACCACCAGCCCATCGGCTCGCTGCCGTGTTCGCCGATCCCCATGGGGAAGACCCCGGTGGAGTAGGCCTCGTAGAGCGTGGCGACCGAGAGGTCGGCACCGACCCCGATGAGGTCTTCACCCTCGGGAACCCGCTCGAGCGCGAAGTCCCACGGGGTGGGGTCGGGGGGTGTCGGCACTGGCCTCCGCCTCGAGCTGGTTCCGGTCAGGTGTCGGCGTCGGCGCTCAGGGTCGCTGGCAGGTGATGTGGTGACCGATCTCGGCCGCCGACTCCTGCCCGTAGGCCTCGGCCAGTCGTTCGAGGAAACGCGCCTTGCTGAGCACGTACTCCTGGGTCCCGACCGTCTCGATGACGTAGGTGGCCAGCATCGACCCGAGCTCGGCACAGTGCCGCAGCGACAGGTCGGCGGCCAGCCCGGTGAGGAAGCCCGCCCGGAACGCGTCGCCCACTCCGGTCGGGTCCGCACGACGGACCTCGCGGGCCACTCCTACTGAGATCGTGGGTTTCCCCTGCCGGTCGATGGTCACGCCGTCGGCCCCGCGGGTGATGACTCGGGTGCCGACCCGGCTGAGGATCTCGTCGTGGCTCCAGCCGGTCTTCAGCTCGGTGAGGTGGGCCTCGTACTCGTTCGTGAACAGGAACTCGGCGCCGTCGACGAGGCCCTGGATGGTTGGTCCGTCGGCGAACGCGAGCTGTTGGGACGGGTCGGCGATGAACCGGATGCCACGCACCCGGCACTCCTGCGTGTGGCGACGCATGGCCTCCGGGTCGTCAGCCCCGACCAGCACGAGGTCGAGGCCCCCGACCCGTGCTGCGACCGGGCCCAGCTCGATGTCGCGGGCCTCGCTCATGGCGCCGGCGTAGAAGGTGGCGATCTGCGCCATGTCGCTGTCGGTGGTGCACACGAAGCGAGCCGTGTGCTGTGACTCGGAGTAGTGGACCGACTCGCAGTCGACGCCGTGTCGTTCCAGCCACGACCGGTAGTCGGCGAAGTCACCTCCGACGGCCCCGACGAGGATGGGCCGCTGCCCCAGGCCCGCCATGCCGAAGGCGATGTTGGCCGCCACTCCCCCTCGACGGACCTGCAGGTCACCGGCCAGGAAGGAGAGCGAGATCTTGTCGAGCTGTTCGACCACGAGCGAGTCGCGGAACAACCCCTCGAAGGTCATCAGGTGGTCGGTGGCAATGGAGCCAGCAATAGCGATCTGCACACTGGAAACCTAACGCGTCATGGCCCCGAGGACGTCGAAGGGCCCGACCGTTGACCGGTCGGGCCCTTCGCACGAGCCGGGCTGAGCCCGGACCGAGGTCGCTCAGCCGAACGAGTCGCCGCAGGCGCAGCTGCTGCCGGCGTTCGGGTTGTCGATCGTGAAGCCCTGCTTCTCGATGGTGTCGGCGAAGTCGATCGTCGCGCCCTCGAGGTAGGGCGAGCTCATGCGGTCGACGACGACCTCGACACCGTCGTAGTCACGCACGAGGTCACCGTCGAGCGTGCGCTCGTCGAAGTAGAGCTGGTAGATCAGGCCTGAGCAGCCGCCGGGCTGCACGCCCACGCGCAGGCGCAGGTCGTCACGCCCCTCCTGGGAGAGCAGGCTCTTGACCTTGGTGGCGGCGACGTCGGTCAGCACGACGCCGTGCGCTGGGGCTTCGGTGCCCGTCTCGGTAGCTTCTGCCGCTGAAACGTTCGTCTCGACAGTCATGTGGTGGTCCTTCGCGTCGTTGACGGCGTGATGCTGTGGTGCCTTGGTCACAAGGGGGAACTCACGTCGTGCCGGATCTGTTCCCGACAGTCCTAGGGTACGTCGCCCGCGCACCAGTGCCCACACCCTGCCCGCGTGGCGGTCGAAACTCGCCCGACCCGTCGAGTGGCCGCCGCTGCCGGTCCGGTGACCGAAGGGCTGTCAGGATGCCGTGGGCTCAGCTCTGACCGCGCCGCTCAGGACCGGTTCGGTGACCAGGTGCGGGCCACCCGCGCGGTTCGAACCGTCAGCGTTCCGGCCGGGTCGGCCAGCATCGCGTCGACCTGGCTGCGACGCTCGGCAACGGCGTAGACCCCCGAGATTCCGCCGGCCATCGCCTCCCGGCGGCCTACGAGTGCCTGCCCGGCGATGACCACGGCCGGCACGCCGACGCGCCCGGCTGCGACGGCCACCTGCATGACCGGGCCGTGCAGCGACTCCCAGTCGAAGCT
>JBDTVJ010000308.1:0-3132 GCA_040007275.1 Terracoccus sp.
CGACAGCGCAGTCGCGCAGGTGCGCACCCCGCCGGATGCCGTGTTCCTCGGCTTCGCGCGGGCGCTCCGTGCCGGTGGCCTGCCGGTCACCGCCGACCGTGAACGGGTCTTTCTCGAGGCCGTCGTCACCACCGGCGCCGAGAAGCGCCTCAACGTCTACTGGTCGGGCCGCGCCACCCTGACCTCCTCGCCCGCCGACATCGAGCGCTACGACTCAGTGTTCACGGCCTGGTTCTCCGGCGAACCTCTGTCCGGCGGGGGCCGGCCCTCCGACCCGCTCTCGGTGACGCGTCAGGCCCCGCTCGGCGACGACGCCGGTGACGGCGGCCCGTCGGAGGACGAGATCGTCAGGGCGGCGTCGAGCAGCCAGGAGGTGCTGCGCCACCGCGACGTCGGCTCGCTGAGCAGCGCCGAGCGCCGCGAGCTGGCCCAGCTGTTCGCACGGTTGCGCCCCCGACCGCCAGTCCGTCGCGCCCGGCGCCACCACGCAGCACGATCGGGGCGCATCGACGGGCCGGCGACCCTGCGCGACCAGCTGCGGCGGATGGGCGAACCGGGCCGCATCCGTCATCGCCGTAGGGCCACTCGGCCGCGCCGGGTCGTGCTGCTCATCGACGTGTCCGGCTCGATGAGCCCGTACTCCGACAGCCTCCTACGGCTCGCGCACACGTTCGTGCAGTCAACGGCATCCGCCTCGAGCACGGAGGTGTTCACCATGGGCACCCGGCTGACCCACGTCACGCGCGCCCTGCGCGAGCGCGACGCCGACCGCGCCCTCGTCGCTGCCGGTCAGGTGGTGCCCGACTGGTCGGGCGGCACCCGGCTGGGCGAGGCCATCGCCGCGTTTCTCGACCTGTGGGGCCGCCGCGGAATGGCGAGGGGCGCCGTCGTCGTTGTCTTCTCTGACGGTTGGGAGCGTGAGGGCCCGGAGCAGCTCGGCGAGCAGATGCGCCGACTCGCCGCGCTCAGCCGCCGCGTGGTGTGGGCCAACCCGCACCGCGGCAAGGTGGGCTACCAGCCGGTGCAGCAGGGCATCGTGGCGGCCCTGCCGTACATCGACGACTTCGTCGCGGGGCATTCGCTCGCGGCGTTCGAGGAACTGATCGAGGTGGTGGCCCGTGCGTGAAGTGATGACCGAGCTGATGCAGTGGTGGTCGGCGGGCGAGACGGTCGGTGTCGGCACCGTGGTCGGCACCTGGCGCTCGGCGCCCCGCCAGCCCGGCGCGTCGATGCTCGTCGGGCCCGACGGAAGCGCCGTCGGGTCGGTGTCGGGGGGTTGTGTCGAGGGCGCGGTCTACGAGCTCAGCCAGGAGGTCGTCGCCTCCGGCAGTCCGGTGCTGCAGCGTTACGGCGTCAGTGACGACGACGCGTACGCCGTGGGGCTGACCTGCGGCGGCATCCTCGACGTGTTCGTCGAGAAGATCTCGCAGCAGACCTTTCCCGAGCTGGGAGCGGTGGCGGCTGACATCGAGGCGGGGCGGCCCGTGGCCGTCGTCACGGTGATCGAGCACCCCAACCCGACGTGGCTGGGACGGCGGTTGGTCGTGCACGCGGAGGAGGAGGACGAGGAACCGTCCGGGAGCCGGGCCGGGAGCGAGGGCGCCGGGAGCGACGGCGCTGGGAGCGACGGCACCGAGCGGGCTGAGGTGTCGACCGGACGGTGGGTCACGCCGCTCGGAAGCGGTTCGCTAGGCACGCTGCGGGCGGACGATGCTGTGCGTGACGACGCCAGAGGGCTGCTTGCGGCCGGCCGGTCGGCGATCCTCACCTACGGGCCCGACGGTGAGCGCCGCGGCGAGGGCCTGCGGGTCTTCGTCGCCGCCCACGCCCCGAAGCCGCGGATGCTCGTGTTCGGCGCCATCGACTTCGCAGCCGCCGTGGCCAAGGTCGGCAGCTTCCTCGGGTACCACGTGACCGTCTGTGACGCACGTCCAGTGTTCGCGACGACGACCCGTTTCCCCGGGGCCGACGAGGTGGTCGTGAAGTGGCCGAACGACTACCTCCAGCATGAGGTCGACGAGGGTCGCATCGACGCGCGTACGGTGATCGCCGTGCTGACCCATGACCCGAAGTTCGATGTGCCGCTGCTCGAGGTCGCGCTGCGGCTGCCGGAGGTGGCCTATATCGGGGCGATGGGCTCTCGGCGCACGCACGATGACCGGGTCGCCCGTCTGGTGGAGGCCGGCCTGACCGATGCCGAGCTGAGCCGGATGAGCTCACCGATCGGGCTCGACCTCGGGGCCCGCACGCCCGAGGAGACCGCAGTCTCCATCGCGGCCGAGATCATCGCCCTGCGCTGGGGCGGAGCCGGTGAACGCCTCGCGGAGGTCGAGGGCCCGATCCACCACCACCGCGCGCCAGGCACCGACGCTCCCCTCTGACGCTCATACCTTCTGGTGCGTCGCGCGGCTGGTGTCGCAGCGTCCGTCAGTGGCGGCTCGAGCTCTTCCAGAGGTTGATGCCGCCCTCTACCGCGTGCCGGTCGATCTTCTCGAGCTCGACATCAGTGAAGTCAAGGTGGTTCAGGGCGCCCAGGCTGTCTTCGAGCTGCCCGACCGAGGAGGCGCCGACCAGCACCGACGTGACCCGCTCGTCTCGCAGCACCCAGGCCAGGGCCAGCTGGGCGAGCGACTGCCCGCGAGCCTTGGCGATCCGGTTCAGGGCCCGAACGTGCTTCATCGTCTGTTCGTTGAGCAGCTTCGGCGACAACGACTTCCCCTGGGCGGCGCGCGACCCCGCCGGCACTCCCTTGAGGTACTTGTCGGTGAGCATGCCCTGCGCCAACGGCGAGAAGGCGATGCAGCCGACCCCCTCCACACCGAGCACATCGAGCAGGTCCTCCTCGACCCAGCGGTTCATCATGGAGTAGCTGGGCTGGTGGATGAGCAACGGGGTGCCCAGCTGGCGCAGGATGCCGATGGCCTCTTGGGTGCGCGCGCCGGAGTAGGAGGAGATGCCGACGTAGAGGGCCTTTCCCTGCCGCACCGCGGAGTCCAGCGCGCCCATGGTCTCCTCCAGGGGTGTGGTCTCATCGAACCGGTGGCTGTAGAAGATGTCGACGTAGTCGACCCCCATTCGCTGCAGCGACTGGTCGAGCGAGCTGAGCAGGTACTTGCGCGAGCCGCCGCCCTG
>JBDTVJ010000309.1:0-3110 GCA_040007275.1 Terracoccus sp.
CATGAGACTTGCAGTCAACGTCGGGTACTGGGGCCGGGGCACCACGGGCGAGGACATGGTGGCGATCGCGGTGGCGGCCGACCGGCTCGGCTATGACAGCGTCTGGGTCGCCGAGGCCTACGGCTCCGACAGCCCGTCGATGCTGGCGTGGATCGGGGCGCGTACCGAGCGCATCGGTCTGGGTTCGGCGGTCATGCAGATCCCGGCGCGCACTCCGGCGATGACCGCCATGACCGCCACCACGATCGACACCATGTCAGGGGGCCGGTTCCGGCTCGGCCTCGGCGTCTCGGGCCCGCAGGTGAGCGAAGGCTGGCACGGGGTGCCGTTCGCCAGGCCCCTCGGACGCACCCGGGAGTATGTCGAGATCGTCCGCGCCGCGGTGCGCCGCGACACGGTGAGCTATGCGGGCCGGCACTTCACGCTGCCGCTGCCCGGAGGCGTCGGCAAGGCCCTCAAGCTCGCGTCGCGTCCCATTCGCTCCGACATCCCCGTCTACCTCGCGGCGGTGGGGCCGAAGAACCTCGAGCTCACCGGTGAGATCGCTGACGGCTGGCTCGCCATCTTCTTCAGCCCCGAGCACGCTCCCGAGCTGCTCGCCACGATCGAGGCCGGCCGCCTCGCCGGTGGCCGGGCCGACCCGGCCCACCCCATGGCGGGCTTCGACGTGGTGGCATCGACACCCGCGGTGCTGGTCGATGACGTCGCAGCGGCCGCCGACCAGGTTCGGGACTACTGCGCCCTCTACATCGGGGGGATGGGTTCGAAGGAGTCGAACTTCTACAACCAGCTGGCGAGACGGATGGGCTTCGCCGACGAGGCCGACCAGATCCAGGAGCTCTATCTCGCGGGGCGGGTTCGCGATGCCGCGGCCGCGGTGCCGTTGGAGTTCATCGACGAGACGTCGCTGCTCGGCTCGCCGCGGCGCATCGCCAAGCGGATGCAGCGCTACGAGGATGCCGGGGTGACCACCCTCGCCGTCTCCGTCGGCGGCGGCATGACTCGCGAGCAGGCCGTGCAGACGTTGGGAGTCCTGGCGGAAGTGCGAGTCCCGAGCCCCCGTTCGGGATAGGGTCGCGACGGCGCGCCGAGGCCCTCCCTGTGCAGGGGTGGCCTCTGCGTTTGTCCCACCCGACCTGTCTCCCACCCGATTGGTTCGTTGACCCATGGCTGACCTCAGCTACCTCGACTCGGTCGTCCTCGGCATCGTCGAGGGCCTGACCGAGTACCTCCCGGTCTCATCGACCGGGCACCTGACGATCACTGAGAAGCTGATCGGGCTGGAGGTCAACGACCCGGCGGTGACCGCCTACACCGCCGTCATCCAGCTCGGTGCGATCGCCGCCACCCTGCTCTTCTTCTGGAAGGACATCGTGCGGTTCGCGACCGCCTGGTTCCGGGGTCTGGCCCACGCTGACCACCGCGCCGATCCTGACTACGGGTTGGCGTGGGCCGTGGTGATCGGTTCGATACCGGTGGGGCTCGTGGGGTTCGGTCTGCGCGACCTCATCTCCGGAGGTCTGCGCAGCCTGTGGGTCGTGGCCGCCGCCCTCGTGCTGTGGAGCGCCGTCATGGTCGTGTCGGAGCGCCTCTACGCCCGCCACGCCGCCAGCGGCACCGTGCGCGGTGAGCACGACGTGAAACCGATGGACGGTCTGGTCATCGGTCTCGTCCAGTGCTTCTCCCTCATCCCCGGCGTCTCCCGCTCGGGAGCGACGATCTCGATGGGTATCGCCCGCGGTATCGACCGCGTCACGGCGACCCGCCTCAGCTTCTTCCTGGCCATCCCGGCCCTGACGGCAGCGGGCCTGTTCGAGGCGGCCAAGGAGCGAACCGGTCTCGCCGAGCTCGGGATCGGACCCATCGTGGTGGGCATCGTGGTCGCCTTCGCCGTGGCCTACGCCTCGATCGCCTGGCTGCTCCGGTTCGTGGCGAACAACACCTTGCTGCCCTTCGTCTGGTACCGCGTGGCCCTCGGCCTGGTGCTCGCGATCGCCCTGGCCGCCAGCTGGATCACCGCGACGTGAGGTCGCGCTGAATCCGGTTCGATGTGGCTAGAGCCAGCCTGACCGTTTGAAGGCGCGGTAGAGGGTCGTGCAGACACTGGCCATCACGAGCAGGACCACGAAATAGCCGTACCCGAACTCGCCCGTGCCGATGTGAATGCTCGCCTGCAGCTCTGGCATGTTGTCGAAGTTCATCCCGTAGATCCCGGCGATCATGGTGGGCACGGCCGCGATGGCCACCCAGGCCGAGATCTTGCGCATGTCCTCGTTCTGCTTGACCGAGACACCCGCGAGGTGGGCCGAGAGCACGTCGGTGAGCAGGTGGTCGTAGGCATCGATGTGGTCGTTGACCTGACTCAGATGGTCGTCGACGTCGCGGAAGAAGACGAGGACGTCCTTGGTCAGGAGTCGTCCGGCTCCCCGCTCCATGTAGGTGGTCAGGGCGTCAGCCAACGGAACGCTGGCGCGTCTGAACTCGAGCACCTCGCGCTTGAGGCGGTAGATGACGTTCGCGTCGCCCCCCGCCGAGCTGCCGAACACCTGCTCCTCGATGTGCTCGAGGTCGCGCCGGATCTCTCGGTCGACGACCAGGTAGTTGTCGACGACGGAGTCCATGACCGAGTGCAGCACCGCCATCGGTCCGTACGACAGGTGGCTCTCCTCGGCCTCGAGCCGGTGGCGCACGCCCTGAAGCGGGTTGGCCTCGCCGTGGCGCACGGTGACCACGAACCGGTCGCCGATGAAGAGCATCAGCTCGCCGGTCTCGATGTCGCTCGTGGCGTCGATGTAGCGCAGCGTCTTCAGCACGACGAACACCGACTTCTCGTACTGCTCGATCTTCGCTCGCTGGTTGCCCTTGACCGCGTCCTCGACCGCCAGCGGGTGTAGGTGCAGCTCGGAGTTGACCAGCTCGAACTCTTCGTCGGTGGGGTCCTTCAGGCCGATCCAGATGAAAGCGTCCGTCTCCCTGCCGGCCCGCAACGCGTCGAGCTCGTCGCTGAGGTCGCCGCACCCGTGCCGGTGGCCGCCGCGGTAGATGGCCTTGTCAACGATCACAGGAACACTTCACCACGTCAGGGCATCGGATGCCGAGAGGCGAAGCCG
>JBDTVJ010000310.1:0-3093 GCA_040007275.1 Terracoccus sp.
GAAAGCCGCGGAAGGTGATGATCGTGCCGCTGGCGCTGAACTCGACGCTCCGGGCGCCCTCGACAGCCGTGTCGACCGAGAGCTTGACGGTGGCCGTCGAACCCCGGGCGTCGGCCATCTGCGAGGCGACCGTGCGCTTCCAGATCAGCTCGTAGAGTGCGAAGTCCTCACCGCGCAGCTCGCCGGCCACCTGAGCAGGAGAACGGAACCGGTCGCCCGCCGGGCGCACGGCCTCGTGGGCCTCCTGCGCGTTCTTGACCTTCTTCTCGTAACGCCGGGGGCTGTCGGGAACGTACTCGGCCCCGTAGAGGTCGCGGGCCTGGCTGCGAGCCGCCGTCAGAGCGGCATCCGACAGCGTGGTCGAGTCGGTACGCATATAGGTGATGTAGCCGCCCTCGTAAAGGCGTTGTGCCACGCGCATGGCGTTCTTGCTGCTGAGCCGCAGCTTGCGCGAGGCCTCCTGCTGGAGGGTCGAGGTGGTGAACGGCGCCGACGGGCGACGGGTGTAGGGCTTCTCCTGCACGTCGGTCACCCGAGCGGTGAGGGTGCGGCAGGCCACCGCGATGCGGTTCGCCAGCGCCGCGTCGAGGTGCGCGACGTTCTTCGAGGTCAGCTCACCCGAGTCGGCGAAGTCACGACCCGTGGCCACCCGCTGTCCGTCGACCTGCGAGAGCCGCGCCGTGAACCGCTGCGCGGCGTCGCTGGGCGTGAACTCACCCTCGACGTCCCAGTAGCTCGAGCGCACGAAGGCCATCCGCTCGCGTTCGCGCTCGACGACCATGCGGGTGGTGACCGACTGCACGCGCCCGGCCGAGAGGCCCTGACGCACCTTGCGCCACAGCACCGGGCTCACCTCGTAGCCGTAGAGCCGGTCGAGGATGCGGCGGGTCTCCTGGGCGTCGACCATCGCGGTGTCGATCTCGCGGGTGTCATTGATCGCCCGCTGGATCGCCTCCTTGGTGATCTCGTGGAAAACCATGCGCTTGACCGGCACCCGGGGCTTGAGGGCCTCGAGCAGGTGCCAGGCGATGGCCTCGCCCTCGCGGTCCTCGTCAGTGGCGAGGTAGAGCTCGCTGGCGTCCTTGAGCTTGCGACGCAGCTCGGCGACCTTCTTCTTCTTGTCATTGTCGACCACGTAGTAAGGGTCGAAGCCGTTGTCGACGTCGACCGCGAACTTGCCGTACGGGCCCTTCTTCATGTCGGCCGGCAGCTCCGACGGGTTGGGCAGGTCGCGGATGTGCCCGATCGACGCCTCGACCTCGTAGTCACCACCCAGGTAGCTGGCGATCGACTTGACCTTGCCGGGCGACTCGACGATGACGAGTTTGCGGCCCTTTCCTGCTGCCATGACTGACCTTCGCTTTCTCGGCCTCACGTGCAGCGGATTCGTCGCTGCCTCGACGTGGACGCAGGGGCGACGGTAACAGCACATCTTGAACCTGCCGAACCAGCGGGCTTCCCTTCGCGCGGTGCGCCAAGAGCGCGCACGGGCGCTGGATGCCGCCCACCCCCTCCAGTCGAGTGGCCACGTTCGTACACCCACCCCCTCCAGTCGAGTGGCCACTTTCGTACACCCTCACCCGTACGAAAGTGGCCACTCGACTGGTCGGGTTCGTACGGAAGTGGCCACTCGACTGGTCGGGTTCGTACGGAAGTGGCCACTCGAGATGGTAGTTTAGCGTTCAACTTACTATCAGGAGCAGACGATGTCGGCACCCGTTCTCTACCTCAGCCATGGCGCCCCGCCACTCGCCGACGACGCACGCTGGACCGCCGAGCTCGCTGCCTGGTCCGGTACGCTCGAGAAGCCCAAGGACATCCTCATCGTCTCCGCGCACTGGGAGGACGCCCCCACCACCCTCGGCAGCACCACCGGCGCACCGCTCACCTACGACTTCTGGGGCTTTCCGCAGCACTACTACGAGGTGACCTACGACGCCCCGAGTGCCCCGGCTCTCGCCGACGATGTGACCAGGATGCTGACAACCAGCGGCTCTACGCCATCGGGGGTATCGGGCGACGTGCACCGTGACGAGGCGCGCGGCCTCGACCACGGCGCGTACATACCCCTCAAGGAGATGTTTCCCGACGCCGACGTGCCCGTGCTGCAGATGTCGATGCCGACGCTCGACCCGCGCGGTCTCTTCGAGGTCGGGCGCCGGCTCGCCCCACTGCGCGAACAGGGCACGATGATCGTCGGCTCCGGGTTCACCACGCACAACCTGCGTTGGTTCAACCCCGGCGGCGGCGCCGATATCGCGCCGCCGGCCGCGAGCGCGGAGTTCGACCAGTGGGCCCAGGAGGCGATGGCGGCGCAGGACGTCGACAGCCTGCTCGACTTTCTCGACAAGGCCCCGGCCGCCCGGGAGGCGCATCCGCGCACCGAGCACTTTGCGCCCCTGTTCGTTGCCCTCGGCGCGGCCTATGCGTCCTCAGGCCTGGCCAACCGGAGCGTCATCGACGGCTTCTGGTTCGGCCTCAGCAAGCGCAGCTGGCAGTTCGGCTGAGCTGGCGGAACTCCTCCACGCGGTAACCCGTTCTTGAAGGTGTGGGGCTTCCCACGCGCGGCGACCGCGGCCCGGACAATCCCCTGACTCCGAGCCGTGGTCGCTCCCGGACGAACTGACAGCCCGTTCAGACAGCATCCGGAACCGTCCGTATTGCCGTGTCGTCGCAGGGGCGTGACACGTAGAGTGTGCGTACCCCGCCCAGCACACGCAGCCTGCCTCGCACGACCAGACGGCTGTATGTCGCTCGGCGGGCTCGTACATTGCCGCGCCCGTGCGCTCGAGACGCCGGGGTGGCACAAGGGGAAGGACCCGTTCGACGATGACTGACCAGCCTGCTGCCGCGCCAGCCGCCGCCACCGCGATGGCCCCCCTCGAGCCACCACCCGGCGAGGCCTTCGCCCTCACCCCACCCCCGGCCACCACGGCCATCGCCGAGACGGCTGCCCCCAGGATGGCCCCGGCGGTGCCCGAGGCGGCGCTGCCTGGCCTCGACGAGAAGGTCGACACCTACCTCGACTCGCTCCTGACGGCCGCCACCAAGTCGCCCGAGTGGGAGGCCAAGGCCGCCGACGTGCGCAGCATG
>JBDTVJ010000311.1:0-3075 GCA_040007275.1 Terracoccus sp.
ACCCCATCGGGGCCCCGTCGCCACCGAACCACGCAAGGTCGGTTGATCCGTTGGTTTGAACCTGCCGCCCGGTGAAGAACGAACGCTGGTGCAGCACGGGGTACGCACGACGCAGGGCGGTGAGGTGCGCCGTGGTGGCGAGCAGGTCGAGCTGCCACGCCTCGAGATTCCAGTCATTCCAGCTGACCTCGTTGTCCTGGCTGTAGGGGTTGTTGTTGCCTCCCTGGCTGCGACCGAACTCGTCACCGCCCGCCAGCATCGGCACTCCCGCGGAGACCAGCAGGGTGCCCAGGAGGTTGCGCATCGATCGGCGTCGCGCCGTCCACACACCGGCATCCGCCACCCGGCCCTCGACTCCGTGGTTCCACGAACGGTTGTCGCTCGTTCCGTCATGGCCGCCCTCGCCGTTCGCGTCGTTGTGCTTGACGTCGTAGGTCGTGAGGTCGGCGAGGGTGAACCCGTCGTGGGCGGTCACGAAGTTGACCGAGGCGATGGTGCCGCGGTCGCTACGGTCGAACACGTCGGCCGAGCCAGCCACCCGGGTCGCCAGCTCGCGCACCCCGTGCCCGGTCGACCCCGACGTTGCGGCGGCCAGGTCGCTGAGCCAGAACGTGCGGGCCGTGTCTCGGAAACGGTCGTTCCACTCCGAGAAGGGCGGCGGGAACTGACCGGTGCGCCAGCCGTTCAGGCCGAGGTCCCAGGGCTCGGCCACCAGCTTGACCCGCGACAGCACGGGGTCGGTGCGCAGCGCGACGTGGAAGGAATGGTCACGGTCGTAGCCGTCGTCCCTACCTCGGGCCAATGCCACTGCCAGGTCGAAGCGGAAGCCGTCGATGTGGCACTCCTGCACCCAGTACCGCAACGAGTCGAGTACGAGCCGGGCCACGACGGGGTGGGTGAGGTCGAGGGTGTTGCCGCATCCGGTGACGTCGATGTCGGCGCCCCGCCCGTCGAGACGGTAGTAGGCGCGCTGGTCGAGCCCACGCCACGACAGGGTCATGCCTTCGCGGTGCTGCTCGGCCGTGTGGTTGTAGACCACGTCGAGAAGCACCTCGACACCGGCCCTGTGGAGGTCACGCACCATCGTCTTGAACTCATCGAGCACGCCCTGGGGGTCGGTGACCGACGCGAAGTCGGCGTGAGGCGCGAAGAACCCGAGAGTGTTGTAGCCCCAGTGGTTGGTCAGGCCCCGCACCACCAGCTCAGGTTCGTGGGTGAACGCGTGCACCGGCAGCAGCTCGACCGCAGTGACCCCGAGCCCGAGTAGGTGCTCGACGAAGGCCGGATGGGCCAGCCCGGCGTACGTGCCGCGCAGATGCTCCGGAACACCGGGGTGCCGCATCGTCGCGTTCTTGACGTGCACCTCGTAGATCAGCGTCTCGGTGAGCGAGTGACGCGGGGGCTTGTCTGCCCCCCAGTCGAACTCGTCTTCGACGATGACACAGCGAGGCATGTGGGGGGCCGAGTCACGTTCGTCGCGCACGCTTCGGTCGCCGCGCAGATCAGGCAGTACGTGGTGCCCGTAGAGAACCGGGTCGAGCTCCACGTCGCCCTCGATGGCCCGGGCGTAGGGGTCGAGGAGCAGCTTGGCGCTGTTGTGCAGCAACGATTCGTCCGGGCTCCAGTCGCCGCCGACGCGTAGGCCGTAGCGCTGCCCGACGCCGACACCGGGAATCGTGTCGAACCACGCGCCGTGAGCGCGCTGGGTGAGGGGCACCCGTCGCTCGCTCTCCGTCCCGTCGGGCAGGCGGTCGAAGAGACACACCTCCACCGAACCGGCGTGACCCGCGTACACGCAGAACTGCGCCCCATCGGTCGTCAGGCGAACTCCGAACTCAGGAGGCAGGTCGGGGTGCAGTCGCGGCCGAGACATGACTCCGAGCGTAGGGGGAGTCGGCCCCGCTCGTGGACCCCGACCCGCGGGGTCGAGAACGCGGGAGCGGTACTGCGGCGACGGCTTGGTTGACGAGTCGGGGCGATCCGGACGCTGGGCAAGGTGATGTGAGGCGAAGTGACGTGACGGGGGGGTGGTCGTTACGGTTGGGGCCATGACCGATCCGACAGCCCTTCCGAACTTCACGCCGTACGACCCGGCCGGCACACCGAACGGTGCCGCGCAGAGCCAGAACCCCGCACGCGACGCCGTGCTGGCCGTGCTCACGGGTATCGGCATCGACGCCCAGGTCGACGCCGACGGAGACCTGGAGTACAAGATCGTCGACGACGAGGGCACCACGACCACCCTCTTCGCACGGGTCGCCGAGGCGCAGCCCGAGATGGAGGTGCCGCTCGCGCTCGTGCGGTTCTTCGGGCAGTGGCAGCTGCAGGAGCCGGTGTCGCCGGATCGGAACGACCGCATCGCCCGCTGCAACGACCTGACGCTGCAGCTCAACCTCGTCAAACTGACCCTGGTGCAGGAGAGCCTCGTGGTCTCGGTGGAGCACGTCATCCTGCCGGGCTCTGACCTGAACGTGCTCGTGCCCCTGTCGATCAACCACATCCTCCAGGGGGTCGGCTTCTTCTACCAGTCCTGGGCCCCGATCGAGGACGTTCCCGCGGGCGAGCAGTGATGGGCGAGTTCGTCCGGCTGGAGGTCGAAGACGGCGTCGGCACCATCCGGCTCGACCGGCCGAAGATGAACGCCCTCAACGTGCAGGTGCAGGACGAGATCCGGGAGGCCGCCGAGGAGGCCGCCACGCGGGCCGACGTGAAGGCGGTCGTCGTCTACGGAGGCGAACGCGTCTTCGCGGCCGGGGCCGACATCAAGCAGATGGAGACCATGAGCTACACCGACATGGTCGATCGGTCCGGCGCCCTGCAGGAGTCGCTCACCGCGGTCTCACGCATCCCCAAGCCGGTCATCGCCGCGATCACGGGCTACGCGCTCGGCGGGGGTTGCGAGCTGGCGCTGGCCTGCGACTTCCGGGTCGTCGCCGACGACGCCAAGCTGGGTCAGCCCGAGATCCTGCTCGGCATCATCCCCGGCGCGGGGGGCACCCAGCGGCTGGCCCGCCTGGTCGGCCCGGCCAAGGCCAAGGACATCATCTTCAGCGGGCGTTTCCTCGACGCGCAGGA
>JBDTVJ010000312.1:0-3065 GCA_040007275.1 Terracoccus sp.
AGCTTGGTCTTGGTCTGGCCCTCGAACTGCGGCTCGCCGAGCTTGACCGAGATGACAGCCGTGAGCCCCTCGCGCACGTCATCGCCGGTGAGGTTCTCGTCCTTCTCCTTGAGCAGGTTCTGCCGCCGCGCGAAGTCGTTGATCAGCTTGGTCATCGCCGCGCGGAAGCCCTCCTCGTGGGTGCCGCCCTCGTGGGTGTTGATCGTGTTGGCGTAGGTGTGCACCGACTCGCTGTAGGCGCTGGTCCACTGCATCGCCAGCTCGAGGCTCATGGCGCGGGCCTTGTCCTCCACCTCGATCGAGATCACCTCGGGGTGCACCGGCTCGCTGCGCTTGCTGCCGTTGATGTGGTTGACGTAGTCGACCAGGCCGTTCTGGTAGCAGTAGCTGACCTTCTTGGCGGTGACCGTCTTCACCTGCTCTGAACCGGACTGCTCGCCCTCGTCGTCTTCGGCCTCGACCTCTTCGAGCTCGTCCTCGAGATCGTCGAGGTCGACCTCGTCACTGTCGGTCTTGACCTGCTCGACCCGCTCGTCGACCAGGTTGATCGTCAGGCCCTTGTTGAGGAAGGCCATCTGCTGCATCCGGGCCCGGATCGTCTCGAAGTCGTAGTGGACGGTCTCGAAGATGTCGGCGTTCGGCCAGAAGGTAATGGTGGTGCCGGTCTCGTCGGTCGCCTCCTGCTGCTCGAGCGGGCTGTCGGCCACCCCGTGGGTGAAGCTCATCCGGAAGACGTGACCCTTCTGGCGCACGCCCACCTTGAGCCGGCTCGACAGGGCGTTGACCACCGAGCTGCCGACGCCGTGCAGCCCGCCCGACACCTTGTAGCCGCCACCACCGAACTTGCCACCGGCGTGCAGCTGGGTGAGCACCAGCTCGACCGCGCTGATCTGCTCGACCGGGTGGATGTCGGTGGGGATGCCGCGGCCGTTGTCTTTGACCCGCACCCCGCCGTCGGCGAGCAGGGTGACGTCGATGGTGTCGGCGTAACCGGCCAGCGACTCGTCGACCGCGTTGTCGACGATCTCGTACACGAGGTGGTGCAGGCCACGCGGGCCGGTGGTACCGATGTACATGCCGGGACGCTTGCGCACGGCCTCGAGACCCTCCAGCACCGTGATGGCGCTCGCGTCGTAGTCGACGCCGTTGGGACGGGCGTCCACAGGAACCTCGACGGGAGGCGCGGGAGGGGGTGCGACGGGTGGCGCTGGCGAGTCGGACGAACTGGGGATGCTGCTGTCGGTGCTGGTGTTGGTCGGCTCGTCGGCGTCAGACACGTCTCTCCTCGGTGATGACCTCATGCGGGCGGCCCGACGTGACGCCGAGCCGCAACCTCTTCATCTTACCGGGTGGCAAAGGCCAAACTGTGCCCTCAGGGGCCTGAGACGGCCAGTTTCCGGCCCGTAGACCCCTTCTATCGAGGGGGGAGTCACGCCCCGGCCCTCCAACGGGCCTGCGACGCCTTATCGCGATTGCGCCGATCGAGCGAGCACCGGCTTCGACGGCCAGGCCATGGTGACCCGTTCGCCGCGTTCGCTGCAGCGGAGGCCGCCCGTCAGACCGGCGTGCTGGCGACGCCGTGAGACGGCAGGTTCGCATGACTCCGGTGACAACCTCCTCGGCCCGGCGGGGGTTGGCAGTGGTACCGGCCTATGCAGGACCAGACGATAGGGGATCGACACCGATGAACGGAGCCGATTGCCGAGCCGACTTCACGGCCCACGTCGAGGCGCGTCAACCGGCCCCGGCCCGCCTCGACCACCCCCTCAGCGTGACCGCGACGCGGCTGAGGATCCTGCAGAACGCGCTCGCCAAGGTCTACCGGCACTGGGACCGGATCGAGACCGTCGAGCTGCCCGACGCGTACGAGCGAAGGATCATCGTCAACGAGAACAACTCGAGGTGGCGACGGCTGGCGCGTCGACGGGAGTCGTTGGCCAGCCATGTCATCGAGGTGCTCGACCCACCCGCCGCGGCGCACCGAGGTTCGATCACGGCTCAGGTCACCGCTCCCGACCAGCAGCGGTGCAGCAACGAAGGCCAGTGTGAGGCGGGTGGGTGCCTGTCCCTCGTGGGCTCCCGACCTCCCGGAAGCGGCCGGGCCGTACCTCTTGGCCGAGAACCGAACCGCTCGTGCTGCCGGCCAACGGCCCCCGCTGTGGTCGTGGGTCGTGGTCGTGGCAATCCGCCTCACCCGAGGTCGAGGGTGCGCTCGAACAGCTGGTGGATCGACTCGGGTAGGTGCGGCTCGGCCACCTTGACGTCGAGGTCGACGGGCTCACAGAACACCGAGTAACAGTAGGCATCGGGCAGAGCCCGGTCGGTCGTGGCGGCGATGCGCTGCAGGGTTGGGGCGACGAGCAGGTTCTGCCAGTCGCGAGCCAGCGGTTCAGGCAGGTCGCCGATCGCCAGATGGCGCTCGCGGACCCGGCCGGCGAACCCGCCGGTACGACGCAGCAGCACCTGGGTATCAGCGCCCGGCACCTCGCCGTGGGCCTCACCGCTCGGGGTCTCGGTCTTCGGGTCGGCGGGCGTCGGCGCACCACCGGAACCGTCGGCGCTGAGCACCCCCACGGTCGTCCATGCCGCGCGGACGGCCGTGTGCTGGGCGGAACCCTCGCCGTGGGCCGCGACCGCAGCCGCCACGGTGAGGTCGGCAAACGTCGCGAAGTTGCAGTCGGCCTTGATGCCGTCGCCGGTCAGAACGGCGTACCAGACGGCCCCGGCGTCGCCCCACGCATTGCCGCCGATGGCCACCGACGCGAGCGCAAAGGCCCGGTTCGGGATACCGGAGTTGATGTGCACGCCGCCGTTGTCGTCGGTGGTCTTCACGTAGCCGGCCATGTCGGCCGGCTGCGGGTCCTTGCCCAGGCGCGGGTCGTCGTAGGCCGTGCCCGGGTGCAGCATGTCGCGAAGCGCTCGGCCCGAAACGCCGGGGGTGAGCAGCTCGGCACCGATGAGCCAGTCGGCGTCGGCCGCCGACTGGCTCAGGTGGTACTGCTTCACGAGTGAACCGAACACGTCGGAGATCGACTCGTTGAGCGCCCCCGACTGCCCCTGGTACC
>JBDTVJ010000313.1:0-3055 GCA_040007275.1 Terracoccus sp.
GCCCGTGAGGAACCCTGCATCAGGCGTCGCCGCCCTCACCCGAGGTCGGGGCGGTGCCCACCTTTTCGCGCACGACCTCGCCCGCCTCGAGCTCGGCCAGGAACCGCTCGACGATGCCCTTCTGACGGGTCTCGTCCTCGAGCGACTCGCCGACGATACGGCTGGCCAGCTCGGTCGAGATCCGCCCGACGTCACCACGGAGCGACACGACCGCCTGCTGGCGCTCGGCGTCAATCTGTTTCTTGGCGGTCTCGGTGATACGGCTGGCCTCGGCGGCGGCCTGCTCACGCATCTCGGCGATGATCGCGCTGCCCTGGGCCTTGGCGTCCTCGCGGATCCGGGACGCCTCTCCTCGCGCCTCGCTGAGCTGGGCCTGGTACTGCTCGAGGGCAGCCGTGGCCTGGGCCTGGGCCTCTTCGGCCTTGTTCATGCCGCCCTCGATCGCAGCGGTGCGGTCGGCGTAGATCTGCTCCAGCCGCGGCATGACCTTGGTTTTGACGACCCAGTAGAGGATCGCGAAGGTGCCCAGCCCGAAGAAGAACTCGAGGGGGTGCGGGACGATCGGGGCCACGGTGGCCCAGAAGCCCCCGGTGCCGCCCTCGGCGGTCACGAGCGCTGCATGCATGCGGGTCTCCTGAAAGAGATGCGGATGGAGGTCGATGGCCCGAACGGGCGTCAGCCGGCCTTGAAGACGAAGGCGAGCGCGATACCGAAGATGGCGAGCGCCTCGGTGATGGCCATGCCGAGGAAGGCGATCGGCTGGAGCATGCCGCGGGCCTCGGGCTGACGGGCGACGCCGTTGATGTAGGCGGCGAAGATGAGGCCGACACCGATGCCGGGGCCGATGGCGGACAGGCCGTAACCGAGGATGGCGATGTTGCCAGTCATGATGTGTCCATTTCCTTCTGGTCGGTCCCGCTGACGGGTTGTCAGCGAGGCTGGGGTTCGAGCGGTGGGTCGTACGTGAGTGCTGCTGGTGGAACGTCTGGGGCGCCGGGTGTGGCGGGCGGCTTAGCGGGTCAGTGTTCGTCGGCAACCGCGCCGGCGATGTAGAGAGCCGCCAGGAGGGTGAAGACGTAGGCCTGGAGGAACTCCACGAGAATCTCGAAGAGGAACATGATGAGGGCGAAGACCCACGTGACCCCGCCGGCGACCACGAGGATGCCGCCGTTGGTCAGCATGTACCAGCCACCCGTGATGAAAAGGACGAGCAGGATGTGGCCGGCAAACATGTTGCCGAAGAGTCGCAGGGCAAGGGTGACCGGCCGGGTGAACAGGTCGGTGATCAGCTCGAGGACGAAGATGAACGGCACCATCGCCTTGGGCAGACCGCTCGGCACGAGCGAGGCCCAGTACCCGAAGAAGCCGTGCTTGCGCATACCGACGACGTGGAAGACGATCCAGACGATGAGGGCGAGGGCGATCGGGAACCCGATGCGGCCGTTCGTGGAGAAGCTCATCGGTGGAACGACGCCGAAGAGGTTGTTCACCAGGATCAGCACGAACATCGTGAAGAGCAGCGGCACGAACCGCATGAACTCCTTGCTGCCGATGAGGTCTTTGGCCACCCCGTTGCGCACCAGGCCGTAGACGGCCTCGGTGCCCATCTGCCCCATGCTTGGCACCACGGCCTTCTTCTTCGTGGTAGCGAGCAGCCACCAGCTGATCAGGGCGACCGAGAGCACGCTGAGCAGGATCGGGCGGGTGATCGCCCAGGGCCCGTCGGTGCCAAAGAGTGGCTGCCAGAACTCTTCCACCCCCGGTGGGGTGAAGTCAGCGCTGACTGCGCTGACCGCAGTGGCCACGATGCTCACAGGTAACTCCTTCGAACGCGCTGGGCAGTACTGGTGTCACGGGGGGTGCAGTCGGTGCTGTCGATGGGGAGTGTCAGCGGCGGCTGTTCGAGGCAACCGACGGCCCCGGGGACGCAGGGGCGAAAGGGCACCCCGTCGACCACCGAGTTCAGTCGGTACCGTACCGGAACCAGATCAGGTACAGCGACAACGCCATGCCGCCGACAATGCCTACCCCGACCAGCCAGGACGTTCCGAGCCAGTGGTCGGCGAGGGCTCCGAGCCCTCCGTAGACCAGCGGACCGCTCAGCAGGTAGGCGATCGCCCGCCAGGCGGAGTCCTGCTCCCTGGTGTTGAACCGGCGCAGCCGTTCGGCCTCCGACGGCTCGTCGGGTGGAACGGGCTCGGTGGGTTCGGTGGGCTCGGCCATGGTGCTCTCCGGTCTCAGGAATCACGCCGCGGCTCCTTCGGGGGGTCGGGCGTGAGGGCTGCTGCATCGGTGCTTGTAGTGCCGCTGCTGCCCGTGTTGGCAGTGGTGGAGGTGTCGGCGCTGGTGGAGGTATTGGCGCTGTCGACGTCGTAGACGAAGATGCGCAGGCGCTTGTAGGCACGCATCTCGAAGAAGAGCCAGACCAGGGCGCACACCGTGATCGTCACGCCGACGGCATACCCTGACACCCAGCTCGCGTCTCGCAGGGCGAACATGGCGACGCCGAGCACCACCACCTTGAAGGTGTAGGTGGCCATGACGACCATCATGACGGTCGTGGGGGCCAGGTCGGCGGTGCGCTTCATGACAAGCAGGGTCGCGCTGAAGAAGAAGATGACCAGCGCAGCACCGAAGGCGGCCGAGTAGGCGGCTTTCCCGCTCGAGAAGAGAGCGACCACGACACAGACGAGGGATGCGACGGTGGTCGGCACCAACGAACCGCGCAACAGCTGCGCGAAGGCGTCAGCAGATGATGCCTTCGGGGCCGGGATGTCACTCAAGAAAACCTGCCTGGCTGCGTCGGTCGTCGTTGTGCTCGGGCTGGGATGTGCCTGCGGGTCAAGAGGACTGGCGCTTTGGGGACATCCGTTCTCAGACTCTTTTCAGGTGCTTGTGAATCCTATCACAAGCGTTCGGACGCCCTCCACCTCGGTAGAAGCACGGTCAGGCCGGCACCGACGACCGCCGCGGCGAGCACCACCACGAGCGGCACCAGTCCGTCCCAGATCACGAACGAGACGGAGCCCAGAGCCACGATGGCAGCCCAGAGGTA
>JBDTVJ010000314.1:0-3050 GCA_040007275.1 Terracoccus sp.
GGATGCAGGAGGACCCCAGACCGGCCCGCCAACGCCGGATGGACGCCCTGCTCGATGTCATCGCCGGGAGGATCCGTGGCCACCCGACCAGACGGGTGCAGTGACCACTCAACCGTTGGCGTTGGTCGCGTGGATACCGAGGCCGTGATCGGCGTCTGCGAAGACTCTCAGGGCCGCGGTCGGGTGGTGTGCACGAAGGCGTCGTCGGTGCGCCAGTCGGCGCCGGTCGCCGGCGAGAGGTGCGGTCCAAGCCGGCGGGTGACCGGCCCGGGGCGGCCACCATTGACCGCGCCTGCTGTCCACGGCAGGCGCCGGTCGCCGGCCGCTGGGTGGTCGATCGACCGGGTCGTCAACCGGCCTCCCGCCGGCGGCGTCAGGGTGAGCTCGAGCTCGTCCTGCTCGAGGGAGCGGGGGTCGAACTCGATCGTGCTGGTGACGAGCTTGAGCTGGTCGGTGATGGTGACAGTGCCTGCGTTCCAGAGGGCGTCGGACACCTGACCGGTCAACGTGATCGTCATCGACTGGCCCGCCTCGAGAGCGACCGAGCCGGACGGCACGGCATCCGTGAAGATGCCGTAGGTCTCGGTGAGGTCGATGAGAGCGGCCCAGAGGGGGGTCTCGGTCGTGTTCTGCAACGTCACGCTGAAGGGTGGCGCCACCCCGTCGGCGTACGAGATCGAAAGCGCGCCGTCGTGGGCGAGGCGACCCGACGGGCTCGTCAGGCTCAGCGCGACGGCGCCGGCGGCCAGGTGCGTGACGGGGTTGTGCACGGCGGCGAGGCGCAGCCATCGCGCGACATGCTCGAGAGCGGCCATCGTGCGTTGGGCGCGCCCGTCTCCGGCGACCACGGGCACGAGTGGCCGAGTGACTCCGGGCCGGGTGATGACGAACCCTTCATCGATGGCCTCGACCGTCAGATCGGCGTCCGGCGCGTCGGCCACCAACGTGAGCAAGGTGGGGTCGACGGCCCGCGCTGCCGCTCGGAGCAGAGCCGTATCGGCGTCAGCTCCGCGCACGGCAACCTGCAGTGGTCTCAGGGGGATTCCGGTCACGACGGCCCGATAGATCGATCCTTCATCGAGCGGGGCGGAGAGGGTGACGAGCGACCGGTCGGGCAGCACGGAGGTCACGGTCGCGGTCGCCAGCGGCGTGCCCGACGTCTTCGCGGTGAGCGGGTAGACAGCCAGCTCGGTGGAGTCGTCACCGATCGGCTCGGGCATGCCGTGCACTGCCCCGTAGTCGATGCTCCAACCGTCGGGCAGGCGGCTGAGCGTCAGCTGACGTGGGGTGGCCGGGATCGCGCCGCCGAGGAAGGGGCGGTCGAGCTCGGTGGCATCGGCGGTTTCGAGCTGGGGGTGCTGCTGCCCGGCTCGGCGCAGCACGCCGGCCGTAACCGCGCGCAGCATCTCACGGTAGGTGATCGAGCCGTCCCCGTCACGCATGGTCGCCTCGAGAGCGGCCGAGAGTGCGCCGCGATGGGCCCCGAGCACTGTGATCTCCTTGGCCAGCTCGTCGGCTCGGCAGGCTGCGAGCAGCACGTGCCGGCCAGCAGTCGCTCCGCCCTCCGCCGAGAGCGTGCGCGTGGCCCCGACAGCCCCGTCGGCGGTGCTCTCGAGGAACGTACTGGCGGGGCGGGGCCGTTCGTCTTCGGGGGCCAGCCGCACCGTCTCGTCGAGGTCACGCGTGCCGGTGCCGGAGTGACAGCAGTCGAGCACGACGAGCAGGTGGCAGCCGGAGGCCGCCACCTCCGCTACGAGCAACGCGAGCTCCTTGTCAGCGAGGTCCCAGCCGCCCGGCAGCCGGCTGTCCACGCAGACGACCGTCTCGTTGCGGTGGTCGGGCTCACCACCCCAGAGCTCGGGTGGGCACACCTGTTGCGAGCCGTGACCGCTGTAGTAGAAGACGGCGACGTCATCGGCCGTGGCCTGACCCAGGTGCGTGCGGAAGCCGTCGGTGACCGCACGACGGGTCGCCCGCGCGTCGGTCAACACCAGTGCGGACACCCCCTTCTCGCCAACCCGTGCCCGCAGCATCGCGTCCGCCGCGGTGATGTCGCCCACGCAGCCCCGCAGGGTGGGCACGGGGGCCGGGTAGGCGTCGATGCCGACCAGCAGCGCGTAGAGGTGAGGGGTGCCCACGGCGGATGCCGTTCAGCTCGCCGCGTCGCCGAGCACGAGCCGCTGCCACGTGGCCGGAAAGCCCTGGTTCGCGCCCGTGCGGCTGGGGTTGCTGCTGATCATCGTGCGCAGACGCCACGCGCCGGTGGGGCTCGCGTCGCTCACGTTGAGGTTGGTTGCCACCACGGTGCCCCGCTGCGGTGCCTCGGTGAGGCCGAGGGCGCTCCATGGAATCCTCGCCTCCAGCTCATAGCCGGTGGTGGTGGTGGCCCTGACCGCAGTGACGTCGGTACGGCGGCCGCCCGGAGGGAAGTTGCCCTGCACCGCGGGGTTGGCGGCGGCCTCTGCGCCGGAGGCGGTGAGACCGATCATCAGGTGCACATCCTGCCCGGTGCGAGGCCGGGCCGCCGACGAGAGCCCGCGGTTGTCCGGGCCGAACTCGAACGAGACCCCGTCGCCACGCCACCACTGGTCGGGGTGGGCCTCGTCGACAGCGCGCAGGCTCGCGTCGGTGACGCGAACGTGCACAAAGAGGGCATCGGAGTTCCACAGGCCCTGCCACGTGGCCCGGAAGGGCTTGGTGGGAGCCGGTCCTGCCACCGGCTTCTCGACGGAGATGCCGGCACCGACGCCGGTCCAGTCGTCGAAGTCGCCGTCGATGGTCGGCTCGCTGGTGGCGCACCCGAACGTGAACGACGCCTTGGAGTTGCTCACCGGCTTCTCGCCGAGCCCGCAGCGCACCATGACCCCCAGCCCGTTGCCCCACCACCAGGAACCGGCGGCCCCCAGCAGGGCAAGCACGAGCAACCCTCCGAGCGGACGAACCCAGGAGCGGCGGCGCCGGGTCACGCGCACAGGGGTACGTGGTGCCGCGACCGGTCTCGGCACGGGTGCAGCATCCTGTGTGGGTGTGGGTGTGGGTGTGGGTGTGGG
>JBDTVJ010000315.1:0-3040 GCA_040007275.1 Terracoccus sp.
CGGCCGAACACGAGCCCTTCGTACTGCGTGTCGAGCGCGCTGCGCCGCTTGGCCGCGTGGAACATCAAGGCGTCGCGCTCGAAGAGGCCGGCCGCCTCCTCGTAGCCGACCTCGCCCGACTTGACGATACGACCGCGCGCGAGACCTTCGGCCTGCACCACGTCGGCCCGCAGGCCGGCCTTCTCGAGCTCGTGGTGCACCCGGTCGACGTGCGCCTGCTCGAGGGCGATCTGTTCTGCGACGACGTCAGGCTGGCCACCCGATGCGGGGGTGTCCGAGCCCGGTGGACGGGTCACGGCGTTCGAAGTGCTCACTGACATCCAAAACGATCGAGGGGTGGCGCGGGAACCATCGAGTCTAGTCTCACTTCATGCCTGTTCCTGACTGCGTCCCGCCGACTGGAGCGCCTCTCATCGGATGCAGCGTTCGCCTCGACCAGATGTTGCCGTCGGATGCCGCTGGGCTGCTTGCCGTGTACGCCGACCCGCGCTGCTACGCGGAGGGCTACCAGATGTCGGAGCCACACCGGTCGGTGGCCGACACTGAAGCCTTCGTGGCGAGCTCCATCGCCGCCGCAAGCTCCGGCCGCACGGCCTACACGGTGCGGCTGGTCGCCGACTCCGCGCTCGGGACAGCCGGCACCGTCGTCGGGTCGAGTTCGCTCGGTGACGTCGACGTGGTTCGTCAGCACGTGCATCTCGGCTGGACGATGTACGGCTCGCGCTGGTGGGGCACAGCGGTCAACCCGGAGACGAAGCTCCTGCTGCTCGCCCACGCCTTCGAGACGTGTGGGTTCGGGCGCGTGAAGATCCAGACCGACGTGGTCAACGCCCGGGCGCGGGCGGCGATCCTCAAGCTGGGGGCCAGCTTCGAGGGCGTGACCCGCCGTGACATCCGGCGCGTCGACGGGTCGTGGCGCGATTCCGCCGTGCACTCGATCCTGGTCGACGAGTGGCCGACGGTGCGGGCCCGGCTCCTGGCCCGCCTGGCGGGGGCCAGCGACGCCGAGCCGGGTGTCTGACCCCCCTTGCCCCGACCCGTGTCGCCCAGCCAGCCCATAGGGTGGGCGCCGTGATGGTTCTCGTCCTCGGTTCCGGTGCGCGTGAGCACGCGATCGTCAAGGCCCTGGAGGCCGACCCCGTGGTCGACGCCGTGGTCGCGGCTCCTGGCAACCCTGGCATCGACGCCACCGCGCTCTGTGTGCCGATCGACATCCTCGACGGTGACGCCGTGGTGAGCCTGGCCCGCCATCACGAGGTCGACCTCGTCGTCGTCGGTCCCGAGGCGCCGCTCGTGGCCGGCGTCGCTGACGCCTGCCGGGCGGCGGGGATCGCCGTGTTCGGCCCGTCGGCAGCGGCGGCGCAGCTCGAGGGCAGCAAGTCGTTCGCCAAGGAGGTCATGGCCTCCGCCGACGTACCTACGGCGTTGGCCCACGTCTGCACGAGCCTCGAGCAGGTCGAGTCGGCGCTTGACGCGCTGGGTGCCCCGCATGTCGTCAAGGACGACGGCCTCGCCGCCGGCAAGGGGGTCGTCGTCACCGACTCCCGCGAGGAGGCGCTCGCACACGCCGTCCGGTGCCTGGCCAAGCCGGGCGGCCGACTGGTAGTCGAGGAGTTCCTCGACGGGCCGGAGGTGTCGGTCTTCTGCCTCTCCGACGGCGAGACCGTCGTGGCGCTCTCGCCGGCCCAGGACTTCAAACGGGTCGGTGACCACGACCGCGGGCCCAACACCGGTGGCATGGGCGCCTACTCACCTCTCGAGTGGGCCCCCGCCGGCCTCGCCGACGAGGTGGTGGCCCGTATCGCCCAGCCGACGGTCGATGAGATGCGCCGACGCGGCATCCCGTTCGTGGGAGTGCTCTACGTCGGGCTCGCGCTGACGCGAAGCGGCCCTCGGGTCATCGAGTTCAACGTGCGTTTCGGTGACCCCGACGGGCAGGCCTGTCTCGCGCGGCTCGAGTCGCCGTTCGGCCAGCTGCTACTGGCCACCGCGACCACTGGCCTGGCGGCGTTCGGGCCGTTGCGCTGGTCTGCGGACCGGGCCGTTGTGGTGGTCGTCGCCTCGAAGGGGTATCCCGACGCCCCCCGAACGGGCGACCCTGTCACCGGGCTCGAGGCGGCCGCCGAGGTGCCGAACGTCGTCGTGCTGCACGCCGGCACGAGGCGCGACGACGACGGCTCGCTCGTCTCGTCGGGCGGGCGCGTGCTCGACGTGGTCGCCGTCGGCAGCACGCTCGCGAAGGCGCGCCGCACGGCCTACCGGGCGGTCGAGCTGATCGACCTGCCGGGCTCGCACCATCGCAATGACATCGCCGGCCGCGCCGAGCGGGGAGACATCATCGTGGAAGGACTGCCATGACCGCCGCGCCGCTACCGGGCTACGAACACGTCTACTCGGGCAAGGTGCGCGATCTGTACGCGCCCCTGGGGCCCACGGGTCGACCGGTCGACGACCGGCTCCTGCTCGTCGCCTCCGACCGCATCTCGGCCTACGACTGGGTGCTCGACACCCCCATCCCCGACAAAGGCGTCGTGCTCACGCGCCTGTCGCTGTGGTGGTTCGACCAGCTCGCCGACCTCGTGCCCAACCACGTCGTGTCGACCGACGTGCCGGATGCCGTGTCGGGACGGGCCGTTCTGGTGCGCCGTCTCGAGATGCTCAGGGTCGAAGCGGTGGCCCGGGCCTACCTGACCGGGGGAGGCCTGGAGGAGTACCGCGAGCAGGGCACCGTGAGCGGTGTCCCCCTGCCCGAGGGGCTGACCGACGGATCTCGCCTGTCGGAGCCGATCTTCACGCCGTCGACGAAGGCCCCTCTCGGCGAGCACGACCAGCCCATGACGCCCGACCAGGTCGAGGCCGAGATCGGCGCCGACCTGGCCGCCGAGGTGGCCGAGCTCACCCGCGCCATCCTGGCGCGCGGCAACGAGGTCGCGGCCGAGCGCGGCATCCTCATCGCCGACACCAAGGTCGAGTTCGGCCTGGCCCCCGGCGACCGCGGCGCCCGCGGTGGGCTGGTGCTCGCCGACGAGGTGCTGACGCC
>JBDTVJ010000316.1:0-3036 GCA_040007275.1 Terracoccus sp.
CAGCCCGTCCCCCTTGCGGATCCGTTCACGCGGGTGCAGCCATCCTTCCGCTAGGAGCAGGCCAGATAAAGGACGCTTGATGTGACGATCCGCCGGTACCAGTGCCCCCAGGTGCTGTCACGTGTGGCGCCAAGACACCACCAACGCTGTGCAGCCGCGGCGCGAAGCTCTCCCGCCGTCGGCTGCGACGGGAGTTGGAGGGGATCGTCTGTCAGCACCTGACCTTGGTGGCCCGGGCCGCGGAAGGTATCGAGGTCTCATAGAACACCCCCAACCTCGCAGCCTTTCATGCCCGCAACGATGTCAACGGATCGCAGGTCACCGACCTAGTCTGGGCTGGCGTTCATCACCATCGACGACACCATTAGGTAGGGCGCCGGTTGCACCAACCATGGCGCCACCTGGCTGCTCCGGCGTTGAAGAGGCGAGGATGAACCGTTAGGTCGTGCTGTGATGACCTCATGACGAGTGTGGCATCGCCCCGTGATCACGGGGTGCTGGACGTCGGCGACGGTCAACACATCTGGTGGGAGGAGTGGGGAGCGGCCGACGGCGTCCCAGCCCTCTACCTCCACGGCGGGCCCGGCAGCGGCCTACGCGCGAGCAGCTACCGCACCCGTTTCGACCTGGCCAGAACGCGGGTGGTGGGTTTTGAGCAGCGAGGGTGTGGCCGGTCCACACCGCACGCCTCCGATTCGACGACGTCCCTGTCCGCCAACACGACGACCCACCTCGTGCGGGACATCGAGGTGCTGAGAGCGCACCTCGGCATCGACGCCTGGATCGTCAACGGGGTCTCGTGGGGGTCCACCCTAGCGCTGGCCTACGCGCAGGCGCACCCGCAGCGGGTGATCGGCGCCGTCCTGTTCGCGGTCACTACGTCGAGTCGCCGCGACGTGGACTGGGTCACCGAAGGAGTGGGCGCCATGTTTCCCGAGGCGTGGGACCGGTTCGCCGGCCACGCCGAGGATGCCGGGATCGGCTACCGTCGCGGCCGGGATCGGCTGGTCGCCGCGTACTCACAGCTGATGGAGTCGCCCGACCCGGGCATTCGCGAGGCAGCCTCTCAGGAATGGGCGCTGTGGGAGGACACCCACATCTCCATCGGCGCTGGCGGCTTCCATCGCGACCCGCGATGGGAGGACGCACGGTTCCGGCACGCCTTCGTGCGCCTGACGACGCACTACTGGTCGCACGACGGGTTCTGCGACCCACCGCTGCTGGAGCGGATGGACCAGGTCCGTGGCCTTCCCGCGGTCCTGATCCACGGCCGTCGAGATATCTCGGGGCCGGCGGTCATCGCGTGGGAAGTACACCAGAGCTGGCCGGGGTCCGAACTGGTCATCGACGAGGGTGACGGACACGGTGGTGACTCCATGGCGCAGCGCTGGCGGACAGCCAACGACCAGATGCCGGCCCGCTCGTCAACGATGAGCGCCACCTCGGGCACGGCTGCGGGCCCGGGAGAACAATCGGGGACAGTGCCATGGTCGACGGGCGGCCAGCCATAGCGTCGGAATGGAGTCGATCTTCCACTTCACCGCTAGCGGCGATAGACGCACCAGCCGAAGGCGACGACGTTACGACAGCCCGGCTCGTCGGTCCAGATCAGATCGGCCCACCGCGGACCCGCAGCCAGCACGACGGGCGGCTCACCTGGTCATGTCGCGGCCGCCTGAAACCCGTTGTCCAGCAACGGTTTCTGTACGCCGATAGTTAGGATTCTGTCAGTAGTTGTCGGGCAGCCCGTGCGAGAGATGGTCACTGCCCCCGTTTGATGGTGGGGTCTTGACGGGCGAGGTAGTCAGCCATGCCGGGGACGGTGAAGGCGACGTGGCCGTACTCGGGGGAGTAGATCAGGCCCTTGTCGATCAGCTGGCCGCGCGCGACGCTGGTGGCTTTCTGGGATGAGGCGAGGGCTGTGACGATGTCGGCCGTGGCGACGGCCGCGGTGTCTCGGCCTGGCTGCCGTGGGCGGGTCGGGGTGGTGAGTGTGGCCATGGCGTGTAGGTAGGCCCGTTCGGTGGGGGTGGCGCGTTCCCAGCGGGAGGGGAAGAACCCGGCGTCGAGCTGGTCCCACCCGTCGGTGATCGCGAGCTCGGCATCGGCAAGGGTGAACGGGGCGTCGGGGGCCAGGTTCCAGATGGCGGCACCGAAGGTCTGCAGGAAGTAGGGGTATCCGTTGCTGACCTCGACGAGTCTGCTTAGGGCTTCGGGCGTGTAGTCGGCGCCGAGGCGTTGCGCTGGCTCGGCCAATGCGTCGGCGGCGTCGGTCGGGGAGAGGGGGCCGATGGTGGCGTAGGTGAAGAGGCGTTCGGCGTAGGAGCGGGCAGAGCTCAGAACGGCCGGGAGGTTGGGCAGGCCGGCGCCGACCAGGAAGAACGGCAACTCGCGCTGGTTGGCCATGTGCTGCACCGATACCAGTGCGCTCAGCAGCTCACGGTCGAGGTCTTGCAGCTCGTCGATGAACACCGCCAGCGCGGACCCCTCTTGGGCCAGCAGGCTACACACGTCCTCGATCAGTTCCGGCAGGTCGATCTCGAGGGTCCCGGTGCCGGCCCGGTCGCTGCTCGTGGGTGGCGCCTCGCGGCTGATCGAGACCGGCCCGACTGACACCGTGAAGGACCCGATGACCTCTTGGAGGGAATGCAGCACGTGTTCGGCGCGCCGGCATCGGCTGAACCGACCCACCGCCGTGAGCAGTTCCCGCCCAAACTGTCGACGCACGCTCGCCGCGCCGGAGCGGGTCGCGCTGGCCTCCAGGGAGATCGTCACCCAGTCCGCTGGCTCCGCCACCACCATCCGCAGGTGGTTGAGCAGGGCCGTCTTGCCCACCCCACGCAGCCCGGACAACATCAGCCCCCGGTCGGTGTGCCCGCGCTTGCTGCGCGCCACCACCAGGTCGAACCCATCGATAGTGCTTTGGCGACCAGTCAGGGCCGGCGGCCGCCGCCCTGACCCGGGCGTGTACGGGTTCAGGTCTAAGAGATCGCGCGGATAGGTCAGGGTCTTCGTGTGGGCCTGGTGTCCCAGCGG
>JBDTVJ010000317.1:0-3020 GCA_040007275.1 Terracoccus sp.
AGCCGAGCGCCTTGAGCAGCACGGTGACCGACTGCTTGCGCTTGCGGTCGACGCGCACGCCGACCATGTCGCGCTTGTCGATCTCGAACTCGAGCCAGGCTCCGCGGCTCGGGATGATCTTCGAGGTGTAGATGTCCTTGTCGGACGTCTTGTCGGGGGTGCGCTCGAAGTAGACGCCCGGGCTGCGGACGAGCTGGCTGACGACGACACGCTCGGTGCCGTTGATGATGAAGGTGCCCCGCTCGGTCATCAGCGGGAAGTCGCCCATGAAAACCGTCTGGCTCTTGATCTCACCAGTGGTGTTGTTCATGAATTCGGCGGTGACGAACAGAGGCGCGTCGTAGGTCTGGTCGCGCTCTTTGCACGACTCGATCGTCTTGCGTGTCTCCTCGAAGCGGTGGTCGCGGAACGAGAGCGACATCGAGCCGCTGAAGTCCTCGATCGGGGAGATCTCCTCAAAGATCTCCTCCAGCCCGGAGCGGTCAGGTACGTCGGTGCGCCCCTGCGCCTTGGCCGCGGCAACGCGGCCTTGCCAGCGCTCGTTGCCGAGCAGCCAGTCGAAGCTCTCCGTCTGGAGAGCGAGGAGGTCTGGGACCTCCAGGGGTTCGCGAATCTTCGCGAAGGACAGACGTCCCGAAGGGGTCTGTGCGGTGGACATGTTCGTCGCAGTACGCGCGGCAGCCAAGGAGGGTCCTTCCACGGGCCTTTTTCTCGAATCTTCGTCATGACGTTGTGCATGGCGTCGCTCGCGGGTTCTCAGGGCCTGTGGAGATGCCGGATGGCATACCGGAACGGCTTACTGTGGGCGCGAGGCGAGACATGGACAGCGCAAAGGCCTAGCCTAGCCCTTCAGGGCAGGAGTGTCCAGCCGGGTCAAGAAGCGGAGTTCCCACCGACAGGCGAGACCTGCGACGCTCCCCGGACCGGGGGTTCCCGAGGGAACGCGATGACTATCGCCCTCCGCGGGGCCTTCCGTCAAGACCCTCGCGGGTTCAGACGGCTTCTCGTGCGGCGAATTAGACCCCGAACCCCCTCAAAGGGTGAGCTCGCTGCTGGCTTCCGGAGGCTCGGGACACGCCCGCGGCGAACTCTCGGAATCCACGAGCAGCCCCCCTTGCGGTCCTACGATGACCGGGTCAGCCCGAACTCGGGCCCGACCGACGAAGGGACCTCACGTGTCAGACCCGAACCCTCCGGAGCAGGGGTCCTTCGGCCAGCCTGCCGGAGGCACTCCTTCCCAGGAGCCGCACCAGCAGCCGCAGCAGCCCAGCACTCCCCCGCCGCCCGCGAGCTCTCAGGGACCGGACACCCAGCGGATGCCGTCCTCCGGGGGTACCCCGCCCGCCGCGCCCCCGTCCGGTCGCTCTGGCGGCTCACCCACTCCGACGACGGCGACCGTGCAGGCCGCGGTGCAAAGTGTCGCAAGTGACAGCAGCGGCTTCATCTCCGCCCTCTTCGACTTCACCTTCACCCGGTTCGTCACCCCGATACTGGTGCGGTTCGTCTACCTGCTCGCCACCGTGGCGCTGGTCGCCACCTGGCTCGCGTTCGTCATCACCGGGTTCATCACTAACGTGGGCGTGGGCCTGTTCGCGCTCATCATCGGCCCGATCATCCTGATCATCTACCTGGCCATCATCCGTATGACCCTCGAGTTCTACCTCTCCGTCGTGCGGATGAGCGAGGACATCCACCGGCGGCTGCCCCAGGGCTGACCCAACACGATCGAGCGGAGTGCCGCTCGACCGCTCTCAGAGCGCGGGCTGTTGCTGGGTGATGCAGTGAATGCCGCCGCCGCGGTCGAAGAGGGGGCGTGCGTCGACGCCGACGACCTGGCGACCCGGGTAGGCCTGCGCCAGCAGCCGCAGCGCCGGCTCGTCGTTCGCGTCGCCGAAGATGCAGGCGATGACGCCGTCGTTCACGACGAGGTGGTTGAGATAGCTCCAGTCGACCGGGCCTTGCCCGTCGGTCACGGTGCGCGGAGCCGGCACCCCGATCACCTCGAACCGCTCGCCCCGGGCGTCGCGGGCCGCCTCGAGCAGCTCTCGCAGCTGCCGCGACACGGCGTGGTCGGGGTGCGCGGGATCGCGCTGCTCGTGCAGCAGCACCACCCCCGGCGCGGGAAGGGTCGCCACGATGTCGACGTGTCCCCGGGTGCCGAACTGGTCGTAGTCACGGGTCAGTCCGCGAGGGAGCCAGACGAACGCGGTAGCCCCGATGGTCCGCGCCAGCTCGATCTCGACGTCAGCCCGGGACAGGCCCGGGTTGCGGCCCGGGTCGAGCTGCACGGTCTCGGTGAGCAGCACCGTTCCGATTCCGTCGACGTGGATGCCGCCCCCCTCGTTCACGAGGGGTGAGGAGATCCTCTCGGCCCCCGCCATCCCAGCGACGAAAGAGCCGATGCGCGCGTCGTGCTCCCAGCTGGCCCAGGGCTGGGCGCCCCAGCCGTTGAATACCCAGTCGACGGCGCCGAGCCTCCGCTCGCCAGGGTCGGCAGGATCGACAGGGTCAGGCGCGTCACGGTCGACGGAGCCGCCGGACGCCGCACCGGGGCGGCGACTCACCACGAAGGTCGGGCCGATGTCTCGCATCCAGGCGTCGTCGAGGGCAGCCGGCACCAGCTCGATCCCGGAGCCCAGCCACGACCGGGCCACGGCGAGATCTCCCGGCGACACGACCATCCGCACCGGCTCGAACTGCGCGACGGCGCCCGCCACGGCCGCCCAGGTGGCGCGAGCCTGATCTGCCTCCTCGGTCGTGTCACCGAGGGTGTAGCCGGTCGTCGGCCAGGCCATCCACGTGCACTCGTGCAATTCGGTCTCAGCCGGCATCCGCCATGTTGCGGCCGGGTCCGCCGGTTCCGGAACGCCGTCGACCGAGGTGGTGGATGGAGCGGGCGCCCGACCGGTCGTCACGGCGAGACCTGCCGGCGGTGCTCGTCACGGATGGGCTCGGACAGGGCGGCGTACGAGTCGGGTCGGCGCGTCGACAGGAACGGGAAGAGCGTCAGCCAGTCGTCG
>JBDTVJ010000318.1:0-3015 GCA_040007275.1 Terracoccus sp.
TGGGCCGACTGACCTATACGGCTCTACAGAACCTCGACCTGCCGGTGATCCTGGGGACCGTGCTCTACGCCGCATTCTTCGTGGTGCTCTCCAACGCCCTGGTCGACCTGGTGTATGCAGCCCTTGACCCCCGGGTCCGCCATGTCTGAACCCCACGGATCGGGCGCCAGGGTGGCTTCACCAGCTGCACCAGAACCCTTGCTGCAGGTCCAGGACCTGCGAGTCAGCTTCCGCAGCCGCCGCGGTACTGCACTCGCGGTGGACGGACTGTCCTTCTCCGTGGCCCCCGGTGAGGTGCTGGGCGTGGTCGGCGAGTCCGGGTCCGGAAAGAGCGTCTCGATGATGAGCCTGCTCGGCCTCATCCGGGACCCGAACTGCACGGTGCAGGGAACGGCCCGCTTCAGGGGTCGCGACCTCGTGGCGATGACCGACGCAGAGCTGAGGGTCCTGCGGGGCCGCGACATCGCGATGATCTTCCAGGACCCGATGACGTCACTGACCCCCGTCTACACCGTCGGTTGGCACATCGCCGAGCAGATCCGGGCGCACCAGGACGTGTCGAAGAGGGCGGCCAGGGCCAGGGCGGTCGAGCTGCTCGCGGAGGTGGGGATTCCCGACCCGGCGCGAAGAATCGACGACTACCCGCATCAGTTCTCCGGGGGGATGCGGCAGCGTGCGGTCATCGCGATGGGCCTGGCCAACAACCCGTCTCTGCTCATTGCCGATGAGCCGACGACCGCACTCGACGTGACGACCCAGGCGCAGGTTCTCGACCTGCTACGTCGGCTGCGACAGGACTACGGGTCATCGATCATCCTGATCACCCATGACATGGGTGTGGTGTCTCAGCTGGCTGACCGGGTGCTCGTGATGTACGCCGGACGCGCCGCCGAAGAGGGCCCGAAGGAGGAGGTCTTCCACCGGCCGCGACACCCGTACACGTGGGGACTGCTCGGCTCGGTACCGCGGGCGCGGGCGCCACGCGTCCGTCGTCTGCCAGCCATCCCGGGGTCGCCCGCCTCGGCCCTGGCGATCCCATCGGGGTGCGCCTTCGCGCCACGTTGCCGCTTCGCCCACGACCACTGCCTCGAACGTCCGCCGTTGACCGGCGCTGATCATCTCGACGCGTGCTGGCTCCCCGGTGACCGCCGCCAGGAGCTGCGGCACTCACTCGACGAGGCCGCGATGGCCGCGGGTGACCCCGGGCAGTCTGCCGTCGTCGTACCGGCACAGGAGGAGTTCGAGTGACCGAACGCGGTGAGGTGTTGCTGCGAGCCACCGATGTGGTCAAGCACTTTCCGACAGGCGGTTCGGGGTGGCGGCGCGGTGAGCGGCCAGTCGTCCATGCCGTTGACGGAGTCTCCCTGGAGGTGCGCCAGGGTCAGACTCTGGGCATCGTCGGAGAGTCCGGTTGTGGGAAGTCCACACTCGGCCGGTGCCTCGTGCGCCTGACCGACCTCACGTCCGGACGAGTGGAGCTGGGCGGTCTTGACATCACGCATCTGTCGCGTCGTCAGCTGCGCCCGGTACGTCGCAGCATCCAGCTCGTCTTTCAGGACCCGTACTCCTCACTGAACCCGAGACGTCGGGTGGGTGACATGGTCGCCGAAGGGATGGAAGTCGCCGGCGGTCGTTCCGGTCGGCAGATTGCCGCACGGGTGGGAGAGCTGTTCGAGCTGGTGGGTCTGTCGGCTGACCACGTGGACCGCTATCCCCACGAGTTCTCGGGTGGCCAGCGTCAACGCGTCGGTATCGCCCGGGCGCTCGCCGTCGATCCCCGGCTCATCGTGGCCGACGAACCCGTCTCGGCGCTGGACGTCTCCATCCAGGCCCAGGTGCTGAACCTGTTCGCCGACCTGCAGGACGAGCTCGACCTGACCTACGTCTTCATCGCGCACGACCTCGGAGTGGTGCGCCACGTCTCCGATCGCATCGCGGTCATGTATCTCGGGGAGGTCATGGAGATCGCCGACGCCGACGCCCTCTACGAGGCGCCTGCACACCCGTACACCGAGGCCCTGCTCTCAGCGGCGCCAGAGATCGACGACGGCACGAGGGAAGTGCCCCAAGAGCGGATCGTTCTGGGTGGGGATGTGCCCAACCCGGTTCACAAGCCGTCCGGATGCCCCTTCCACCCACGGTGTCCGCACGCGCAGGCCAAGTGTGAGGTCGAGCGTCCACCGCTGGTCGCGGTGGGACCCGAGCGCTTTGCCGCCTGCCACTTCCCTCTCGTTTCGACCGGCGGTTCCCTCAGTTCGCCGTCGGTGGCCGTCTGAGCCGAAGCGGGTCAGGACTCGAGGGCGAGCACGAAGGGCAGCACGGCGTCGGCCCCGGCCTGTCGCAGGATGCCGGCCGAGACCGTGAGGGTCCAGCGCGAGTCGCAGACGTCGTCGACGAGCAGCACCGGTCCGTTCACCTCACGAAGGGCGGCTGCGAGATCTGGTCCCACCGCCAGGCGCTCCCACACCCCCGCAAGGCGGAACGCGCTGTTGCCGCCGGGGTCACCGACCGGCCCGCCGTCGACGAGGTCGAGGCTGCCGAGGTAGGGCAACCGGCCCAGCTGCGAGATGCCGGTGGCGAGCGAGCCCACCAGCAGCGGCCGTCGCCGCGACGGGACCGACACGATGGCGACCGGACGCTGCTCCCAGTTCCAGCCCGCCAGTACCGCCACGCAGGCCTGTACCAGGGGAGCGGGCACCTGCTGGTCGCCAGATCGCAGCAGCTCGCGCAGCCGCTGGCCCCAGCCGAGGTCAGAGAGGCGAGCCACGGCGCGGCCGTCTTCCATGGCCACCGCCGGCGCGATCTTGCCCTTGACCGGCACGCCCAGCCGGTCCATGCCGGTCGGCCACTGGGCTCGTGGCGCGAGCACCACTCCCGGCCGGTCGAGCCGCGCCCGGGCGGCGCCAACGGCGGCGTCGGGGATCTGCGCGTCGAACCACGGGCCGGCGCAGTTGTCACAACGACCGCAGGGCTGCGCCGAGTCGTCGTCGAGGCAGCGCTGCAGGAACGCCATCC
>JBDTVJ010000319.1:0-3002 GCA_040007275.1 Terracoccus sp.
CGAACTCGACGAGGAAGCGGAAGACGGCGTAACCGGCCACGTAGAGGGTGAACAGACCGGCCGGCTCGGCGAGGCGGTCGCGCCACCGCAGCAGCAGCGCCAGGGCGATGAGGTGGAAGACGATCTCGTAGGCGAACGACGGATGCAGCGGCACACCGGCCACGGCGCTCGTGCGCTCGGCAGCCAGCCGGTCGAGCACGACGCCCCAGCCGTGCCCGGTGGGGGTGCCCGGGTTCTCCGTGAAGAAGCAGCCGAGCCGGCCGACCGCCATGCCGGCCGCGACCGCGGGTGCGAAGTAGGCGCCGGTGCGCGCGGTGTAACCGGTGAGGCGTTTTCCGAGCAGCACTCCCAGGTAGGCCCCGAGGAGGCCACCGATGATGCTGCGGTTGCCGTACAGGAACTGTTCGACGAAGCCGGCGTTCTGCCGCACGTCGAGGTGCTGGAACCAGGTGCCGGCGTACATGAAGACGCCACCCCACGCGAGCCCGACCGCGACCACCGCCCAGAGCCGGGTGTCGGTCCCGCCCCGTCGACGCCGTTCGCCGGCGAACACCCCGACAGCGACGACCAGGCCGAGCGCGACAAAGAACTCGTGCGTCCCGATGGCCAGACCGGCGAGCTCGACCAGGACGGGGTGCATGCGCTCACAATGCCACGAGGGTGATCAGCCTGACCTGAGTATTCACACCTCTGGCGTGGCTAGAGTGGGAAAGAGGGTCGGGCCCGGGGTCCGGCCCCTTCCGCACCCAGTGCGGCCCCTGCAGAATCCAGCGGAGCCGTGAACCGGTCACTCGAGCCAAGGAAGTGCATCGCATGAAGGTCGGCATCCCTCGCGAGGTCAAGAACAACGAATACCGCGTCGCCATCACCCCGGTGGGGGCTCACGAACTGACGCAGCACGGGCACGACGTGCTCGTGGAGAAGAATGCCGGCGTCGGCTCGCAGATCAGCGACGACGACTTCGTGGCGGCGGGGGCAACCATCGTCGACTCGGCCGACGATGTCTGGGCCGATGCCGAAATGGTGCTCAAGGTCAAGGAGCCCGTCGAGGAGGAGTTCCACCGGATGCGCGAGGGCCTGACCCTCTTCACCTATCTGCACCTCGCGGCCGACAAGCCGCTCACCGAGGAGCTGCTGGCGCGCAAGGTCACCGCGATCGCCTACGAGACGGTCCAGCTGCCCTCCGGGGCCCTGCCGCTGCTCTACCCGATGTCCGAGGTCGCCGGGTGCCTGGCGCCGCAGGTCGGCGCGCACTCGCTCATGCGGGCGCAGGGCGGCCGTGGCGTGCTGATGGGTGGCGTCGGCGGCGTGGCGAACGCCAAGGTCGTCATCATCGGCGCCGGCGTCTCGGGGCAGAACGCGGCGAACATCGCGCTGGGTATGGGCGCCGACGTCACGCTGCTCGACACCGACCTCGACAAGCTGCGCATGTCGTTCTGGCGCTACGGCAACCGGGTGCACGGGCTGGCCTCGTCGCAGCTGACTGTCGCGAACCAGGTGCGCGAGGCCGACCTGGTGATCGGAGCCGTGCTGATCCCCGGGTTCGCCTCGCCCAAGCTGGTCAGCAACGAGCTGGTCTCGCAGATGAAGCCCGGTTCGGTACTCGTCGACATCGCCATCGACCAGGGCGGCTGCTTCGAGGACTCGCACCCCACGACGCACGACGACCCGACCTTCATGGTCCACGACTCCGTCTTCTACTGCGTGGCCAACATGCCGGGTGCCGTTCCCCACACCTCGACCTACGCGTTGACCAACTCGACCCTGCCGTACGCGGTCGCGCTGGCCAACCGGGGGTGGCGTGACGCCGTCAGGGCTGACCGGGCCCTGGGCTACGGGCTCAACACTCACGCAGGTCGGGTCACCTACGACGGGGTGGCGGCGGCCCACGGCATGACCTCGATCACCCTCACGGAGGCACTGTCCTGACCGACGTCGCGACGTCCGCTGGGCCCGGCCCGGCATCCCCTGTAGACCATCCACCCACGGCGATGGAGCGCGCGGTGCGTGGGTGGATCGCGCACGTGAGGGTCGAGAAGGGCGCGGCCGCGAACACGGTTAGCGCCTACGAGCGCGACCTTCGGCGCTACGTGGCGCACCTCGCTGGTCGCGGCGTCGACGATCCCACGAGCGTCACCGAGGCCGACGTGGCCGACTTCCTCGCCGGGCTCCGCGAGAGCGGACTCGCGGCGTCGTCGGCCGCCCGCACCCTCGTCGCGGTCCGAGGGTTCCACCGGTTTCTCGCCCTTGAAGGTGAGACCACGGGCGACCCCGCCACGAACGTGGCCCCGCCGAAGCCTCCCTCCCGACTCCCGAAGGCCATCTCGGTGCACGCGGTCGAGCGGCTGATCGCCGCGGCCTCCGTCGGCGAGACCCCGGTGGCCCTGCGCGATCGGGCCCTGCTCGAGCTGCTCTACGGGGTGGGGGCGCGGATCAGCGAGGCCGTCGGTCTCGACGTCGATGACCTCGACCTCGACCAGGACCTCGACCAGGACCTCGACCAGGACCTCGACCAGGACCTCGAGCAGGGGCCAGTCGACGGGCCCGTCGCCGAGGCGGGGGACCGTCGCCGCTCCGGCCTGGTGCGACTGCGCGGCAAGGGCAACAAGGAACGCATCGTTCCGGTCGGGAGGTACGCGACATCGGCGGTCAGCGCCTACCTCGTGCGGGGCAGACCCGCCCTGGCGGCCAAGGGCCCCGGGGGACCGGCACTCTTTCTCGGGCTGCGGGGGGCCCGGTTGTCGCGACAGTCTGCCTGGGCCGTCCTGCAGCACGCCGCTGATCGAGCCGACCTGCGCGAGCACGTGTCACCGCACACCCTGCGCCACTCGTTCGCGACACACCTGCTCGACGGTGGCGCCGACGTGCGCGTCGTGCAGGAGCTGCTCGGCCACGCGTCGGTCACGACCACCCAGATCTACACGATGGTCTCGGTCGGTCGGCTGCAAGAGGTGTACGCGGGGGCCCACCCGCGCGCCCGCTGATAAGGTCGCACCTGATCG
>JBDTVJ010000320.1:0-2993 GCA_040007275.1 Terracoccus sp.
GTGCTCGGCGGCATCACCGTCGTGCTCTACGGCATGATCGGCCTGCTCGGCGCCAAGATCTGGAAGGAGAACGGCGTCGACTTCGCCAACCCGATCAACCTCGTGCCGGTCGCGGCCGGAATCGTCATCGGCATCGGTGACGTCAAGCTGGTCTTCACCGAGAACTTCCAGCTCGGAGGCATCGCCCTGGGCACCATCGTGGCCATCGGCGCCTACCACCTCGCGCGCAACCTGGCCCCGGCCGACCTTCGTGAGCGGGCAGACGGCGCCCTGATCATCGTCGGCCCGGCCGGCTACGACCACGAGGACGATGACGGCAGCGACGACGGCCGTGACCTACCCGATCAGCGGCAGCCCTAGATCTTGGCCATGTCGGGAGGCAGGATCAACAGATGAAGCCCGCTCCCTTCGTGCACCACGCGCCTCGCTCGGTCGAGGAGGCGGTGGCCGTTCTCGCCGAGGTCGGCCACGACGGCAAGGTGCTCGCGGGCGGGCAGAGCCTCATCCCCATCCTCAACATGCGCCTTGCGTCACCGGGCCACCTCGTCGACATCAACCACGTAAGGGGGCTCGGCGACATCACGATCACGTCGGATGCCGTGAAGGTCGGGGCCCTGGTGCGACACTCGGGCCTGGAGCGGTCTGAAGCGGCGTACTCGGCGCTCCCCCTGCTCAGACAGGCAGTCGTCAACGTGGCCCACCCGGCCATCCGCAACCGCGGCACCACCGTGGGCTCGATCGCCCACGCCGACGCTGCCGGTGAGATGCCGGCGGTGCTGGCCCTCTGCGACGGCAGCATCGAGGTGGTCGGGCCCAGCGGCATCCGCGAGATCGGTTGGCGAGACTTCTTCCTCGGCGCCCTCGAGACCGTGCTCGGGCCGGATGAGCTCGCGGTGGCAGCCCGCTTCGGCCGGATGCCGCCCGGCACCGGCACGGCCTTCGCCGAGTCGGCCCGGCGCAGCGGCGACTACGCCCTCGCCGGGGTGGCCGTGGCCGTGACGGTGACCGACGGGGTGGTCTCGGCCGCGTCGGCCTCGTTCGTGTCGGTCACCGACGTGCCGAGCGTGCTCGACCTCACCGCGACTCTCGGTGGCCACGATCCCAGGTCTGGGGCCTTCGACGACGCGCTCGAGCGGGCCGCGGAGGCCGTGCGCGCCCACGTCGCCCCCGAGACCGACATCCACGCGAGCGCCGACTACCGTCGGATGCTCGTCGCCGAGCTCACCCGACGCGCCCTCCCCCTCGCCCTCAGCCGATCGAACGCAGTGTTCGTGCACGAAAGCGGTGTTGCAGCAGTGAGTTCGAGAACGAACGCTGCGTTCGGCGCGGTGGGGGGGATCGGCCGATGAGCGAGGTGCTGCACGAGGTGACCCTCACCGTCAACGGTGTTCGCCGCACCGCGTCGGTGCCCGCCCGACGGCTGCTGTCCGACTTCCTGCGCCATGACCTGACGCTCACCGCAACCCACGTCGGCTGTGAGCACGGCGTGTGCGGCGCCTGCACGGTGCTGGTGGGGGGCGAGCCGATGCGTTCGTGCCTGATGTTCGCCGTCTCGGCGCAGGGGCTCGAGGTGACCACGGTCGAGGGACTCGGCCGGCTGCCCGACGCCCGCATCTGCCCCACCGGTCAGTCGATGAACCCGGTGCAGCAGGCGTTCGCCGAATGCCACGGCCTGCAGTGCGGCTTCTGCACCCCCGGCCTGCTCACGACCGTCACCGCCTACCTCGACGGGCATCCCGACCCGACCGCCGACGAGGCCCGCGCCGCCATCTCGGGCAACCTGTGCCGCTGCACCGGCTACCAGAACATCGTCAAGAGCGTGCTGCGCGCGGCGCAGATCAGGTCCGAGCGATTCACGTCGGATGCCGCTGTGCCCGGTGATCGGCATCCAAAACCCCCTGCAGCGCAGGGCAACCCGTCATGACCACTCGGCTGTTCGGTGCCCCGATCCAGCGCAAGGAAGACCCCCGTCTCGTCACCGGCGGCGGTCGCTACCTCGACGACCTCGGTCACGACGCCCTGGCGGCGGCCTTCGTGCGCAGCCCGCACGCCCACGCCCGGGTCATCGACATCGACGCCGACGACGCCTTCGAGCTCGACGGGGTGCTCGGCATCTACGCCCACGACGACCTACCGGGCAAGGTGGGCGAGCCGCTGCCGCTGCTCATCCCGCATCCGGCCCTCACCCACGGGCGCACCGGCTACGCCCTGGCCCGCGACGAGGTCAACCACGTCGGTGAAGCCGTCGTCATGGTCGTCGCCACCGACCGCTACGTCGCTGAAGACGCCTGCCAGCGCATCCGCGTGCGCTACGAGCCACTGCCGGTCGTGGTCGGCATCGAGACGGCCCGTGACGGGGCTGCACTGGTGCACCCCGATGTTCCCGGCAACGTCGCCGCCCACCTGACTCAGGTCGTCGGCGACGTCGACGCAGCGTTGGCGAGCGCGCCGCACACCCTGACCCTCGAGCTCGACATCGAACGCAGCGCCTCGACGCCCCTGGAGGGGCGCGGCGTCTACGCCCGGTGGGACGACGAGCGCGACGAGCTGCGGATGTACTCCTCCACGCAGACCTCGACGGGTGTGCGGGCTGCCGTTGCGGCCAAGCTCGACCTGCCGCTCGCGAAGGTCGAGTGCATCGCGCCCGATGTCGGCGGCGGCTTCGGCGTGAAGATCATGCACCCGTGGCCGGAGGAGGTGCTCGTGCCGTGGGCGGCGCGGCTGCTGCGTCAGCCGGTCAAGTGGGTCGAGGATCGCCGCGAGCACTTCGTCTCGGCCGCTCACGAGCGCGGTCAGCTGCACACCGTGACGGTCGGCTTCGACGACGAGGGTCACCTGCTCGGGCTCGACGTGAAGTTCTGGCACGACAACGGCGCCTACACCCCCTACGGCATCATCGTGCCGATCATCACCTCGACCCAGCTGCTGGGGCCGTACAAGCCCGGCGCCTACCGGGTCGAGTTCTGGTCGCTCTACACCAACACCGTTCTGGT
>JBDTVJ010000321.1:0-2993 GCA_040007275.1 Terracoccus sp.
CTCGTGAACCGCCATCTGCTCGCCTCGTCCCGCGCAGGCCGCGTCGCGGCTGCCTCTCTCTCCGGTCTGGCCGTCGCCGGTCTGACCGCCGGATGCATGGTGTTCTCACCGGTGCAGACCACCGTGCCGTACGACCCCGCCGACGGCAACGCGACCAACATCGGCGCGGTTGCTCTGCGTGACCTCTCCCTCGTCGGTGGCGGCGGCCAGGCGGTGATCTCCGGGTCAGCCATCAATGAGGGTGACGCCCCGATCACCGTTGAGGTCGCCCAGCAGGCGAGCGACGGCTCTGTGGCGGGCGGCTCCAAGGTCGAGCTGGGGCCACGAGAGCAGATCGACCTCGCGACACGCAACCTCGTGCTGGCAGACGTCGCTGCAAAGCCCGGCGCGGTCGCCACCCTGCGCATCACCGCCACCCCCGGCGGCACGACCGTCATTACCGTTCCGGTGCTGGCCGCCGACCGTTACCTCTCGACCGTGACGCCGACGCCCACGCCCACGACCTCCACGGGCACGACCCCCGCGCCAGCGACCGCAACGGTGACGACTCCTGCGGCCACGACCTCGGCGAGCTGACGCCTGTCATGCACCGCCTGCGCCGGTCTCGAACTTGTAGCCGAGACCGCGCACGGTAACGATGTGCACGGGGTTCGCGGGGTCGGGCTCGATCTTGGCCCGCAGCCGCTTGACGTGCACGTCCAGGGTCTTGGTGTCGCCCACGTAGTCGCTGCCCCACACGCGGTCGATCAGCTGCATCCGGGTCAACACCCGCCCGCAGTTGCGCAACAGCATCTCGAGCAGCTCGAACTCCTTGAGCGGTAAGGGCGTCGCCCGCCCTTCGACGGTGACGGTGTGCCGCTCGACGTCCATCCGCACCGGGCCGGCCTCGAGGGTGGCCGGCATGAGCTCCTCGGGCTCCGCGAGCCGTCGCAGCACCGCCTTGACGCGAGCGAGCAGCTCACGGCTCGAGTAGGGCTTGGTGACGTAGTCGTCAGCACCGATCTCGAGGCCGACGACCTTGTCGATCTCGCTGTCCTTGGCGGTCAGCATGATGACCGGCACCGACGAGCGCTGGCGCAGTCCGCGGCACACGTCGACCCCCGAGAGACCGGGCAACATCAGGTCGAGGAGCACGAGGTCGGCCCCGGAGGCGTCGAACTCAGCGAGCCCGGCCGGGCCGGTCTCGGCGACCACGACGTCGTAGCCTTCCTTGCGCAGCAGGTAGGAGAGCGGGTCGGAGAACGAGATCTCGTCCTCCACGATCAGGATGCGGCTCAACGGTGGCCTCTCACGGGAATCAGGGGACGGTTCGGAGGCTCGATCGACTCCGATGGCACGGCGACGGGCGCGGAAGCGCCCACCGGTGGAACGGCTGGCCAGTGGCCGCGGGCCACGGTCGGCAGCGAGATCGTGAAGGTCGACCCACGCCCGACCTCCGACCAGACCGACACCTGACCACCGTGGTTGTCGACGACGTGCTTGACGATCGCCAGCCCCAGTCCGGTGCCGCCGGTGGCCCGGGAGCGGGCGCTGTCGATGCGGTAGAACCGCTCGAAGATGCGCTCCTGCTCCTCCACAGCGATCCCGGCGCCCTGGTCGGTCACCGAGATGGCCACGACGTTCTCGGCCGGTCGACGCACCGACACCCCCACTCGGGCCCCGTTCTCGGAGTAGGCGATCGCATTGCCCACGAGGTTGCGGACGGCCGTTGTCACCAGTTCGCCCTCCCCCCAGACCTCGCAGCCGGGGTCGGCGTGCAGGACGAGCTCGATGTCGTGCTCGTCCGCGATCAGGCGACAGCGTTCGACGGCGTCGGCCGCGCAGGCTCCGACGTCGACGATCTCCGGGTTGCTCACCACGTCGGTGCCCTGCAGTCGGGAGAGCTCCACGATCTCCTTGACCAGGTGGGTCAGGCGCGTGGACTCCACGCCGATGCGGGTGGCGAACCGGGCCACCGCCTCGGGGTCGTCCTGGGCGTCGAGAATGGCCTCGGCCAGCAGCGAGATGCCGCCCACCGGCGTCTTCAGCTCGTGGCTGACGTTGGCCAGGAAGTCGCGGCGCACCTCTTCGACACGGTGGGCCTGGGAGCGGTCCTCCACGAGCAGCAGCACATGGTCGGCGCCGAGCGGGGCGACCCGGGCGGAGACCACCAGACGCCCCTCCCCCAGGCCGTTCTGCAGCACGAACTCGGACTCACGGATCAGTCCGTCGCGGCGCACCTCACGCGCGAGGCCCAACATCTCTGCGTGCACGAGCTCCTGCCCACGCACCAACCCGTGGGCCACCGCCGCCGGCGAGTTGTTGACGACACGGTCGGAAGCATCCACGAGGATGCCGCTCGATCGCAGCACCGAGAGCACCTCCCCGACGCCGGGCGGAAGGCTCGGCGTCGGAGCGAGCACCACCTCGCTCCGGGTGGCCCGGTCAGACAGGCGGATGGCCGCCATGGCCACACCGCCCAGGGCCAGCCCGGCGATGGCGCCGAGCGTCGCCGCGGTCGTTGGGTCCACGACACTCAGGGTACGCACTGGTGAGCGGGCGAAGTGTCACGCGATGAACCCTGGCACGTGGCTTCCGCACGGGGTGACCTGAGTGTTCACCTGAGGTCCGCCACCCATTCACGAGAGGCTGCCAATCTCGGCGTGCCGCCCCGGTGCGATCCCCGCCCGGAACCAGCGCGGAACCACCCGAGCACCTGCTCATCAGCGCAGGGCAGCAGACAGGAAACCGATGCGCGACCAGTTCCACGAGGACCTCGACACCATCACCGACCAGCTCGTCGAGCTCACCCGGCTCGCCGGCTCGGCCATCTCCCGCGCGACGACCGCCCTGCTCGACGCCGACGTCCACCTCGCCGAGTCGGTCATCGAGGCCGACCGCCAGCTCGATGAGATCCGCATCGAGCTCGACGAGCGGTCGATCGACCTGCTGGCCCGCCAGCAGCCGGTCGCCACCGACCTGCGCATCGTCGTCACGGCCATGCACATGAGCTC
>JBDTVJ010000322.1:0-2980 GCA_040007275.1 Terracoccus sp.
CAGCGCTACTTCGCCAGCGGCCTGCTGGCCGGCAGCGTCAAGGGGTGACCGAGGGCGACCCTCAGGTCATCGCCCGACGGCCCAGATCCTGGCGGAGCTGGGCCGGCCTTACGGTGATCTCCGCCCCGAGCACGTCGGCGCCGCCGGTCCACGCGTTGACCGGGTTGAGCTCGACCGAGGACAGCTCGGGATGGTCGTCGGCGAGGACCGACAGGCGGGCCACCAAGTCGCAGAGGGCAGCCCGGTGCACAGGGGCAGCGCCACGGTGACCGGCGAGCAGCGGCGCGGCCTTGACCCCGTCGATGAGGTCGCTGACGTCGACGTCGGTGAGCGGCGGGATGCGGTGCGCGATGTCGCCAAGCAGGTCGGTGGGTGGGCCTGCCACCGAGAAGCTGACCACAGGCCCGAACAGCGGGTCCTCACTGGCCCTCAGCACGCACGAGACTCCCGGCACGGCCATCCGCTGCACCACGAAGCGGTCGGCCCCCAGCGGGCCGAGGCGTTCGCTCAGCGACGCGTGGGCGTCGAGCACCGACTCGGCGTCGATGAGGTCGCTGCGCACCCCGACGATGCCCGGCTGGTGGCGCACCACCGGTGAGGTCGACTTGAGGATGACCGGGTAGGTCAGCGCGTCGGCCGCTGCCACGGCCGATGCGGCATCCGACACCTCGATGGCCGGCCAGAGCCGCATGCCGTAGGCCGCGAGCAGCGCCCCCGTCTCGTCGCGGGTCAGCACTCGGCCCTCGGGGCTCTCGTCGAGGATGCGGTCGATCAGCCCTTCGGCCTGAGCGCGATCGACACCGACCGGTGCCACGGGGGTGCCCCGGTCCCGGGCTCGCCACTGCGCATACTTCGTGACCGCGTTGAGGGCACGGATGCCGTCTTCGGGCAGCTCATACGCCGGCACCGACCGGGCCACGCCGTCGACCTGCGAGTAGTCAAGCCACTTGTCGATACCCCGAACGCCGAGGAACGTTGCCACGCAGGGCTTCTCGTGCTTGGCCGCTACGCTGGACACGGCAGCGGACACGTCTTCGTCGTTCTCGCCCACGGCCGGGATGAAGCTCGCGACGACGCTGTCGACCCGGGGATCGGCGAAAGCGGCGTCCAGAGCCCCCGCGAACTCCTGGGCGCTCGCCTGTGGGAGAAGGGAGACGGGCCCGTGGGTCACCTTCAGCCCCCAGCTGACACACGCGCTGGCACTGATGGAGCCCAGGGCATCGGAGTTGCCGACGATGGCCACCCGGTCACCGCGAGGCAGGGGTTGGTGCAGGGTCAGCTGGGCGACGTCGAAGAGCTGGTGGATGTTCTCGACGCGAATGACGCCTGCCTGACGAAGCAGGGCCCGGAAGGCACCCGGAGGCACGTTGGTCGTGCGGGTGCGGTGCCCGGCGGGAGCGGCGAAGCTCGACACCCCGGACGACACGACGATGACCGGCTTGACCATGGCCAGCTGGCGGGCGATGCGCGAGAACTTGCGCGGGTTGCCCATCGACTCGAGGTAGAGCCCGACGGTGTCGGTCTCCTGGTCGTCGATCCAGTACTGCATCAGGTCGTTGCCCGAGACGTCGACCCGGTTGCCGGCTGAGGCGAACACCGAGATGCCCAGACCGCGCCGGGCCGCCGATGCGAGCACCGCGATGCCAAGTGCCCCGCTCTGAGCGAAGAGACCGAGGCGGCCGGCATCCGGGATGACCTGCGCCAGGCTCGCGTTGAGCCGCACCGTCGGGTCGTTGTTGATCAACCCGAAGCTGTTGGGCCCGACCACCCGCATCCCCGACCGGCGAGCCCGGCGCCGCAGCCTGTTCTGCAGTTTCACACCCTCATCCCCGGCCTCGGCGAAGCCCGACGACAGCACGAGCAGGGCTTTGACACCGGCTCGACCGCACTCCGTGACGACGCCGAGTGCCTCGTCGGGCGGCACGACGAGGATGGCGAGGTCGATCGGGCCCGGCGCCTCGCCGAGGCTGCGAAAGGCCGGAACCCCCTGGATCTGGTCCGCCTCCGGATGGATGGGGCACAGCTGGCCCGTGAAGCCGGCCGCGACGATGTTGCGCATGACGAGCGCCCCGATCGAGTCGGGTCGGCGGCTCACGCCGATGATGGCGACCCGCTCGGGGAAGAGGATGGTCGTCATGCTGCGCGACTCGGCGCGGTGCTCACGGGAGAGCTGCACGGCCTTGGACTTCTCGGTGGGCAGCACGTCGAAGCCCACTTCGATGACACCGTCCTCGAAATGGGAGGCGACCTCATAGCCGGCCTCCTTGAACACCATCAGCATCTTGCGGTTCTGCGGTAGCACCTCCGCCGTGAACCGGGTGATGTCGACCTCCCGCGCGATGGCGGCCAGATGCTCGAGCAGCACCGACCCGATCCCCTTGCCCTGGAAGTGGTCGGAGATGTTGAAGGCGACCTCGGCCGACGTCGCATCGATGCGGTCGAAGCGGCCGATGCCGATGATGTCGTTGTCGAGGGTGGCCACCAGGGCCACGCGGTCGTGGTGGTCGACGTGCGTGAAGCGGTACAGGTCGCGCTCGCTGATCTCGCGGATCGGAGCGAAGAACCGCAGGTAGATCGACTCCGGAGACTGCTTGCCGTGGAACGCCCGGATGCCGTCGGCGTCGTCGGGACCGATCGGCCGCAGGTGAGCAACCGTGCCGTCCTTGAGCACGACATCAGCCTCCCACCCGACCGGGCCGCCTGCCGCCCGGGCCGACGCCACCGGGAGCGGCACGGTGTCGTCGGCAGCCTCGGTGGTACTGGCCTCGGTGGCCTCGGCGGCGTCGTCACGATCGGGCATAACGACATCGTGCCACGCTCGCGCCCACCGCACCCGGTTGGTCGTTGGCAGCTCCAGTGGCCACTTCGGCTCCCTGTCCGGTGGCCACTTCGGTTCCCTGTCGAGTGGCCACTTCGGTTCCCTGTCGAGTGGCCATTCGCGTTCCCCACCGAGTGGCCACTGTGGTTTATCCGGTGGGTG
>JBDTVJ010000323.1:0-2969 GCA_040007275.1 Terracoccus sp.
GGCCGGTGATGAACATGTGCGAGGTCTGGTCGACCATCACGGTGAAGTCGGTGATGGCGGGGGAGTAGACCGCGCCGCCCGCGCACGGGCCCATGATGAGCGAGATCTGCGGGATGACCCCTGACGCACGGACGTTGCGCATGAAGATCTCCCCGTAGAGCCCGAGTGAGACCACGCCCTCCTGGATGCGGGCACCCCCGGAGTCGTTGAGACCGACCACGGGGCAGCCGATCTTCATCGCGAAGTCGAGCACCTTGACGATCTTCTCGCCGAAGACCTCGCCCAGCGAACCGCCGAAGACGGTGAAGTCCTGGGCGAAGACGGCCACCTGTCGCCCGTCGACCTGGCCGTAGCCGGTGACGACCCCGTCGCCGTACGGCCGGTTCTTCGCCTGGTTGAAGGCGTTGCTGCGGTGTCTGGCGTACTTGTCCATCTCGATGAAGGTGTCCTCGTCGAGCAGCATCGCGATGCGCTCGCGGGCGGTCTTCTTGCCCCGGTCGTGCTGCTTCTCGATCGCGCCGGCCTTGCCCGCGTGGGCGACCTGAGCCACCCGCCGCTTGAGGTCGGCAAGCTTGCCTGCTGTCGTGCTGAGGTCGGGATCCTGCGTTGCGGGCTCGGCCGCCCCGTCCACTGCCTGATCGGATGCCATGGGCGCACTCTAGCCTTGGGGGCGTGCGACCTCCGTTCGAGCCGAGCCGGGTGCGTGAGGGTTTGCTCACTCCCGGGCAGCCGTGGCGCGCTGTGCGCTTCCACGCTGAGACCCCGTCGACGAACGACGTGGCTCGTGAGCTCGTGGCTGCGTATGCCGCTGACCCCGGCGGCGCGCCCGACCCCGGCTGGTACGTCGTGGTCACCGACCATCAGACGGGTGGCCGCGGACGACGCGGTCGCGCCTGGGAGGTGCCCGCCGGTGCCGCGATCGCCGTGTCGGCAGTGGTGCCTCTTCAGGGGGCCGCCCGGGTCGCCTCAGCGGCCTGGTTGCCGCTCTGCGCCGGTCTCGCCGTTCTCCGTGCGATCCGCCAGGTGACCCAGGCCGCAGGACACGAGCTGACTCCGACCCTGAAGTGGCCGAACGACGTGCTGCTCGGTGCCGACGACGACCGCAAGGTCAGCGGCATCCTGTGTGAGCTTGTGTCGTTGGGGGCCCCACTCGGCGCCGCCGGCGGTGCCGGGGGCGAGACGGCGGCGGCGGTGGTCGTCGGAGTCGGGGTCAACGTCGACCAGACCCGCGCCGAGCTACCCGTCGACACGGCCACCTCTCTCGCGCTCGCGGGGGTGTCGGTGCGGCGAGAGACCCTCGTGGTGGCCTACCTGCGCGAGCTCGGTGCCCTGCTGGGTTCGGCTGCTGTCGAGCGAAGGGTCCACGAGGGGAGGCCCCCGTACGCCGCGTCGTCCGACCTCGAACGGGTCGTCCGGGGGGCCTACGAGGCTGCGTGCTCCACCATCGGGGTGCGGGTGCGGGTGCATCTGCCCGGCGGGGCCCTGGTCGAGGGGGAAGCGGTCGGGCTCGACAGGTCCGGCGCGCTCGTCGTGAGCACCTCGACAGGTCGCCGCTCGTTCTCGGCCGGCGACGTCGTTCACGTGCGCCGGCCCGACGGGGGGCTGGCATGATCGGCCCATGACGGACCCGGCGTCGCCGCAGTCTCCGCCCTCACCACAGTCCAGCCAGTCCGTGGCCGGGGCGGACTTCACCGCGCGCCTGCTCGGTCGTCCGCTCGCCCTGCGACGCCGCCAGGTCAGTGCGGGGGCGGAGGTCTCCCTCTCCTCGGCCCGACGCTTCTGGCACGCTCTCGGCTTTCCCGTGGTCGACACCGACGACGAGCTGTTCACCGCGGCCGACGTCGAGGCGCTGCGGGCCATGGCCGAGATCGTGCGCGAAGGGCTGCTCGATGAGACCACGGCGTTGTCGCTCACCCGTGCCTTCGCACGCTCGGCCGACCGGCTCGCGGGCTGGCAGTCGCAGCTGATCGCCGAGGCGGTCGAGGTCGACATGACCTCGGCCCTGGCGGCAGAGGGTGCGGGCGAGTCGTCCGAGTCGAGGGCTATACCCAGCCACGAGACCGCGGTCGAGACGGCGAACCGCCTTGCGGTGCTGACCGACCGGCTCGAGCCGCTGCTCGTCTACGCCTGGCGGCGCCACCTGAGCGCCACCGTGTCCCGCATGCTCGCCGACGCCGACCCCGAGTCGTACGGCCTGACGAAGATGCGGTCGGTCGGCTTCGCCGACCTCGTCAACTTCACCGCCCTCGTGCGCAAGATGTCAGAGCGTGACCTCGCACGCCTCGTCTCCCGGTTCGAGGCCCTGTCGACCGACGTCATCACGGCCCACGGAGGGCGCCTCATCAAGACCGTGGGAGACGAGGTGCTGTTCACCACCGTGACCGCTGCGCCGGCCGCCGCTGTGGCCCTCGACCTGCTCGAGGCCATGAGCGACGACGACGTGCTGCCCGAGGCGAGGGTCGGGATGGCCCGCGGCCCCATCCTCTCCAGGCTCGGCGACGTCTTCGGCACCACGGTGAACCGGGCCTCACGCCTGACCGCTGTGGCCCAGGCCGGCACGGTGATGGTCGACGCCACGATGGCCCGCGAGCTCGCCACCTTGTCAGGGTTCGAGCTGACCGGCCAGCGACGCCGCATCCTGCGTGGCGTCGGGCCGGTCTCACCCTCGGTGCTGCGCCGAGCCCCGACCACCGGTCGCCGGTAGACCAGCCCAGGACCAACACCACCGCCCAAGGAGACCCCCGGATGCCGTCATCGCCTCACCTCGTTCGGATCGAGCGCTTCGACGAGCCAGGGCTCGAACACGTGGCCGAGATCGTGCTCGACCGGCCGGCGGCCCTCAATGCCGTGTCGACCGAGATGGCCCGTTCGATCGCCGAGGCCACGTCGTCTGTCGCGTTCGACGAGACCGTGCGTTGCGTCGTGCTGAGCTCGAGCAACGAGCGTGCCTTCTGCGTCGGCGCCGACCT
>JBDTVJ010000324.1:0-2958 GCA_040007275.1 Terracoccus sp.
GTGGTGGTGTAGACGCGGGTGCACACGCCGCGACGCTGGGGCGAGCCCTTGAGCGCCGGGGTCTTGGCCTTGTTGGCCTTGTCCTGGCGGCCCTTTCGGACCAGCTGGTTGATGGTAGGCAACCTGGTTTCTCCGTACGTTTGCTGGTGGTCTGCCGGCCCGGTGGCCGACTCCTTGTTCATTTCGCCCACCCCCGAGGTCGGGCGTGTCACAGGATGTGACCTGCCGTGGTCGGTGGGTGCGCGGTGCTCTCCCCCGCATTCTCCGCGCACCCGGTCCGAGGATCGAGGGCGTGGATTGCCCGGCAAGAGGTGTGCTCTGGCAACTCGTGGTGCTCGGGCGGGCGAACCGCAGGAACAGGGCACAGGAGCCGTCATCGCGCATGCTGAGGGCGTACCTCAGACACAGTGTTCCAGCGTACCGGGGCACGCTGTCCCTACCAAATCGATGCCGGAACACCCTCGGCCGCCCCGACATCTCCCCCCCTCGCCAACTGAACGCAGCGTTCGTTCTCGAACTCAGTGTTCTGCCGCGGTGTTCGAGAACGAACGCTGCGTTCAGTTTGCGGGGGTGCGCGATTCAGCCCAGGCGCCAGTCGCCTGCATACATGTGCAGCACCGGAAGGCCCAGGGCCTCACGGGCCTTGGACGCCCAGTCGGTGTGGAAGGTGTCCTCGACCGCGTGCGGCTCGGTGACGACGACGACCTCCCGGGCGCCGAGCCTCGCGACCTCCTCGACGAGGGTCGGCATCGGGTCGTCGGCCGTGATCTCGCCGGTAGCGGCAGCGTCGTGGGCAGCGAACTCGGCCAGGGTGGTGCTGAGCGCGGTCTCTGCGTCGGCATGCGCCTCGGTGCGGTCGACGGGTCGGAGCGAGTCGAGGGCCTCACGCATCTCGAAAAGGCTGAGGTGGTCAAGGAAGCGAGAGAGGACGTTGCGGTCGGTGTCGGCCGGCACGAGCACCCGATAGGTGGCGTCCTCCTGCTGGTGCATGGCGACGATCTTCTCGACGTCGCCGGGCTTGAGCGCCTCCTCGGTCAGCACGATGACCGTCGGCGCCGCGTCGCTGCCGTGGTGCGGGGGCGTCGTGTGCGGCGGCGTCGTGTCCGGCGACTGCGGCTGCGCCTGCTCGTTGCGGCCAGTCGAGTCGGTCGAGTCGGGGGCGGAGATGGATGTGCTGTCGGTTGGCTCGGCGCCGGGCTCGCTCATGCGGGCCAGCCTAGACCGCAGGGTCGTCCGACCTGGCGCAGCATGGCGGGCTCTGCTTCGAAGAGGATCGCACCCGGTGGCGATGACGACGCTGGTGTGCGGGATCGCCCCTCACACGGGTGGTGCAGGGGCCGACACCGGTTGAGGAGGCCCGCCTAGAAGTGGCGGAAAGCAGGCTCGCGCGTCACGCGCCATACGGTTCTCCGAGAGGGAGGCCGGACCTCCAGAGACGAAGGCACGATTCCAGGATCACCGGAACGCGGTCAGCGTGCCCCCGGAGGGAACGAGCAGCATGCCCCCACCCACCGCCAGGGAAGACCTGAGCACCGCGTTGTACTCGCCAAGCTCGATGGGGATACCGGTTGCTCCGGTCCACACCACCGCACCCGTAGCAAGGTCCAGGCCGTAGACCGTGCCCTTGAACGTGCGGGTCCCCACGTAGGCGATGTTTCCTGAGATCACGGGTGGAGCGCTGCCCGTCACGGCAGGCTGCAGCCAGAGCCGTCGACCGGTCGAGGCGGAGTACGCCGCAACACCGTCAGACGTCGTGAGCAGCGCCCGGTCGCCGCTGACGGCAGGCGGTGCCGAGAAGGGCAGAGTGAATTTCACGGCGCCACCGGAGGTGGAAAGGGCGTACGTCGCATCAGCCCAGTCGCGAACCCACAGGGTGTTGCCGTGCAGCACTGGCGTGAGCGGCACCAGGCAGCAGTAGATGGTGTCCCACAGAGCCGCCCCGTTGCGCGTCAATGCTCTGGCTCGGTCTAGACCTCCGGCCAGGTAGACCTTGCCGCCTCCGACCACCGCTCCTCTCGCTGGATCCGCGGTGTTGGTCCAGAGCACACGTCCAGTGGCCACGTTGAGGGCGAAGGTCGTTGACTGGTTTCCGTCGCCGACCACAAAAAGCCGGCCAGACACGGCGGTCGGAGGCTCGACGTAGGTCAGCTCCTGCGGCAGCTGCGCCGACCACAGCTGCACACCGGTAGCAGGACTCAGTGCGCGCACGCGGCCTGCGGCGTTCAAGGTCAACAACTTGCCGCTGTCGAAGGCCAGCGAGGCCACCTGCCAATAACCGCCCAGCGCGACGGGGCCCCAGACCCGGCGACCGGTGCGCGCGTCGAGCGCGTAGACCGAGCCGCCGTAGGCATCTCCGGTCGCCGTCGCCACGAACACCCGGCCACCGGCGGTGACGGCGTAAGAGACGTGGTCATCGAGGCGTACCTGCCACGCGCGCTTCATGGTGCTGCGCAGGGGAGCCCCTAAGGCCAGACCATCATGCTGGGAGTTCTGAAGGTAGTTAGTGGCCTCTGCCTGGACTGCCGTGGAACGAGCCACCGCCGTTGCGACCTGCTCCGTGCTCCGCGCGCTGGCGGGGACCACCGAGGTGGCGGCAAGCGCCATCGTGACCAGAGCGAGGCCCGTCCAGCGACGCAGCCGGCGGGCGCTGGCCACGCGCCCGCCCGGCCGCGTGGAACTCGAGGACTCGGAGCACGTCGGGTCGGTGGCGAGCGAGACACAGAGCACGGGATCCCCTATTGCCGAGTCCGAACAGAACGGTTCCTGCTTTTTATACCACCCGTCGGGTGGCACCATACCGGCAGACCGAACAACCACTGGGTCGGCGACCCGCACCTCCACCCGGCGTCAGTACTCGGCCAGAGCATTCCGAGCTCGGACAGGTCGCCATCAGAGGCAGAACCGGGCCCGGTCTGCGCGTGATGCGCGAACCGGGCCCAGCGGCATCCCTCACGGGAC
>JBDTVJ010000325.1:0-2951 GCA_040007275.1 Terracoccus sp.
CTGATGGCGGCGCTGCCGCGGCACGACGGCATCCGGTATGCGGGTCTGGTGCTCAACCGGCGCGGCCTCGCGAGGGCGCTCGCGGCCGGGGTCGACGAGGTCGACGTCGTCGTGGTGGCGACCGACACCTTCAGCATGCGCAACCAGGGGACCACGACCGAGCAGGGCTGTGCCGCCGCGGCCGACATTGTCCGCGAAGCCCGGGCGGCAGGGGTGTTCACCACCGTGACCGTGGCGGCCGCCTTCGGCTGCCCGTTCGAGGGGGAGGTGGCGCCGGCTCGGCTGCGCGAGGTCGTGGCCCGAGTGGTCGACACCGGCCCCGACGAGCTGGCGCTGGCCGACACCATCGGCGTGGCCGTGCCCACCGACCTGACCGGCCGGTTCGCGATGGCTCGCGAGGTCGGTGGCTCCGGCCTGCCGCTGCGGGTGCACCTGCACGACACCCGGCACACGGGCGTGGCCAACGCGGTCGCCGCGATCGCGGCCGGGGTGACGACGCTCGACGCGAGCATCGGGGGGGCCGGTGGGTGCCCCTTCGCGCCCAACGCGACCGGCAACGTCGCCACCGAGGACCTGCTCTACCTCTTCGAACGAACCGGGATCGCCACCGGCGTCGACCTGGCGGCCACGATCGAGAACGCGGCCTGGCTCGAGGAGCGGCTGGGGAAGCGACTTCCCGGAGCGCTGCTGCGCGCGGGTGCCTTTCCGGTGCCGCCGGAGGCTGAAGAGCAGCCCGCCCAGCACGACACGCGGTGAGGTGCTCCTGACTAGCCATCTACTACACAGAGTGGCAGGCTCGGGACATGCTTCCCGTGACGCTCGTTCCGGTCTGGTTCGCTTCTTCGTGGCGCCGCAATGTCTGACACCAGGCGAGAGGGCAAGGGGCCTGCAGAGATCGACGGTGCGGCGTCGAGTGCGTTGCTCAAGGCTGGCCGGTTCTTCACCAAGTGGGACGAAACGGCCGACGGCAGAGCGGTGTTCCGTGAAGGTGGTCGTGCGGGCGACATCTTCTACCGCGACCGCTGGAGCCACGACAAGGTCGTCCGCTCCACCCACGGGGTCAACTGCACCGGGTCGTGCTCGTGGAAGGTGTACGTCAAGGACGGCATCATCACCTGGGAGACCCAGCAGACCGACTACCCCTCGGTGGGCCCGAACAGCCCGGAGTACGAGCCGCGCGGCTGCCCGCGCGGGGCTGCGTTCTCGTGGTACACCTACTCCCCGACCCGGGTGCGCTACCCCTACGTGCGCGGGGTGCTGCTCGAGATGTACCGCGAGGCGAAGGCCCGGCTCGGTGACCCCGTGCTCGCGTGGGCCGAGATCACCGCCGATCCCGAACGCCGCCGCCGCTACCAGCAGGCCCGGGGCAAGGGCGGGCTGGTGCGGTCGTCGTGGGGTGAGGCCGTCGAGATCGCCGCCGCCGCGCACGTGCACACGATCAAGACCTACGGGCCCGACCGCGTCTCCGGCTTCTCGCCAATCCCGGCCATGTCGATCGTGTCGCACTGTGTCGGAACGCGGTTCATCCAGCTCATCGGTGGGGTGATGACCTCCTTCTACGACTGGTACGCCGACCTTCCCGTCGCGAGCCCTCAGGTGTTCGGTGACCAGACCGACGTGCCCGAGTCGGGCGACTGGTGGGACTCGACCTACCTGATGATGTGGGGCTCCAACGTCCCCGTGACCCGAACCCCCGACGCGCACTGGATGACGGAGGTGCGCTACCGCGGCACCAAGGTCGTCTCGGTCAGCCCTGACTACGCCGACAACACGAAGTTCGCCGACGAGTGGATGCCGGCCCAGGCGGGCACCGACGCGGCGCTCGCGATGGCGATGGGCCACGTCACGCTCAAGGAGTTCTTCGTCGACCGTGAGGTGCCCTTCTTCACCGACTACATCCGCAGCTTCACCGACCTGCCGTTCCTGATCCGGCTCGAGCCCGCCGAGGGCGAGCACGCCGTTGTCGGCGCCATGGTGCCCGGCAAGTTCCTGATGGCTGCCGACCTTCCAGGGGCAGACGCTGCCGACGAGAACGCCTGGAAGACAGTGCTGCTCGACCAGAACACCGGCGAGCCGGTCATCCCGAACGGCTCGATGGGCTTCCGCTACGCCGAGTCGGGGGTGGGCCGGTGGAACCTCGACCTCGAGGGAGTCACCCCGGCGCTGACCCTGGCCGGTGATCCCGCTCGCCCGGTCGAGGTGCTGCTGCCCGCCTTCGTCGAGACCGACGGCACCGGCTCGGTGCTGAGCAGGGGAGTGCCGGCGCGCGAGGTCGGCGGCCACCTCGTCACCACGGTGTTCGACCTCATGCTCGCGCAGTACGGCGTCGGGAGAGAAGGGCTGCCGGGCGAATGGGCGAGCGGCTACGACGACCCCAGCACGCCGTACACCCCGGCGTGGCAGGCCGAGATCACCGGCGTCTCCGCCGAGCAGTGCATCCGCATCGCCCGCGAGTTCGCCACGAACAGCGAGGAGTCCCGAGGGCGCTCGATGATCATCATGGGCGCCGGCATCTGCCAGTGGTTCCACGGTGACGTCACCTACCGGGCCATCCTGAGCCTCCTCATGCTCACCGGCTGCATGGGCCGCAACGGCGGCGGCTGGGCGCACTACGTCGGCCAGGAGAAGTGCCGCCCGATCACGGGCTGGGTCTCGCTCGCCAACGCTCTCGACTGGCAGCGTCCGCCGCGCACGATGATCGGCACCGCGTACTGGTACATGCACACCGACCAGTGGCGCAACGACGGCTACTCGGCCGACTCCCTCAACTCTCCGCTGGCGAAGGGACACCTGGCCGGTAAGCACACGGCCGACACGATCGCCGCGTCGGTCCGGATGGGGTGGATGCCGTTCTACCCGCAGTTCAGCGCCAACCCGCTTCAGGTCGCCGAAGACGCCACGGCCGCGGTCGAGGCGGGCGAGGCCGCCACCCCGGCGGCCTACGTCGCGAA
>JBDTVJ010000326.1:0-2950 GCA_040007275.1 Terracoccus sp.
CCGTTCAGCACCACCCAGCCGTCGGGCTTGGTGATCGTCGTCACGATCGCCTTGACCTCAGCGAGCTGGTCGAGCGTGTCGATCCCCTGCAGACCCAGGTGGTCGGCACTGACGTTGGTCACGACACTGACGTCGTTGACGGTCACGCCCATGCCCTTGAGCAGCATGCCACCGCGGGCGGTCTCGAGGATGCCGATATCGAGACCCGGTGTCTCGAGCACACCACGGGCGCCGGCCGGGCCGGAGAAGTCGCCGGCCTCCTTGGTCTCGCCCATGACGACGATGCCATCGGTTGAGCTCCAGGCCGTGGTGAGACCAGCCGTCATGCACATGTGCGCCATCAGCCGCGTGGTCGTCGTCTTGCCGTTCGTGCCGGTCACCGAAACCACCGGAACGGCCGGCGTGATGACGGTCGGCCCCGGACCGTCAGGCGCGTCGATGATGGCGGATGCGGCCTCATCGAAGATGTCGTCGACAAGGCGGCTGCCGTTGAGGAGAGCGTCGAGCAGCACGGCGACCTGCTCGCCCGCGACCCGTCCGCGGTCGCGGTGCACCCAGGGGAAGGCGAGCACCACGTCGGCGGGCTCGCGGCCGGCCCGTACGCGCACCCCGAGCCGCCCGGCGCCGACCTCGGTGCCGAGGCGGCGGGTGACGTTGCGCATGACTCTCATCACGAAACGCTGCCGCAGCTCGGAGCCGCGCTTGCCGGGTCGCGCCGAGCGCATCCCGAGCCGGCGGGCCAGGGCCTCACACTCGATGCGGCGCAGGTCGAGGTAGCCGGGCAGGTGCAGGCTCACCTTGATCGCAGGCCTGGCGAAGTAGAGGTTGGGCCCGTCGAGCACGCGAACCTCGTCGACGTGCACCCCAGGAGGCCGGGAGGGTCGGCCGGCGGCATCAGACATGAGGTGGAGCCTAGCGATCAGCGTGGGTTCGCCGATTGCCGATCCCGACCACGCCTCGTCAGCGGTCCCGCCGGACGGGCCGAGCACCGGCCGGCACTACTGGCCCATGGCGTGCACGCCACCATCGACATGCACGATCTCGCCGGTCGTGGCCGGGAACCAGTCGGACAGCAGTGCCGCACACGCCTTGGCCGCGGGTACGGGGTCGTTCACGTCCCAGCCCAGCGGGGCCCGCTTGTCCCAGGTCTCCTCGAACTGCTCGAAGCCGGGAATCGACTTCGCGGCGGTGGTACGGATCGGCCCGGCCGCGACGAGGTTGCACCGCACCTTCCTCGGCCCGAGGTCACGGGCCAGGTATCGGCTGGTCGACTCGAACGCCGCCTTGGCCACCCCCATCCAGTCATACACCGGCCAGGCGAACTTGGCATCGAAGGTGAGCCCCACGATGCTGCCGCCCTCACCCAGCAGCGGCAGGGCGGCGGTCGAGAGCGACTTCAGGCTGTAGGCCGAGGCGTGCAGGGCGGTCGAGACGTCGTCCCAGGTGCCCTCCATGAAGTTGAAGGCTCCCTGCGGGGCGAAGCCGATCGAGTGCAGAACACCGTCGAGATGGTCGACGTGCTCCGAGAGCCGCTCGACGAGGCTGCCGAGGTGCTCGCTGTCGGTGACATCCAGCTCGAGCACCTGCGGTGTCTCGGGCAGTCGCTTGGCGATGGTCTGGGTGATGCGCATCGTGCGACCGAACGAGGTGAGCACGACGTTGGCGCCCTGCTCCTGTGCGATCTTCGCCACATGGAAGGCGATCGAGCTGTCCATGAGCACACCGGTGACCAGCAGGTTCTTGCCTTCGAGGATTCCCATGTCTGCGACCTTCTCATGTTGTGGCGCCGGTGACGGCGAGGCGGGTGGTGCAGGTTCGGCGGTGCTGGGCCCTGCGGCATCCGGTCAGGATGCCGTGCGGCCGGCGTGGGACGCGGGGTGAACCGGCTAGTGGCCCATCCCGAGCCCACCGTCGACCGGGATCACGGCGCCGGTGATGTACGCGGCCGAGTCGCTCGCGACGAAGCGCACGACCTCGGCCACCTCGTCGGCGGTGGCGAACCGGCCGGCCGGGATCGCGCCCACGTAGGCCTTCTTCTGCTCCTCGGGCAGCACCGCGGTCATCTCCGTGTCGATGAAGCCGGGGGCCACGACGTTCGCGGTGATGCCTCGCCCCCCGAGCTCGCGGGAGATCGACCGGGCCAGCCCGACAAGACCGGCCTTCGACGCCGCGTAGTTCGTCTGGCCCGCTCCGCCGTAGAGCCCGACCACACTGGAGATGAACACGATTCGGCCGCGACGCTTGCGGATCATGCCGGTGGCCGCCCGTCGCGCGCACCGGAAGGCGCCGGCGAGGTTGGTGTCGATGACCGCGTCGAAGTCATCGTCGCTCATGCGCATGAGGAGGGTGTCACGAGTGATGCCGGCGTTGGCCACCAGCACCTCGACCGGCCCGCCGAAGATCTTCTCAGCCGCGGTGAAGGCGGCGTCGACCGAGGCTGTGTCGGTGACCTCGCACGTGACACCCTCGAGCCCCTCCGGCGGCACCCCCGACCGGTGGGTGATGACGACCCGGTCGCCAGCGGCCGCGAAGGCCCTGGCGATGGCCAGCCCGATGCCGCGGTTTCCGCCTGTCACGAGCACGTTGCGTGGTTCGGTCGTTGCCACCGTTCTCCTTCTCACATCGTTTCGGCACGGTTCCTTGTGACCGTTGCCTGGCTGTCGAGGGTTCGTTGCCAACCCGCAACCTAACGGACTACTTACGGGTAGCGCACAGCCTGTTCGAGCCGCGCGCGGGTGAGGGCACAGACGTAAACTGCAAGCATGGGCACAGTCAAGCAACCAGTGGTGCAAACGGTCACCTCCGCCGCCTCTTCGGCAAACGATGACCAGAGCGCCCGGATGAAGCGGTACCTCACCATGATGGGGATCCGCATCGTCTGCTTCGGCCTGCTGTTCGTCACCACCGGCTGGCTCCGGTGGGCCGCCATCGTGGGAGCGGTCGCCCTCCC
>JBDTVJ010000327.1:0-2942 GCA_040007275.1 Terracoccus sp.
GCCTCGACCGCGATCTCACTCGCGACCCGCCTCGACCCGCGCACGGTGCCCCTCGTCGAACACCTCCTCGCCGAAGCCTCCCGCTCCTCCGGAGCCCCAACGCCGACTGCTCCGCCGAACTGATACCGACGTGAGAGTCAAAGGCGGGCCGGTTTCGCCCGCCGACGCCCGGGACGACAGGATGGGGCCCGTGAGTGAGAACCCCTACCGGCCGACCCCCGACGTTGCGCTGACCCACCCGGAGTGGTCGAAGGACGCGACGATCTACCAGATCAACCAGCGTCAGTTCACCCCCGAGGGAACCTTCCGGGCCGCCGAGGCCCACCTGCCCCGCCTGCGTGGCCTCGGGGTCGACATCGTGTGGTTGATGCCGATCAACCCGATCGGCACCCAGAACCGCAAAGGCCCACTGGGCAGCCCGTACGCCGTCTCGGACTACCTGGCCGTCAACCCCGAGTTCGGCGACCTCGATGACCTCAAGCACTTCGTGGCCGTGGCGCATGACCTCGGGTTGCACGTCATCCTCGACTGGGTGGCCAACCACACCGCCTGGGACAACGTGCTCGTCGAACGGCATCCGGAGTGGTATCTGCGCGACTGGAAGGGCGACTTCTGCCCGACGCCCTGGTGGGACTGGGACGACGTGATCGACCTCGACTACTCCAACGAGGGCCTGCGCGAGTACATGACCGACGCCATGAAGTTCTGGGTCCGCGAGGCCGGCGTCGACGGGTTCCGTTGCGACGTGGCGGGCTACGTACCCGTCGACTTCTGGGACAACGTGCGCCGCGAGCTCGACCAGATCAGGCCGGTGTTCATGCTGGCCGAGTGGGAGACCCGCGACCTCCACACACGCGCCTTCGACCTGACGTACGCCTGGAGCTGGAACGAGACCATGCACAAGATCGCTCACGGCAAGGCCGACGTCGATGCCCTCAAGGTCTACTACGCGTGGAACGAGCGGGCCTGGCAGCGCGACGCGATGCGCATGACGTTCGTCAGCAACCACGACAAGAACGCGTGGGAGGGCACCGAGTACGAGCAGTTCGGCGACGCGCTCGAGGCGGCGATCGTGCTGTCCGTCGTCGGCGAGGGGACGCCGCTCATCTACAACGGCCAGGAGGCCGGCAGCGACAAGCGGCTGGAGTTCTTCGACAAGGACGAGATCCAGTGGCGCGAGCACGAGCAGGGCACGCTCTACCGCACCCTGTTCGCGTTGAAGAAGGCGCACCCGGCCCTGTGGAACGGCGCCTGGGGTGGCCGGATGGTGCGTGTGCCGAACGACGCCGAGAGCTCGGTGCTGAGCTTTGTGCGCGCCGTCGATGACGACCGGGTGTTCGGCGCCTTCAACCTCACCGCGGAGGAGACGACCGTCGTGCTCGGCGACGGCCCGCAGCGAGGTGACTGGGTCGATGCCTTCACCGGCGAGCCGGCCACCCTGACGACCGGTCAGCCGATGACCCTCCCGGCGTGGGGCCACCGCGTACTGACCACGGCTCAGGGGGCGAAGCGCAGCAACACGTAGGCCCAGGTGATGAGCAGCGTCACGGCCGTCACGACGAGCCCGTAACGGGTGAACTCCCAGAAGCTGATGCGGATGCCGTTGCGCGCGGCGATGCCGATGATGACGACGTTCGCGCTCGCGCCGACGGCGGTGGCGTTGCCGCCGAGGTCGGAGCCCAACGCCAGCGACCACCAGAGCGTGGGGTCGTCGGTCGAGGAGACGAGCTGCTCGACGATGGGGCTCATCGTCGCCACGTAGGGGATGTTGTCGACGATCCCCGACAGGACGCCGGAGCCCAGCAGCAAGGCCGAGTGCGCCACGACGAGGTTGTCGCCGATGAGCCCCGCGGCCCACTGACCGACCGTCTCGATGACGCCGACCTTGACCAGGGCGCCCACCATGATGAAGAGGCCGGCGAAGAACACCAGGGTCGGCCACTCGACCTCGTGGAGGTAGACCGAGGGCTGGCTGCGCGAGAGGGCCACGAGCACGCCGGCGCCCAGCAGGGCCACCATCGACGGCTCGATACCGATGAGCGGACGCAGCACGAACCCCGCCAGCACGAGCAGCAGCACGACCCCGCAGAGCACGAGCAGCCGCTTGTCCTCGATGGCCTCGCGTTCGTCGAGGTCCATGATCGACTCGGCCCGCTCGCCGTCGACCTGCATCTTCCGACCCCACAGCAGCCAGGCGAGGCCCACGAACACCATCAGCAGCAGCACCACGATCGGGCCGAGGTTGATGACGAAGTCGTTGAAGGTGATCCCTGACCGTCCGGCGATGATGATGTTGGGCGGGTCGCCGATGAGTGTCGCGGTGCCGCCGATGTTCGAGGCCATCGCCTCCGCGAGCAGGAACGGCACCGGTGAGGTGCCGAGCCGCTCGCAGACGAGCAGCGTGACGGGCGCGACCAGCAGCACCGTGGTCACGTTGTCGAGCAGGGCCGAGGCCACGGCGGTGAGCACGACGAGCATGACCATGACCCGGAAGGGTCGACCACTGGCCCGCTTCGCCGACCAGATCGCGATGAACTCGAACACTCCGGTCTGTCTGACGATGCCGACGATGATCATCATCCCGAGCAGCAGGAAGATGACGTTCCAGTCGATCCCGGTGTCTTCGGAGAAGAAGGCGCTCTCGGCGTTGACGGCGCCGAGCACGACCATCGCCCCGGCTCCCCACAGGGCAGCCGCGACCCGGTGGATGCGCTCGGTCGCGATGAGCACGTAGGCCGCGACGAAGGCGGCGATGACCAGGAGCGTCACGCAGGGGCCTGCTCATCGTCGGGGGCCGGGCCGGCATCCGGGAAGAGCACCTCGAGCAGTCGACGGATCGTGATGGTCCCCACGATCTCGTCTCCCCGACCCACCACCACGATGGGGCTGTGGAACGAGGCCATGACAGCACAGACCTCGATCAGGGTGTCGTCGTCGTTGAC
>JBDTVJ010000328.1:0-2940 GCA_040007275.1 Terracoccus sp.
GTGGTGGTCCAGGATGATCGCTCGCTCACCGTTCGAGCCTAGGTTCTGAACCGCCCCAACTCAGAGGCCACGTGGCCGCACTTCGTGGCCTTCACCCGCTCCGCGGCACGACCGGACGAGCGGGGCCGTCCTCACCGCGTCAAAGGGCGATTGCAACGTCAGCCTGGAGATGATGACCGGCATCAGAGTTGCTTCGCATGTGGACGTCATCACGCCCCAGGCTCGGGACCGAAGCCCAGCGGAAGATCTCTTCGTAACCCTGCCGTTGAAAGAACGCGGGTGCCTGGAAGGTAAACGACGTGACGAATACGTGGGTACATCCGCGGGCGCTGGCCGCGCGCTCAAACGTCTCTAGCAGCCTCGACCCGACCCGGGCACCTCTGTGGTCCTCCCGAACCCAGGTCATGCCGATGTCGGCGGCCAGACCCCAGGTCCAGCCCGACGCTCCGGCCACCAGTTCACCCTCGTGATCCATTTGAACGGTGAGTTCCTTGGCCGCGTCGACGTCAGCGGTGGCAGCGGCATTGAACTTATCGAGTTCATCGCTGAGGCGCTGATCCAGCGCCGCATCTGCTGTCCCAATCGTTGTGTCCATGCCTTCCATGAGCTGGATGCTGCCACACGACGGGAGTGTCGATCCTTCGGAGGGGGCACGCGCAGACGGCCGCTGTCAGGTTCGGCCCGGTCTCGCTCTGCACGCCATACCCGGTCGTGCAGGTGCGGAGTACCGTGCTGGAGTGGATGAAGGCGACCTGATGAAGCGGGCAAAGTCATTCGAGAATGGCGCCGCCGACTACGAGCGGTGGCGGCCTGAGTTTCCGACCCAACTGTTCGATGACATTCGCGCCGCGGCCGGCTCACGCATGAGCGGCCGGGTGCTCGAAGTTGGGGCGGGCACGGGACGGGCCACGCTGCCCTGGTACGGCGCGGAGCCAAGTTCGAGGTCGTCGAGCCGTCCGAAGACATGCTCGGAATCCTCGCCGAGCGCCTCCAAGCAGAGGCGCTGAGTGGCCAGTGTGATCTGAGGCAGGCGATCTTTGAAGACGTGGACCCTGCCCAGGTCTACGACGTCGTCATCGCCGCTCAGTCGTTTCATTGGGCGCACCCAGCGTCGCGGTGGCCCCGCTTGTCGTCGCTGCTGCGTACGGGTGGACGGGCGTTCCTCTTCTGGAACGGTTGGCACCTCGCTCCGCAGGTCCACGACGTCGATGCGGTCTTGACTCCTTACGCTGACGGTGGCCACGGGCTCGAGCCCGACGTGGATGATCATCGGTCGGATGTCAACTGGGCTGAGTCCGAGATTGAAGCCGAACCGGCCCTGGTACTGGTTGATGCCAGGACCTACCAGTGGCCTTGGCGTTTGCCCGTTGAGAAATACCTAGCCCTGCTAAACACCACGTCGCAATACTCGGTCGCGGCGGCTCGCGTTCGCGAGCCGCTCCTGAAGTCCCTGAGCGAACTCCTCGGTGACCTGGTGACGCTCAACGGAAGAACGCTCCTCCTGCAGGTCGCGGCCAACGACGCCCCTGGCAGATCCTGAACGCGCCGGGCACACCCGCTCGCCGACGAGCGGAGCTTCGAACCAACATCCGCACATCGGCTATGTGAGTAACTTGAGCCGAGGCGAGCGACCCCCGGTGCTACCGCCCAACGGGTTCAGTTCTGTGCCTTCGTCAAAGAACCGTCGCAGAACGCGTGCCAGATTTCCCCTGTTGCACCGGCTCGTGTCCCAAAGCCGATCCCCGCTGCCATGTTGTCGTCGCGTCGAGCTCAAAAGGTGGCCCTGCCCTGCCCAGCCTACCGTGGGCCGCACCACGACGAGGAGGCGCCATGGCCAACGGAGACCGCTGCACCGACCACCGGAGACCGCACGGAGAAGTGGCGGCTCGTCGGGCCCGGCCTCATCGTGGCCGCCACAGGAGTCGGTGCGGCCGACCTGGTGGCCACCCTCATCGCCGGCCAGAAGTATGGCTACGCCCTGTTGTGGTGCGTCGTGGTGGGCTGCGTCATGAAGGTGGTGCTCGTCGAGGGGGTCGGCCGCTACACGCTCGCGACCGGCCGGACGATCTTCGAGGGCTGGTCGAGCCTGGGCCGGTGGACCACCTTCTACTTCGGTCCCTACATCGTGATCTGGGGCTTCGTCTACGGCGCCGCCGCGATGGCGGGCACGGGCCTGCCGCTGCACACGCTCTTCCCGTTCTTCTCGGTCCCGGTGTGGGGCATTCTCTCCGGCCTGGTCGGCCTGGCCCTCGTCTGGTGGGGGCGCTACTCGATGTTCGAGAAGGTCTGCGCCGCGCTCGTCGGGCTGATGTTCGTCAGCATGATCGGCGCGGCCGCGCTCACCGTGCCGAACCTGCCCGAACTGCTGACGGGGCTGGTGCCCACCATCCCCACCGGCTCGGTCGTCAACGTGCTGTCGGTGGCGGGTGGGGTCGGGCGGCACGATCACGCTCGCGGCCTACGGCTACTGGATCCGCGAGAAGGGCTGGACCACCACGCGGCACATGCGCTTGATGCGCATCGACAACCGGGTCGCTTACCTCGTCACCGGCATCTTCGTGGTGGCGACCCTCATCGTCGGGGCCGAGCTGCTCTACTCGGCCAACATCGCCGTGAAGACGGGCGAGCAGGGCCTGCTCGACCTCGGCAACGTGCTCACGGACCGGTACGGCGAATGGGCCGGACAGGTGTTCCTCGTCGGCTTCTGGTCGGCAGCCATGAGCTCGCTCGTCGGGGTGTGGAACGGGGTACCGCTGATGTTCGCCGACTTCGCCGGCCATGTGCGGGGGCTGGCGCTCGATGACCCCGAGCGTCGGGCGGGCGGCCGTTGGTACCGGGCCTACATCCTCTGGCTGACGTTCCCGCCGATGGTGCTGATGTTCCTGGGCCAGCCGGTCTACCTGATCCTGGCCTACGGCGTGCTCGGCGCGTTCTTCATGC
>JBDTVJ010000329.1:0-2933 GCA_040007275.1 Terracoccus sp.
CGCTCGCCGATCTTGTAGCTGGGGGCCTGTCCCGGCCAACCGAGGTAGCGGTCGAGCTCGAAGTGCAGCACCTTCTCGTCCATGAACCCGTAGCGCGTCAGGTAGGTCCAGGCCTTGTCGTAGGTCCACGGGCCGGCGCCGACCTCGTCGGGAGCATCGAAGCCGCAGTGCACGCCGATGTCGATGACGACGCGTGCCGCGCGCAGCGACTGGCCGCCCAGCCAGCCCATCCGGTTGCCGGGGTCGTCCATGTAGCCGAGCTCGGCCATCAGCCGCTCGGCGTAGAGAGCCCACCCCTCGCCGTGACCGGAGGTCCAGGCCTCGAGCCGGCGCCACTTGTTGAGCAGACCAGAGCGGTACACGGTCTGCGCCACCTGGAGGTGATGGCCCGGAACCCCTTCGTGGTAGACGGTGGTCAGCTCGTTCCACGTGGCGAACTCGGTGTTGCCCTTGGGCACCGACCACCACATGCGTCCAGGGCGGCTGAAGTCGTCGCTGGGGCCGGTGTAGTAGATGCCGCCCGTCTGCGTCGGTGCGATCATGCACTCGATCGTGCGCACGGGCTCCGGGATGTCGAAGTGCACGTCGGCCAGGTTGCTGATGACCTCGTCGGCGCGGTCCTGCATCCACGCCCTGAGCGCGTCGGTGCCATGCAGCTGGTAGGTCTCGTCGGCGTTCAGGATCTCGACGCCGCGCTCGACGGTGGCACCGGCCTCGAGGCCGCCCGCGATCTGCTCCATCTGCGCGCGCAGATCGGCCACCTCCTGCTGACCCCAGCGGTAGGTCTCCTCGAGATCGACCGCGGCGCCGAGGAAGTAGCGCGACTCCAGCTCGTAGCGGCTGCGGCCGCAGGCGTCCTCGGCAGGCGCATGGGGCAACAGCTCGCGTTCGAGGAAGTTGGCGATCTCCCGGTAGGCCGCTGAGGCCTGCTCGGCGGCCGCAGCCAGCTGCCCCCCGAGCTCACCGTCGAGGGGGGCGCCGCCCACCGTCGCGTCGGCGACGACCTTGGCGAAGTAGCCGTCGTCGTCGGTGAGTGCACGCGACTGCTCGGCACAGGCGCTCACCTGCCTGCTTCCCGAGACCTGCCCGCGCTCTCTCGCCAGGAGCAGCGACTCCTGGTAGCCCTGCAGCGCGGCCGGGATCTTCAAGAGCCGAGCTGCGAAGACGCGCCAGTTCTCCTCGCTCTCCTGCGGCATGAGGTCGAAGACGTCGCGCACGCTCTGCAGCGGCGAGGCGATCACGTTGAGCGACATCTCGTCGAGCCCAGCGGCATACCGCTCCTGCGCCAGCCCCAGTCTCTCGGACATCGCCGCGATGGTCACCCGGTCGACGTCGTCGGTCGCGGTCGCGGTAGACAGCTCGATCAGGGTGCCCTGCCGCAGTGCGGCGGCCGCCGCGATGCCGGCGGGGGAGAGGTCGTCGAGCTCGTCGTCGCGCCCCGGCACCCCGAGCGAAGTGGCGTTGATCGGGCTGAGGTCGACCGCTGCGTCGAAGTAGCGCTCCGCGATGCGGTCGACAGCGGTCTGCGGGCGTTCGGTCTGAGCGGCAGTCTCGGTCACAGGGCGAAGGTATCCCACCGGCTCGTGGGTGCCGCCACCCGATTATGAGGCGATGGACCCCGACAATCCGACGCTTCCACTGAACGCTGCGTTCGTGGTCGAACTCAGCGTTACAACGGCGCGTTCGGCAACGAACGCTGCGTTCGATTGGCCGGAGCCGGAGCCGGAGCCGGGATCAGCGGGGTAGGGCCGACCTGCGCCAGCCGCCGTGATCGCGGGGCGGGCCGACCAGCCGGCGCGCGGGGTCGGCCCAGGGCGAGCTGCGCGCACCGGTCGCCTCGCCGGCGCTCGGCCCGGCCGAGAGCGCCGACACTGACAACACGGTGACCAGTGCCGCGACCTCCTGCGGCGTCGGGTGCCCCGAGACGACCCGGAACGCCACCTCGGGGGGTGGGCCCGGCTCGGGAGCAGCCGGCCCGACTTCAACCGGACCGACGGCATCCGCAACCGTGGGCTCGGTGCCACCAGGGTCACCGGCGCTGCTCACGAGGGTCATAGCGGGATGTTCCCGTGCTTCTTGGGGGGCAGGGTGTCGCGCTTGTTCTTCAGCGCACGCAGGGCGCGGGTGATGTTCATCCGGGTGTTCGACGGGCTGATCACGGTGTCGATGTAGCCGCGTTCAGCTGCGATGTAGGGGTTGGCGAGGGTCTGCTCGTAGTGGGTGACGAAGTCACGCCGCATCGCCTCGACGTCGCGCCCTTCGGTGACCGCTGCCGCCAGCTCCTTGCGGTAGAGGATGTTCACCGCGCCCTGGGCCCCCATGACCGCGATCTGGGCCGTGGGCCAGGCGAGGTTGATGTCGGCGCCGAGATGCTTGGAGCCCATCACGTCGTAGGCCCCGCCGTAGGCCTTGCGGGTGATGACGGTGATCTTCGCCACGGTGGCCTCGCCGTACGCGAAGATGAGCTTGGCACCGCGTCGGATGATGCCGTCCCACTCCTGGTCGGTGCCGGGCAGGAAGCCGGGCACGTCGACGAGGGTGAGCACCGGCACGTTGAAGCAGTCGCAGGTGCGCACGAACCGGGCGGCCTTCTCGGACGCGTCGATGTCGAGGCAGCCGGCGTACTGCATCGGCTGGTTGGCGACGATGCCGACCGACATGCCGTCGATGCGCGCGAAGCCGGTGAGGATGTTCGGCGCGAAGAGTGCGGCCACCTCGAGGAAGTCAGCGCCATCGATGCCGTCAGCACCCTCGTCGGCCACGTCGACCAGGTGCGCGATCACCTCGCGCATGTCGTACGGCACGTTGGGCGAGTCCGGGATGCACGTGTCGAGCCACCGGTCGTCGTCGGTGACGGACAGGTCGGCTGCGCCCTCGTCGTAGGCCGGTGGGCTCTCGAGGTTGTTGCTCGGCAGGTAGGAGAGCAGCGCCTT
>JBDTVJ010000330.1:0-2932 GCA_040007275.1 Terracoccus sp.
TGAGTATGCCAACCTGAAGTGGCCCCACCTGGAGCGGTTTTGATGCTCTGATTTGGCCCCACCCCCGACTTACCAGCCCTACCGTCCGTGATGTCGTCCAAGACATTCACCGGGAGGTAGTGGCGTATGAAGGAGTTGTCGAGAGTGGAGCAGTTCGAACGTATCCGACGAGACCGGAGAGATGAAGACATGTCGATCCGGGCGCTGTCTGAGAAGTACAAGGTCCATCGCAGGACGGTGCGTCAGGCGCTGAGCGATGCCACGCCGCCGGCTCGCAAGGTTGCGGTGCGTAGCGCCCCGGTCCTGGGCGAGCACCTCGAGACCGTTCGAGGGTGGTTGGTGGCCGACAAGGACGTCCACCGTAAGCAGCGTCATACCGCTCGGCGGGTGTGGCAGCGCCTGGTTGAGGAGGAAGGGGTGGTGGTGGCCGAGTCCAGCGTGCGGGCTCTGGTGGCCGAGTTGCGCCGGGAGATCTTCGATCAGTCCCTGGGGGTGAAGGTGCCTCAGACTCATGGCCCGGCCGAGGAAGCCGAGGTCGACTTCGGCGAGTTCCAGGCCCTCATCGGCGGGGTGATGATGAAGTTGTGGATGTTCGTGCTGCGCCTGTCCCACTCGGGCAAGGCCGTTCATATCGCCTACGCCAACCAGGCCCAGGAGTCCTTCCTCGATGGTCACGTCCTCGCCTTCGAGCGCCTCGGCGGGGTCCCGACCGGGATGATCCGGTATGACAACTTGACCGCGGCGGTGATCCGGGTAGTCCTGGGCCGTGAACGGATCGAGAATCCGCGGTTCATCGCGTTGCGCTCGACCTACCTGTTCGACTCCTTCTTCTGCCTGCCGGGCATCGATGGTGCCCACGAGAAGGGCGGAGTCGAGGGCGAGGTCGGCCGGTTCCGTCGTCGTCACCTGGTTCCGTTGCCCCACTTCGCCGACATCGCCGAGCTCAACGCCTACATGGCCGCCGCCGACACCAAGGACGACGATCGGCGGATCACCGGACGTATCGAGACCGTCGGCGCGGCGGCCGCGCGCGAGCTACCGGCGCTGCGGGCGCTGCCCGAGGAGGGCTTCGACCCGGCAGCGGCGTTGTCGTGCCGTGTCGATGCCCGGGCGCGGATCTGTGTGCGCCAGTCCTACTACTCGGTCCCGGCCCGTTTCGCCGGCCGGCGCGTCCAGGTCAAGCTCGGTGCCACCACGGTCACCGCCATGGCCGGCGCCGTCGTGGTCGCCAGCCACGTCAGATCGGTCCATAAGCACAGCGAGGACCTCCAGCTCGACCACTACCTCGAGGTCTTGTCCCGCAAGCCCGGGGCGCTGGCGGGATCCACGGCCCTGGCCGCGGCCAGGGCCGGCGGCGGGTTCACCACCTCCCATCAACGCTTCTGGGACGCAGCCCGCAAGGACCTGGGCGATGGGGCGGGCACCCGGGCTCTGGTCGGGGTGCTACTGCTGCACCGTACCCAGCGCGCCGCGGGCATCATCGCGGGCATGGATGCCGCGGTGGCCATGGGTCGCTACGACCTCGATCTGGTCGCCGTCGAGGCCCGCCGCCTGACCCAGGCCCAGGCCCCGGCACCGGTGGTCCTGCCCACCAGCGCACCACCGGCAGCGCTGGACCGGCGCCCACCACCATCGCTGGCTGTCTACGACACGCTCCTGGCCGGGGTGGGAGCATGAACGCCGCCCCCGCCACAGCCACTGCCCCGGTGCCGGCGGTCACGGCGCTCAGCGAGCCCGCGGCTCAGGCAGCGATCACCGCGGCCTGCAAGACGCTGTTCCTGCCCACGATCCGCACCCAGGCCGCCCCCCTGGCCCAGGCCGCCGCCCGGGAACGCCTGACCCATACCGCCTACCTCGCCGAGGTCCTGGCCGCCGAGTGCGACGACCGCGAGACCCGCCGCCGCATCCGACGGGTCAAGGAAGCCAAGTTTCCCCGCACCAAACGACTGGAGGACTTCGATACCGCCGCCATGCCCGACCTACCGCCGGCGACGTTGGCCCACCTGGCCACCGGGACCTGGATCGAGGCCGGCGAGCCGCTGGTCCTGCTCGGGGACTCAGGGACCGGCAAGACCCACCTGCTCATCGGCCTGGGCACCGCTGCCGCCGAGCAAGGCCGACGAGTGCGCTACATCACCACCGCGGCCCTGGTCAACGAGCTCGCCGAGGCCGCCGACAACCAGCAGCTCTCCCGCCTGATCGGGCGCTACGCCCGCCTGGACCTGCTCTGCCTTGACGAGCTGGGCTACGTCAGCCTCGACTCCCGCGGGGCCGAGCTGCTCTTCCAGATCATCACCGAACGAGAGGAACGAGCCTCCATCGCCTGCGCGACCAACGCCCCGTTCTCCGAATGGGGCGCCACCTTCACCGACCCACGCCTGGCCGCCGCGGTCGTGGACCGCCTGACATTCAACGCCCACATCATCAACACCGGCACCGACTCCTACCGGCTACGCACCACCAGGGAGTACCGACGATGAGACCCCGCACCGACGAACACGCCCTGACGGCGATCATCACCGCAGCCGAGCACCTGGCCCACGACCGAGGCTGCGAGCACACCGACCTGACCTACATCCAGGCCATGTCCGACCTCGCCGCCACCGCCGAGGCGCTGATCACCACCACCATCGCCCAGATGCACCCCGACCAGCGCGACTGGAACCAGATCGCCGACGCACTGGGCACCACTCCCGCCCAGGCACGCCACGACCATCAGCCGCCGACCCCGGTGACCAACACCGACTTCTAGACCCCCGGAGCCCACCAAAGCCCGGAACCGGCCGCCGTCACCCACGACGGTCAGCACGACCCCCCACCCGGGAGTGGGGCCAAATCAGACCATCACAGTGGGGCCAAATGAGGTTGACACACTCAACCGGCCGCGGACCTCCTGCCGCAGCGATCACACCGGGCCAGCCCTTACCTGTAC
>JBDTVJ010000331.1:0-2898 GCA_040007275.1 Terracoccus sp.
AGCGCATCGGTCCGGTCGTCGAGTCGATCGCCGCCCAGGTCGACGGCACTCCCTGTGCCGCCCACCTCGGGCCCGACGCTGCGGGTCACTTCGTCAAGATGGTGCACAACGGCATCGAGTACGCCGACATGCAGCTCATCGCCGAGTCGTTCGACCTGCTGCGGTCGGTGCCCGGGCTCGACCCGTCTGCCATCGCCGACGTCTTCCGCGACTGGAACGAGGGCGAGCTCGAGTCGTTTCTCATCGAGATGACCGCCGATGTGCTGAAACACACCGATGCCTTCACTGGGATGCCCTTCGTCGACGTCGTCGCCGACGCGGCCGAGCAGAAGGGCACCGGTCGTTGGACGGTCCAGAACGCCCTCGACCTCGGCATCCCCGTTACCGGAATCGCGGAGGCCACCTTCGCCCGCGCGTTGTCGGGCCACACCGGACAGCGCGCCGCGGCCAGAAAGCTCTTCGGCGACACGGCATCCGAGACGCCGTCGACGGTCGACCGCGACCAGTTCGTCGACGACGTGCAGGCTGCTCTGTACGCCTCGAAGGTGGTCGCCTACGCGCAGGGCTTCGACCAGCTCGCCGCCGGGTCTCGTGAGTACGACTGGGATCTCGACCTCGGTACCGTGGCCACGATCTGGCGGGGCGGCTGCATCATCCGCGCCCGCTTCCTCGACCGCATCAAGGAGGCGTACGCCACCGAGCCCGACCTCACGTCGCTGCTGACCGCCGAGTACTTCGCGGATGCCGTCTCGTCGGGGGTCGAGGCCTGGCGCCGGGTCGTCGGCGTGGCCGCGGCGGCCGGCGTGCCCACCCCGGCCTTCTCCTCGTCCTTGGCCTACTTCGACGGCCTGCGTCGCGAGCGTCTGCCGGCGGCGCTCATCCAGGTGCTGCGCGACAACTTCGGAGCCCACACCTACCAGCGGGTCGACCGCGAGGGAACCTTCCACACGTCGTGGGCCGGCGACCGCGTCGAGACACAGGTGGTCTGACCAGGCTGACGCTCAGGTGCTTCGGCCCGGGAGCACCGACGCCGGATCATGGTCACTGCCACCAAGGATCTGTTGTCAGGACAGTGCAGTTCGCAGAGCCAGCGCGATGCTGTCGCGCTGGCTCTCAGGCAGCCATTGCGCAGGGTTGTCGTTCAGGGAGGCGAACACCTTCGGCCCACGTGCTTCACCCGGGTGGTCCGGCATCCGGGGGCACGACACGCACGTGCGGGTGTGCGAACCCTTCAGCCTCGGAGAACTTCATGAGGTAGGTCTTGACGCACCCGGTCACCTGCCCGAGCGCCGAGCTGAGGCGGTGAACCAGACCGCCGACCTCGTCGGTGCGGTCGAACAGCAGCACGGCCCCGACAGACATGGCCCGTCCTCACTGATTCTCGAGCTGCTCGACACTCGCTACCGTGAGGTCGAGGTGCATCTGCATCGGCACGTCGTGGGCCGGCCACGTGGGGCGCTCCAGGCGCTTGACCTGTTGGAAGGCGAGCCTGCGGGCTCCGTCTGGCCCGACGAGCACGAACCAGTCGGCGTCGTCAGCAGCCTCGCCCGTCGGCGGTTCGTCGCCAGGACGGTAGGCGAGCCCGAGGAGCTGCCGGTAGAACTCGGCCAGACCGCGAGCGTCAGTCGCGGCGATTGCCGTGTGCAGCGGGTGCGGGTAGTCCGTCATGGTGGCGCCTCCCATCACCCGGCATCCTCCCACGCCGTCGGAAGTCGGCCGGGGTCCGATCGGTGCGGTCGGATCGGACGCTCGTGTCAAGGAAGTTCGCCGTGGTCCGGTTGGTGCGGTCGGATCGGACGCTCGTGTCGGGGAAGTTCGCCGTGGTCCGGTTGGTGCGGTCGGATCGCGCCCGGGAGCCGGACCCGGTGGCGGCGTACGCTGAGCCCATGAGGATTCCGCGCGAACAGTGGTCGGTCGCGAGCCGCGACTCGTTCCTCGCCATCGGGTCGTCGGGTTCGGTGCTCTCGATCGGCAGCGTCGGTTCGGTGCTGTCGATCGGCAGCATCGGCTCGTTCGCCTCGCTCGGTTCGATCGGCTCGTCGATGAGCGTGTTCTCGCTGTTGTCGAACCAGTCGTGGGCGAGCGTCATGTCGCACCGGTCCCGGCTCTCGACCCTCTCGGCCCACCCCCGCGCGTCTCAGCGGCGTCATCGCGCGCGTGCGTGAGACCCGCGACAACCGGGTGGTGCGCGATGCGACCGCCGCCGACGCCGCGGCCTGCGCGGCGATCTACGCCCCGTACGTGACCGACACGACGATCAGCTTCGAGACCCAGCCGCCGGATGCCGCTGAGCTGGGTCGCCGCATCGAGGTGGCGCAGGCGCGCCATGCGTTTCTCGTGCTCGAGGAGTCTGACGGCCAGCTGGGCGGCTACGCCTACGGCGGCCTCTTCAGGGAGCGAGCCGCCTACCGGTTCTCGTGCGAGGTCTCGGTCTACCTCGCCATGAGCCGACGACGCAGTGGAGGCGGGCGGCGACTCTACGACGCGTTGCTCGCCCGGCTGGGCGATCGCGGTTTCCGAACAGCCGCCGCCGGGGTCACGCAACCGAACGACGCCAGCGCGCGGCTGCACACCGCGATGGGCTTCGAGCCGGTCGGCACGTACGCCCGAATCGGTTACAAGTTCGGCCAGTGGCTCGATGTCACCTGGTACCAGCGTGCCATCGGAGCCGGTGTCGACCCGATTGCTGACGGCTGGCGCACGCCGCCGGAGCCGCCGCCACCTCGCTGAGGCGTCCGAATCGCCTGAGGCGCTTGTACCGCCACGACCGGTGCACCTTGCCTGTCAAGGAAGCGCCGACCCAACGGCATCCTCAGGCGGTGGTTCGAGCGTTCGTCAGGTGCCCGAAGACCACGACGTTGTCGCGGTACTCGTTCGCGCTGTCGACCGGGCCACCGC
>JBDTVJ010000332.1:0-2898 GCA_040007275.1 Terracoccus sp.
CTGATCGCCTGGCTGGTGCTGCACAACGGCTGGAACGACTGGCTCTCGATCAGCTGATCCGGCGCCGGGGAGAACCGTCGTCGGGATCAATGGCGTCATCGGGCTCATCGCGACGGATCGGGTCGTTCGGCCGGGCCCCGAGCGCGGCCGCCACGCTCACCGCTGCCACGGCGGCCACCCCTACGGCAACCGGCGGGCGACCGGACTGGAACAGCGACCAGGCCACCGGCAGCAACAGGATGTTCCACAACAGGGTGGGGGTGCGCGGCCAGTCGGCCAGCCGCGCCCATCCGCGGGCCATCGCAAGCAGGAACAGGGCGAAGACCAGAATCAGCGCGCCGGAGGTCAACCCACGGGTCGTGTCGTCGGTGGCACCGGATGCGATCTCGTAGCCGAAGAAGCCGGCAAAGCCGAGCAGCACGATCCCCTCGAGCGCCGCCAGCACAGCGGAGGCGTGGTGGGAGCGCAGGTCGCGCAATGGGTGGGCGTTCGGGTCGGTCACTGCCCAAGGGTAGCCAGTTCAGCCCGACACGCTCGGTAGTGACTCATCTAACCTAGCCGGATCGCCATTCAGCCGATAGAGTTCTTTTTCGGTGCGGTCTGTCCCTTTGGGCACCTCGATCCTGCAGTCACCTCGCCGAGACACCAACGGAACATAATCCACACCGTTTCCGTTGCGCCCTTGAGGTAGACCACCCGGAGGTCGCTGATACCGCTAGACCCGCACGACCCGTATGGCTCCGACAAAGACGCTGGTGCCCAACCCAGTACCGAACCACGCCCCTGGCGCCCCTTTGGTACGCCTGACAGATGATGAAGGAGCACGATCCGCATGGATTGGCGCGACCGCGCTGCCTGCTTGGAGGTCGACCCGGAGCTGTTCTTCCCGATTGGGAACACCGGGCCGGCAATCTTGCAGATAGAAGAGGCCAAGGCAGTGTGTCGAACCTGCCCCGTGATCGATACCTGTCTTAAGTGGGCCCTTGAGAGCGGGCAGGATGCCGGCGTGTGGGGTGGTCTCTCCGAAGACGAGCGTCGCGCTCTCAAGCGACGCAACGCCAGGGCCCGTCGAGCTAGCTGAGCGCCCTGACCGTCTGTGCCCGGTGACCCTCCGGTCGCCGGGCCTTGCTGTTCTCGCCCGCCCTCCTACGTTCTGCGATCCGCGACCCGCGATCTCGAGACGTGACCGCCCTAGGTGACCGGGCGCAGGCTGGCGGTGAACCTCGCCCGCGTGCCGTGCGGCGACACCGGCTCCCAGCTGATCCGCCCGGAGAGATCTGCCACGAGGGACTGCACGATCTGGGTGCCGAGCCCTGATCCGGGTCGTCGCGCCGGGTCGATCCCTTTGCCGTCGTCCTCCACCGACACCACGACCATCGGGTTGCCCCGCTCGTCGGCCTGACGGTCGATCGTGATGTGCACCTGGCCTCCGTTCTCGCCGAGGCCGTGCTCGATCGCATTCTGCACCAGTTCGCTCATCACCATCGCCAGCGAGGTGGCGTCCTCGGCACGAAGCCGCCCGAACGAGCCCTCGGTGGTCGTCAGTACGGGGGCACCGTTGGCCGACACCTCGACAACCGCATTCAACCCCCGTTGGGCGATCGCGTCGAAGTCGACGGTCTCATCGAACCCGGCGCTGAGCTGGTCGTGCACGAGCGCTATCGTCCCGACCCGTCGCTCTGCCTCGGCCAGCGCGGCCCGGGCCTCCCCCTCCGGCACGCGCCGGGCCTGAAGGCGCAACAGGGCTGCGACCGACTGCAGGTTGTTCTTCACGCGGTGGTGGATCTCGCGGATCGTCGCGTCCTTGGTCATCAGCTCACGTTCACGGCGGCGCAGCTCGCCCACGTCGCGCAGCAGCACGATGGCGCCAAAGCGCTGACCAGCCTCGGTGAGGGGGATGGCACGCATCGACACCGTGGTGCCACCGGCCACGATCTCGGTGCGCCACGGTTGGCGGCCGGTTACGACGAGGGCCAGACCCTCATCGACCGGGTCGAACTCGCGGACGTTGTCGGTGACGATCTGCGCCAGGCTGGCACCCACGACCTCGCCGAGGTGCCCCAGGCGGTGCAGAGCCGACACCGCGTTCGGGCTGGCGTAGGTCACGACCCCGTCGACGTCGAGCCGGATGACCCCGTCGCCGACCCGGGGGGCGCCGCGCCGCAGACCGGTGGGGGCGCTCGTGTTGGGAAACTCCCCGCCTGTGACCATGCGGCACAGCGCATCGGCGGTCGCGAGGTAGGTCAGCTCGAGACGGCTCGGCGTGCGCGTGGTCCAGAGGTTGGTATGCCTGGTCATGACAGCGACAACCCGGCCCTGACGCACGACGGGGATGTACTCCTCACGGACGGACTGTTCCGGGACCTGCTCCTGGTGCACCAGCACCTGACGCACGCGCAGAATGCGCTGCTCGTCGGCCGCCTCGCTCAGCAGGTCACCCATTCGCCCCGCCTGCGCGGTCCGGCCCACCTGGTCCTCGACGAACACGAGCTGGCCGGTTGTCGGGCGTACGTGGGCCAGGGCTTCCCACCGGTCGCTCACCGAACGCACCCAGAGCACGAGGTCGGCAAAGCTGAGGTCGGCAATCAGCTGCCAGTCTCCGACCAGCAGGTGCAACCACTCGGCATCGTGGGCAGAGACGTTGGTTCGTGCGCGCAGGAGCTCGCTCAGGGTTGCCACGACCCGAGCCTAGACGGAGCGATCTGCCCCACTCCACCGCGTGTGTGGCCGCTGCACCGCGTGTACCCGAGTGGCCATGTGACCGGCTCAGGCGCTCTTGGTCGTGCGCTTCCGGGTAGTGGACTTCTTGGCGGTCGTCTTGGTGGCCGGCGTTGACTTCGTGGCCCGCCCCGACTTCTTGGCCGGGGTGGCCTGCTGGGCTGGCGCCTTCTGCTTCGT
>JBDTVJ010000333.1:0-2896 GCA_040007275.1 Terracoccus sp.
GGGATCGGACCGTGGCGGGGTTGTTGGGCGCGCATGCTGTTGGGGGCCGCGGGGATCGGACCGTGGCGGGGTTGTTGGGCGCGCAGGCTCGTGGGGACCCCGGGGATCGGACCGTGGCGGGGTTGCTGGGCGCGGCCACTCTCGATGCGGCCGCTCGAGCCCGAGAGCACCAGCACGCCGGTGCCGTTGCCGCCACCGGCGGGCGTCAGCAGCATCCTTTCGGGGCCGGTCAGGACGACCGTGTCGATACGGCCCGGTCGGGCGCGGTATCAGGGACAGGCGGCATCGCCACACCGTAGGCGGCGGGCATCAGGGCTGGGGGTGGGTTGTCGCGGGGCGACGCCTGAGTCCCCCTCAACGTCGCCCCGCGGTCCTGCCCCCACACAGTCCGTTCGGAGCGGCGCCGAGGCCGGATTGGCACCGTCGAAGAAATTCTCGGTCAGCCGCCGAGGCGTTCGAAACCGGTCACGATCAGCACCGCAGACCCCACGTCGTCGGATGCCGCGAGGTCGACGTGCGCGACGATCGCCCAGTCGTGGTCACCGTCGGGGTCGACGACGACCTGCCGCAGCCGCCACTCCGTCGGGGTCTTCTCGACCTGCAGCAGGGCAGGGGATCGCGCCGCCTGGTCGGTCGCGATGGAGTCGTGGTCGTCGTAGTAGGCACCCAGGGCCTCGTTCCAGGCCTCGGTCGTCATGACGACCTTCTGCGGCGGGTCGGTCAGCTCGGCCACCCGGGCCTCGAGCTCGCCGAGGGCCTCCCAGTGGTCGCGCGAGGCCAGCTCGACCCGGTGGAACATGGCGTTGCGGATCATCACGGTGAAGGCCCGCACGTTGCCGGTCAGTGGTCGGGTGGGTGGCGCGAGGTCGCCCGGCTGCGGCAGGCCGGCATCCGGGTTCACCAGGTCTTCCCACTCGTCGAGCAGGCTCGAGTCGGTCTGGCGCACCAGCTCTCCCAGCCACTCGATGACGTCCTCGAGCTCGTCGGTGCGGTGGCTCTCGGGCACCGTGTGACGCAGCGTGCGGTAGGCGTCGGTGAGGTAGCGCAGCAGCAGCCCCTCCGACCGCGACAGCCCGTAGACCGAGACGAACTCGTTGAAGGTCATGCCCTGCTCGAACATCTCCCGCACGATCGACTTCGGCGAGAGGGCCTCCGGCGAGATCCACGGGTGGGTCTGCCGGTAGGCGCCCAGGGTGACCTCGAGCAGGTCGGCGAGCGGCTTGGGCCAGCTCACCTCATCAAGGCGCTCCATCCGTTCCTCGTACTCGATGCCGTCGAGCTTCATGGCGGCGACCGCCTCGCCACGCGCCTTCGACTCCTGCGCCCACAGAACCTGCCGGGGGTTCTCGAGGATCGCCTCGATGACCGACACGAGATCCTTGGCGTAGGTCTCCGACTCGGGGTCGAGGGTGTCCATCACGGCCAGGGCGAAGGGCGCGAGAGGCTGGTTGAGGGCGAAGTCGCGCTGGAGGTCGATGGTGAGGGCGTGACGACGGCCCGACGCCTCGGCCACCGGTAGGCGCTCCACGACTCCTGAGCTGATCAGCTCGCGGGCCAGCACGAGGGCGTGCTTCTGCAGGCGCCGCTGGTCCTTGGGCTCGTGGTGGTTGTCGGTGAGCAGACGTGACATGTGTGCGACCGGGTTGCCCTCTCGGCCAAGGATGTTCACCAACATGGAGTGGGAAACGCGCATCCGCGGTTGCAGCTGCTCGGGGTCGGAGTTGATAAGGCGGTCGAACGTCTCCTCCGACCAGCTGATGAACCCCTCCGGCGGCTTCTTGCGCTGGATCTTGCGTTGCTTCTTGGGGTCGTCGCCGGCCTTCTCTACGGCCCGGTGGTTCTCGATGATGTGCTCCGGCGCCTGGGCCACCACCCAGCCCCGGGTGTCGAACCCCGCCCGCCCGGCGCGACCGACGATCTGGTGGAACTCGCGCACCTTGAGCATCCGCTGCTTGGTGCCGTCGAACTTCGTCAGGCCGGTCAGCACCACGGTGCGGATCGGCACGTTGATACCGACGCCGAGGGTGTCGGTGCCGCAGATGACCTTGAGCAGGCCGTCCTGCGCGAGCTGCTCGACGAGCCGACGGTACTTCGGCAGCATCCCGGCGTGGTGCACCCCGATGCCGTGGCGCACGAGCCGCGACAGGGTGCGACCGAACCCCGAGCCGAACCGAAAACCGCCGATCCGGGCGGCGATAGCGTCCCGCTCCGCCCGGCTGGTGATCTTGACCGCGACGAGGCTCTGGGCCCGCTCGAGGGCGGCCGCCTGGGTGAAGTGCACGACGTAGACGGGTGCGCGGTCCTGCTCGAGCAGCTTCTCGATGGTCTCGTGCAGGGGGGTGAGCACGTACGAGAACTCCAGCGGTACCGGGCGCTCGGTGCCGGCGATGACCGCGGTGGAGCGGCCGGTGCGGCGAGTCAGGTCGTCCTCAAACATCGTGACGTCGCCCAGGGTGGCCGACATGAGCACGAACTGCGCCTGCGGCAGCTCGATGATCGGCACCTGCCAGGCCCAGCCGCGGTCGGGTTCGCTGTAGAAGTGGAACTCGTCCATGATGACGAGGCCGATGTCGGCCGAGCTGCCTTCTCGCAGAGCAATGTTCGCGAGGATCTCGGCCGTGCAACAGATGATCGGGGCGTCGCCGTTGACGGTGGCGTCGCCGGTGATCATGCCGACGTTGTCGGCGCCGAACTGCTCACAGAGGGCGAAGAACTTCTCCGAGACGAGCGCCTTGATCGGGGCGGTGTAGAAGCTGACCCGGTCTTCGGCCAGGGCGTAGAAGTGGGCGGCCGTCGCCACGAGTGACTTTCCCGACCCGGTGGGGGTGGCGAGGATGAGGTTGCTGCCGCTCAGGATCTCGAGGAACGCGTCGTCCTGGTGGGGGTAGAGGGTCAG
>JBDTVJ010000334.1:0-2896 GCA_040007275.1 Terracoccus sp.
CGCGCTTGGCCACGCCCTTCTGGCCCTTGATGCGGAGGATCTCGATGGCCTTGGCTCGGTCGCCGTCGGCCTCGTCGAGGGCCTTCTTGACGTCCATCATGCCGGCGCCGGTGTCCGCGCGCAGGGCCTTGATGTCAGCGGCGGTGTAGTTCGCCATGCTCTCTATCGCTCTTTTCGTTCGATGTCAGTGGTGGGGATCAGGCCTGCTCGGTGGCCGCAGCAGCAGCCTCGGTGGCCTCGGTCGACTCGGCGACCGCAACGGGAGTCTCGGTGGCCTCAGTCGCCTCGACCGGCTGGTCGATCGCGATCTCGGCGGCGACCTCAGGGCTCGGCGTCTCGATGGGCGTCTCGATGGGAGTCTCGGTGGCCGCAGCGTCCACCTCGACCGGGGCCTCGAGCGCAGGCGCCTGGGACGACTCGGCGGGCGCCTCGGTGCTCTCGACAGCAGCGACCGGGGCATCCGCGTCGGCGTAGAGCTCACGCTCCCACTCGGCGAGAGGCTCCTCGGCCGAGGCCTCGGCACCTGACTTGCCCGACGAGCGCTGCATGATGCCGTCGGCGACGGCGTCGGCGACCACCCGGGTCAGCAGGGCGACCGAACGAATCGCGTCGTCGTTGCCCGGGATCTTGTAGTCGACCTCGTCGGGGTCGCAGTTGGTGTCGAGGATCGCGATGACCGGCAGGCCGAGCTTGCGGGCCTCGTCGACCGCGAGGTGCTCCTTCTTGGTGTCGACGATCCAGACGGCCGAGGGAACCTTGGCCATCGTGCGGATGCCGCCCAGCGTCTTCTGGAGCTTGATCATCTCGCGCTTGAAGATGAGCATCTCCTTCTTCGTGTAGCCGGAGCCGGCCACATCGTCGAAGTCGAGCTCCTCGAGCTCCTTCAGGCGCGTGAGGCGCTTGGAGATCGTCTGGAAGTTGGTGAGCATGCCACCGAGCCAACGGTGGTTGACGTAGGGCATGCCGACGCGGGTCGCCTGCTCGGCGATCGGCTCCTGGGCCTGCTTCTTCGTGCCGACGAAGAGGATGGTGCCGCCGTGGGCGACGGTCTCCTTGACGAACTCGTAGGCGTTGTTGATGTAGGTCAGCGACTGCTGCAGGTCGATGATGTAGATGCCATTGCGCTCGGTCATGATGAAGCGCTTCATCTTGGGGTTCCAGCGACGGGTCTGGTGCCCGAAGTGGACGCCGCTCTCGAGGAGCTGGCGCATGGTGACTACGGCCATGCCGTGTTCTCCCTTGGGTAGGTTGTTGTCAGTTGTCAGCGAGGCAGTGGCCCCGCTCCTGGCGCCTGACACACCCCGCCCGGGCCCCGCACGACGCGGGGATCAGGACTGCCGTGGTGCGTCCCGACCGGTGTCAGGCCAGACCCGGTGGGACAGTGTCAACCACTGTCAACCTGGTCTTCCCTGACGATGATCGGCAGAAGACGCGCGAATTGAGGTCTCGCGCGACAAGCGCACTCGACCTCCACTCATCCTACGGGCAGACCCTGGTTGTGGAGAAATCGCCGCGACCGGCGACAATGACCCGACCGCAGCTCGATCGCAGGGAGTGCAGATGCCCGCGGAGGCGCCCACGTGGGCAGGGATGGTGCCTGCCTTCGTCGTGCTCTCGGCGGTGGCGTTCCTCCCCGGCTGGCTGGTGGTCCGGGCCCTCGGCTCGCGCGGCCTCGAGGCCCTGGCCGTCTCCCCCGCCCTCTCCGCGGGGCTCATCGCAACGGCCGCGACGGCGGCGCAACGGGTCGGGGTGCGTTGGGGATGGCTACCGCTGCTGCTCTCGACGGTCCTGGCGATGGCTGCGGCGTACGTGCTCTCGATCGGCGTCAGTCGCCTCGTCGAGCGACGCACGGGTCGGGCGGCCGCTCGCCTCGAGCACACTCGACGCCTGTTCGGCCGGCCACGCCCCGACGCGGCTCTCGCCATCGCCGTCGGTGTCGTGATCGCGATAGTGACGATCGTGCCGACCCTCGGGCGCCCTGACGAGCTGGTCGACTCTCCGGATGCTGTCTACCACCTCGACCGCATCCGCCTCTTTCTCGACACCGGCAACTTCTCGATCGCCAACAACAGCTTCTACCCCAACGGGTTCCACGCCTGGATCGCCACCGGCCTGCAGTCCGGTGTGGCCGACGTGCTGCCCGGCACCAACGTCGCGACGATCGTGCTCGCGGCCGTCGTCTGGCCGGTGGGATGTGTCGCGCTGGTGCGCCACGCCCTTGGCACCTCTCGACTGGTGACCTACGCCGCGGGGTTCTCCTCCGCAGCCCTGATCGCGTTCCCGACACTGCTGCTCGGCTGGGGGGTGCTGTGGCCCAACCTCATGGGCACTGCCCTGACTCCCGGCGTGCTCGCGCTCATGCTGCAGGCGGCGCGCTCGAAGCACGTGAGCCAGTGGCTGGGCTTCGGGGCGAGCCTCCCAGGTCTCGCGCTGGTGCAGCCGAACGCGTTCGTCGCGATCGGGGTCTTCGCCCTCGCCTGGCTCGGCGCGGCGAGGCTGCGAGCAGGTGCGCTGCGTCACGCGAGCTGGCTCCGGGTCGGGCGAGACCTGGGCCTGGTGGCGGTGGCGCTGGCGGTGGGCCTCTACGTGGCGCCAGCCATCTCGGCTCGTCTCGCCTCGACACAGTCGTACGTGTGGACCGATCGGGTCAGCGTCGCGGACGCACTCGTCGAGGTCGTCGGCGGGCGGCTGTTGACCGGCAGTGTGCTGTGGGGGCCGGTCATGCTGCTTCCGATCGGCATCTTCTGGATCGTCACCCGGGCCCGGGCCGCTATCCCGGTTCTGGCCATGTGGCTGGCCGCCGTCGGGCTCTACATCATCGCCGCGTCATCCACGGCCTCATGGACCTCGCTCATCACGGGCTACTGGTACAACGACAAGGTGCGCCTGGCCTCTC
>JBDTVJ010000335.1:0-2888 GCA_040007275.1 Terracoccus sp.
GACGACGTGCACTATGCCTACCGTTCGGGTCGCGACGTGCTCCGTGGCGTGTCGCTTGACCTGCGACCGGGCGAGCGCCTCGCGATCGTCGGTCCCTCGGGCGCCGGCAAGTCGACCCTCGGACGGCTGATGGCCGGCATCGACGGCCCACGGGAGGGCCGGGTCGGGGTGGGCGGGGTGCGTCTGGTCGACCTCGAGCTGGCTCAGCTGCGGGGTCAGGTCGCGCTCGTGACACAGGAGCACCACGTCTTCGTCGGAACTCTGGAGGACAACCTCCGGCTGGCCCGACCCGAGGCGTCACGCCAACAGCTGTGGGAGGCGCTCACTGCTGTCGACGCCCGCGACTGGGCGGTGCACTTGCCGGCGGGACTCGACACCACGGTCGGTTCGGGAAACCACCGGCTGACCGACCCTCAGGCACAGCAGCTCGCGCTGGCCCGGCTCGTACTCGCCGACCCGCACACTCTTGTGCTCGACGAGGCCACCTCGCTGCTCGACCCCCGGGCAGCACGCCACCTCGAGCGCTCACTGGCCGCTGTGGTCGACGGGCGGACCGTGGTGGCCATCGCTCACCGCCTCATGACGGCCCACGACGCCGACCGGGTGTGCGTGGTCGAGGACGGCAGAATCAGCGAGATCGGCTCACACGAGGAGCTGCTCGCGGCTGATGGTGCCTACGCGTCACTATGGCGATCGTGGCGTGACGAACCCCGAGATGCGCCGGCGAACGCGCGGTGACCCGTCGGGAAGCCTGCCTCTGAGCGGTCGATGCCGATCGGTCCGGATCACCCTACGAGACGGAACGGTTGAGAGCCTTCGCGAGATCGTCAAGAAACGCCGCGAGCTCACCGGGATCGGTGTCGGGGTGCGCGGCGTACACGCTGCTCAGCGCCGACTGGTAGCGATCGATGACCTGCTCGACAGCCTGGCGGCCCGCTCGCGTGAGGTGCAGCACCACGCTACGGCGATCGTCAGGGTGTGGCTCGCGACGCAGGAAGCCCGACTCGACCAGGTGGTCGACGGCGCCCGTCGTCGACCCGGTGGTGATCCCGAGCAGATCGGAGAGCGCCTTGGGGGTCGTCCCCGGCGCTGCGGCCAGGTGGCTCAGGGCCGACAGCCCGGTCAGGTTGACCCCCAGCTCGGCCGCCATCGAGGTATGGAGCCGGTTGCTGCCCACCAGTGCGCGACGCAGTGACCCCAGCACCGCGTCCTGGCTCCATAGCTCGACTGGCTCGACTGGCATGTCCCCTCTTTCCCAAGCAGTTCGGTGGGAGACGCCACACCGCAGATCTTCGCCGACCTTCGTCGCTGAGTGGTTCGTTCCCAACGGGCGCCTCCGGTCACTCAGAACCCAATCTCTCACACAGTATCTGGGCAACCAAGCAACTTGACAGACAAGCCATTGAATATGTAACGTATGTCCATCAGCAAACGTCGATCGCGTCGGGGGACGCGGCGAACCGTCAGCTGGGCGGCGAGTTCGGGGGGACTCGGTTGCCGCCGGGGGGGTGCAGCAGAATGATGAGGGTCCGTGCCGGGGGGCACGGGCCCTTAGCTGCGCGTCACCGAGGAACGACATAGGGCTGCCCCTGCGCGGCTCGCGTATCGCGCTCTCCCCGAGCGGGCCAGAACGACATCGCTCGTTCGGCCTGCGCGGTGATCGTCAGGCTCGGATTCACGCCGAGGTTCGCCGAGACCGCGGCCCCGTCGACGATATGGAGCCCGGGATAGTGCCACACCCGGTGGTACGGGTCGACCACGCCCGTCTGGGGCGAGTCTGAGATCACGGCTCCCCCGAGGAAGTGCGCGGTCATCGGCACGTCGAACACCTCGCCGACCGAGCTTCCCGGCCACGCGCGCAATCCGGTTGCGCTCGCCAGGCCCGCGGCGAGCGCGCGAACGGCCACATTGGCTTCGGCCAGGTAGGTGGGGTTCGGTTCGCCGTGACCCTGCTCGGAGGTCAGTCGCCACCCGAACAGGCCTCGTTTGTGGCCCACGGTGATCGAGTTGTCGCGGCTCTGCATGACCAGTGCGATCACCGTGCGCTCACTCCAGCGCCGCGTCGACAACGACCGTGCGAACACGGCCGGATGCCGGACAGCCTGCCCTGCGAACCGGACCACACGGGGCACGCGGCCCCCACCGTCGACCTGCATGACGGCTAGCGCCCCCATCAGGTTCGAGCCCGGGCCGTAACGGCAGTTCTCGACGTGCGTCGCCTCGTCGACGTTGAAGCTGGACGTGATCGCCACCCCGCGGGTGAGGTCGACGCCGCTCGGCACCCTGGCGGTCATCGCTCCACCGAGCGCCTCGGAGTTGGTGCGGGTGAGCTCGCCGAGCCGGTCGGAGAGCTGTGGGAGAGCCTCCACCTGCATCGACTGCAGCAACGAGGCCGTGCCCCAGGCGCCCGCCGCGATGACGACCTGACCGGCAGTGACGGTTCTGCGGGTGCGACCCGCCGCCCAGGCGCCGCTTCGCACGGTCGTCACGGCGTAGCCCTGTTCGGGCACCGCCGGGTCGAGCGGGCGCAGGTCGACCACGGTGCGCAGGGGTTCGATGGTGACGCCCCGTCGCTCGGCCAGCGCGAGATAGTTCTTGACCAGCGTGTTCTTCGCGCCGACCCGGCATCCGACCATGCAGTTGCCGCACTGGGTGCAGCCGGTGCGCGCGGGCCCGTCGCCGCCGAAGTAGGGGTCGGGCACCTGACGCCCCGGTTCGCCGAAGAACACCCCGACCGGCGTCTTGCGGAAGCTGGCACCCACCCCGAGGCCTTCGGCCGTCTCGCGCATCAGCGCTTCGACCGGGCCGTCGCACGGGTTGGTCACCACGCCGAGCATCCGCTGGGCGGTGGCGTAGTGCGGGGCGAGCTCGGCCTTCCAGTCGGTGAT
>JBDTVJ010000336.1:0-2878 GCA_040007275.1 Terracoccus sp.
AAGATCTCACGCAGCTCGATCAGGCCCGCGAGCCCACCGTAGTTGCGCACGTCGACACCAGCACGGTCCTTGGTGGTCGTGGGCAGGGCCAGCAACGCGTTGGACAGGTCGAGCTGGGCCGCCGACGGCTTGCCTCGCGTCAGGTCGAGCTGCAGGCCGCTGGCCCGCAGCTCGGCGTAGGCTCTCTCCTGGTCGGAGAGGAACGAGGCGAGCTCGTCGGCCGACAGGGACGCGAGGGCTGCATGGGTGGTCACCCCTCGATCCTGCCACTGTCGCCGGTGTCGGGCCGGAACGGGTCCGGATGCCGGGTGAGCAGCACGGGTTCGCCTTTGGTGAGCGCCGTCCCGTATGCTCGACGCTCGGACGGCTTCGCTGGCCATGCTGACGCATGCCGTCCGGCCGAGTCCACCTCGTGGTCGACGGTGAAGGGCAATAGCTCAATTGGTAGAGCACTGGTCTCCAAAACCAGCGGTTGTGGGTTCGAGTCCCTCTTGCCCTGCGCAACAGATGTGGTTCTCGTGCGCGCGGCCCCATGGTTGGCGACCTGCTCGAGCAGGCGGGCCCTCCGGGGCCGGGCACCCAGGTAGAAAGTAGGAATCGTGACGGAGACGAGCGCCAAGCGCGAGTCCGGCCGGGCCGACCAGCCCCGCGACGGCAACCCCGTCTCACGGCTCTTCGGCGCCCTGAGCCTGTTCGTACGGCAGATCCTCGACGAGATGCGCAAGGTCGTGCGTCCCACGGGGCCCGAGCTGGTGCGCTACACCACCGTCGTCGTCATCTTCGTGATGGTCATGATGGCCATGGTGTCGGGCTTCGACCTCGGCTTCAGCAAGCTCATCTCCTGGGCGTTCACGGGCACCGTCATCTGAGTGTCGCGCTGACCTGACTTGACCGTCCCGGTCGTCAGGCCACATCAGGAACCAGCCGGCCCCTGGCCGGTCCACCAGCAAGGAAGTAGGTCAACGCGTGTCCGAGCAGTTTGCCTCGAACGACGCCCAGAGCACCGAGACCCCCGACAACGCCGAGGGCGTTGTGTCGGGAACTCCCGACGACGTGGAGACCACCGACGCCGCGGCAGCCGAGGTCCTCACGCAGACCGACCCCGCCAGCGACAGCCCGTACGCGGTGCACACGACGCCGATGCCCGAGACCGAAGACAGCGATGTCGTCGCGGTCGGCGACGAGATCGATGCCCTCGACGAGCTCGCCGGCTCCGAGGGCGAGCGATCCGGTGACGATGAACGATCCGGTGACGATGAAGACGACGACGAAGCGGCTGGCGACGACGACGCAGCCGATGACGAGCCGTCCGAGCCGTCCGAGCCGACCGGCAGCGGCGACCCGGTGGCCGACTACAAGGCCGAGCTGCGGTCGCGCTTCGGTGACTGGTTCGTCATCCACTCCTACGCCGGTTACGAGAACCGCGTGAAGGCCAACCTCGAGACGCGTATCCAGACGCTCAACATGGAGGACTTCATCTTCGAGATCGAGGTCCCCATGGAGGAGGTCACCGAGATCAAGAACGGGCAGAAGAAGAACGTCCGCCGGGTTCGGATGCCCGGCTACGTCCTCGTTCGCATGGACCTCTCCGACGAGAGCTGGGGCGCCGTTCGCCACACGCCCGGGGTCACCGGGTTCGTCGGCAACGCCCACCAGCCGGTGCCGCTGTCGATCGACGAGGTCTTCACCATGCTCGCGCCGACCTTCGACCTCCCGGCCGGTGAGGGTGACTCGGCTTCCGGCTCCGGCGGGTCCGCCAAGGACATCCGGGTCATCGACTTCGAGGTCGGCGAGTCCGTCACCGTCATGGAAGGGCCCTTCGAGACCCTTCCGGCCACCATCTCCGAGATCAGCCCCGACACGCAGAAGCTCAAGGTGCTGGTCTCGATCTTCGGCCGGGAGACCCCGGTCGAGCTGTCCTTCGGTCAGGTCGCCAAGATCTGACCGGATCTCGCCCGCGTGAGCGGGCGGTCCCTGCAACCGGGTCATCGCCCAGCCAGCACCTCAGGCGTAGGCCCAACACCCAAGGAAAGTAGAGAGCATGCCTCCCAAGAAGAAGAAGGTCTCCGGCTTCATCAAGCTGCAGATCCAGGCCGGTGCCGCCACGCCCGCGCCGCCCGTCGGCCCGGCCCTCGGCCAGCACGGCGTCAACATCATGGAGTTCGTCAAGGCCTACAACGCCGCGACGGAGAGCCAGCGGGGCAACGTCATCCCGGTCGAGATCACGGTCTACGAAGACCGTTCCTTCACCTTCATCACCAAGACGCCCCCGGCGGCCGAGCTGATCAAGAAGGCAGCCGGCGTCGCCAAGGGCTCCGGCGAGCCGCACAAGACCAAGGTCGCCAAGCTCTCGCGCGACCAGGTGTATGACATCGCCCGGATGAAGATGGAAGACCTCAACGCCCACGACGAGGACATGGCGGCCCGCATCATCGCCGGCACCGCCCGTTCGATGGGTATCGACACCGCGCTGTGAGAACGTAGGCGGTGAGCGGCCCGACTCCGGTCGAGGCGCTCACCGCTGAACGGCATCCGGTCAGGATGGCTGTTCGCTCCGTGGGAGGACCGCGCTGGTCCGTCACCACGACTCCACCACCACGAAGAAGAACCAGGAGCAGAACATGAAGCGCAGCAAGAACTACCGCGCCGCCGCCGAGGCGATCACCCCCGGCAAGATCTACACCCCTCTTGAGGCCGTGCGGACCGCCAAGCAGGTGGCGCGAGCGAAGTACGACGAGACCGTCGAGGTCGCGATGCGCCTCGGGGTTGACCCCCGCAAGGCCGACCAGGCCGTGCGCGGCACGGTCAACCTGCCGCACGGCACGGGCAAGACCGCCCGCGTGCTCGTGTTCGCCAACGGCGACAAGGCCGAGGCGGC
>JBDTVJ010000337.1:0-2875 GCA_040007275.1 Terracoccus sp.
CAACCCGTGGTCGAGGAGGTGCCGGACCCCGTCGCGAAGAACCCGCTCGACGTGGTCGTGCGAATCGGCGGAGCAGGGGTCTGCCGCACCGACCTGCACATCATCGAGGGCCAGTGGGACGCTGCCATGTCGCCGACCCTCCCGTACACGATCGGGCACGAGAACGCCGGCTGGGTCGAGCAGATCGGTTCGGGTGTCACCAACCTCGAGGTGGGCGACACCGTGATCCTGCACCCGACCCCGACCTGCGGCCTCTGCCGGGCCTGTCGAGCAGGGCAGGACATGCACTGCTCGAACAGCTCGTTCCCCGGGCTCGACAGCGACGGCGGCATGGCCGACTACCTCCTGACCTCCGCCCGTGCCTGCGTGCGGCTCGACCCGGCCACCAGGCCTCAGGATGTCGCTGCCCTCGCCGACGCCGGCATCACCGCCTACCACGCGGTGCGCAAGGCCCTGCCGCTGCTGTATCCCGGCACCACGGCCGTCGTCATCGGAGCCGGCGGCCTCGGCCACATCGGCATCCAGTGCCTCGCAGCGCTCAGTGCGGCGAACGTCATCGTCGTCGACCGCAACGCGGACGCCCTCGGGCTGGCCAGCCGGCTCGGGGCGACCCAGACCGTGCTGGCGGACGGGACGCAGGTGGATGCTGTCAAGGACCTGACCGGCGGCGAAGGTGCCGACGTCGTGTTCGACTTCGTGGCCGAGGAGGGCGCCGAGAACGAAGGGTTCACCATGACCCGCCCGGGCGGCTCCTACTACGTCATCGGCTACGGCGGCACGCTGACGGTGCCGACGCTCGACATCATCTCGACCGAGCGCAACATCGTGGGGAACATCGTCGGCACCTTCAACGAGCTCGCCGAGCTGATGGTGCTCGCCGAAGCCGGCAAGGTCACCCTGCACACCAAGGCCTACGCGTTGGACGACGCCCCCCAGGCGTTGGCCGACCTGGCGGCCGGTCAGGTTCGAGGCCGCGCGATCCTCGTCCCCTGAACGGCATCCGGACCCTACCGCTGCCGCTCACTGCTGCTGTTCCACTGCGGCTCCCACTCACCCCACCACCCAGGAGGACCCATGGCCAAGGACCTGCGATTCGGCCCCGAGGCGCGCCGGCTGTTGCAGTCGGGAGTCGACCAGCTCGCCGAGGCGGTCAAGTCGACGCTCGGCCCCAAGGGGCGCAACGTCATTCTCGAGAAGATCACCGGCTCACCGGTGGTGACCAACGACGGTGTCACGATCGCCCGTGAGATCCACCTGAGCGACCAGTTCGAGAACATGGGTGCCCAGCTGGTCAAGGAGGCGGCGATCAAGACGAACGACATCGTCGGCGACGGCACCACGACGGCGACGGTCATCGCGCAGGCCATCATCCGGGAGGGGATGCGGGCGATCGACCAGGGTGGTAACCCGGTGCTGGTGAAACGCGGCATCGACATGGCCGTCGCGACGCTCGTGACCCATCTGCGCACCGTCGCGCACCCGGTGGCGTCGCGAGCCGACTTCGCCCGGGTGGCGGCCATCTCGGCCAACAACGACGAGATGGTGGGCAACGTTCTCGCTGACGCCCTGCACACCGTCGGCGACGGCGGCATCGTCACGGTGGAGGAGTCGTCGGAGCACGGCATGAGCGTCACGTTCGTCGAGGGGTTCGAGTACGACAACGGCTACCTCTCGCCCTACCTGGTCAGCAACTCGGCCAGCCTCGAGGCGGTGCTCGACGACCCGTACATCCTGCTCTGCAGCGAGAAGATCACCTCGGTGCAGCAGCTGATGCCGATTCTCGACAAGGTGATGCGGGCTCCGCGCCCCCTCGTCGTCATCGCCGAGACGGTGGAGGGCTCGGCGCTCAGCATGTTGGTGCACAACCACGTCAACGGGGTGTTCCAGGCCGTCGCCACGCGGGCGCCCGGCTTCGGCGACCGTCGGCTGCGCAAGCTCGAGGACATCGCCACCATCACCGGTGGGCAGGTCTACAGCAAGCACTCCGGCTTCAGCCTCGAGAACATGACCCTCGAGATGATGGGTCGCGCCCGCCAGGTGCGGGTGACGGCCGACCGGACGGCGATCATCGACGGAGCCGGCAAACCCGATGACGTGCAGTTCCGCATCGCCCAGCTGCGCGCCGAGATGGAACGGGCCAGCTTCGGCATCGACGAGGACGTGCTCACGGAGCGCATCGGCTCATTGTCGGGCAAGGTGGCGGTCATCAAGGTCGGTGCCCCGACGAACGCCGAGCTGGCCGAGCTGCAGCACCGCGTCGAGGACGCCCTCTCGGCGACCCGAGCGGCGATGGCCGAGGGCATCGTCGCCGGCGGGGGGGTGGCGCTCATGCACGCGGCTCCTGCGCTCGACGCGTTGCAGCTCTCCGACGACTACGCGATGGGGGTCGACATCGTACGTCGCGCGCTCACCGAGCCGACCTTCCTCATTGCCACGAACGCCGGCTACTCCGGTGCAGAGGTCGTGGAACGGGTCTCCGAGATGGGGGTCGATGGTGGGTTCGACGCCCTCAGAGGAGTGTTCGGCGACATGATCGAGATGGGCATCATCGACCCGTTGCGGGTCTGTCGCTCCGCCCTTCAGAACGGGGCCTCAGTTGCCGGCCTGCTGCTGACGACGAACACCCTCATCGCCGAGGAGCAGACCCCGTGGGGCGGCAGTCGTTCGCTGATGACCGAGTTCGGCGCCCTCGACGAGGGACTGCACCAACCGTCACCCGACTCGAGCACCCCGCAGTCGCTGGGGCTCGGGCCGTCGGTCGGCTGATGGCAGCCGACCTGAACCACGTTCGGGCCCTGCTCTCGCCCGAGGCGCTCGAGCTCGCCGACCTGTACGCCGTCTTCGACGAGCTCGAGGTCGTGCTGCGCTGCTGTGA
>JBDTVJ010000338.1:0-2848 GCA_040007275.1 Terracoccus sp.
CGGGTTGCACCGGGTGCCGCCGGGCGGCGTCGAGATGACCCTCACCGTACGGTCGGCGAGCGCGGATGCCGTGCGGCGGGCTCGCGGCGCCGAGCCGCCCGACCCGCCCCCGAGTGATCGGCTCGACCAGATGGACCGTCCCCGACAACTGCCTACGGTCGGCGGGCTGTCCTGGATGGCGGGCGACTTCCACTCTCACACAGTGCATTCCGACGGCGCCCTGTCGGTGGGCGCCCTGGCGGCGTTGGCCGCCTCGCGCAGTCTCGACTTCCTCGCCGTCACCGACCACAACACGACCAGCCATCATGCGTACTTGCCGGCGGCGGGTCGCGCCCAGGGCATCTTGCTCCTTCCCGGCCAGGAGGTGACCCGCGACCTCGGCCACGCGAACGCCTTCGGCGACATCGGTTTCGTCGACTTCCGTCAGCCGCCCACCGGCTGGGCCGCCGACGTGGCGCAGCGCGGCGGCATCCTGTCGGTCAACCACCCGCTCGCGGCCGACTGTGCTTGGCTCTCGCCGCTCGACCACGCACCGGTCGCCGAGGTGTGGCACTCGTCGTGGGCCCAGGTGCCGTCGTGGGGTGCACCCCTGGCGTGGTGGCTGCTCACCCCGGGCACGACCCCGATCGGCGGCAGTGACTTCCACCAGTTCGGCAGTGACGCTCTGCCCGGGTCACCGACGACGTGGGTGCTCTGCGACGGCGACGACGTGCTGGGCGGGGTGCAGGCCGGGCGCACGAGTGTCAGCGCCTCGGTCGACGGTCCACTGCTGCTGCGTGACGGTGACGACCTCGTGGCGGTCGACGCCGACGGCCTGCTGCTCACCGGTGCCGGTTGGGGACGGCGCCCCGTGGTCGGCGACTCGGTGCGGCTCGGCGCACCGGAAGGGCCCTGGTGGCTCGAGGACGACCACCGGGTGGTGCACGCCCTCTGTCGCTGAGGCCCTCACGCTCCGAACGGCGCGCCCACCTCCACGCGCAGGGTGGCAATCTGCCACGGGCCTAGTGGCAGGGTCACGATGCCGCTGGTCACGCCGACCGAATCGCCGGGCACGCCGCGCCCAGATGCCGTGGAAGCCTGCTGCACTGGCCGATTCGGGTCGCCCACCGTCGCCACCGTGGGTTCGTCAGAGGCGTTGACGACGCGCACCTCGACGGCGCTGTCGTCGCCACGGCGGCGCAGCGAGAGCAGCTCGACGCCGGTACCGGCGACCGACAGACCTTCGACACTCGACAGTGGGGTGTACCCCGGCGCCGCGCCGGGGCGTACGACCACCGGGTGCAGAAACGCCTCGGTCACGACCCCGAGGTCGGCCTGCGCCCAGTCACCACGGTGGGGCATGACGGCTAGGGTGGCCCGGCACGGGCCCAGCACCTGGGCGTCCGGGGTCGCCAGCTGCGGCCCGGCGGGCTCACTGCGGTAGGGGTGGACGTTGCGGCTGAGGTAGCCCACAGCGCGCAGCAGGGTCAGGGCGATCTCGGTCCCAGAGGCCACGTCGGGCGGCAGGTCAGCAGTCGCAGCGTTCACGACCTCGTACTCCATGGTGCGACCGAGCAGCACACCGAGTCCCCCGGCATCGACGAACGTCTCGGCCGGGAAGGTCGGTATCGGGTACTCCCCGACCGGTCCCGCCTCCGCGGTGCGGCCCCGATGCACGACCGCCAGCTGGCCCCTGGCGTGGGACCCGTCGGCAGGCCGGGGCGTGGGCAGGTGCAGTCGCAGCCGGTGGTCGCGCGAGCGGTTCTCCCACGCGAGGGAGAGCCGCACGAACGGCTCCCCCGCCCGCACCTCGACGTCCATAACGACGAGCGTCGACTCCGTGGTCGTCGAGCGACCGGACAGGTCGCTCGACGTCGGCAGCTCGTAGCGCCGCTCGACCCGCAGACGCCCGACGACCGAGCCGACCCCGCCCGGGGCAGTGACGGTCACCTCGGTGGGGGTGCCAACGAGCACGTCGTCGGCCGGCGGGGCATAGTTGTAGCAGTCGCCGCCGTCTCCCCCGTCGACGAGGCGGGCCACTCCCTCGACAGTGACGCCGTCCGCCGTGACGGCCAGGGTGCCGTCGTCGGAGACCGTCACGGCGACGAGGCCGTTGTCGAGGGTGCGGTCGTCGCGACGAACGGGCTCACCGGGCGGTGGCTGTGTGGCGGCGACCGGCCGGATCGCCGACCAGCCGAGGGCGGGAACGGTGACCAGCGCGGCCAAACGACGCCGGGTCTCGTCACGCGTCACGACGTCCCACTCGGCGTCGGGTTCGCAGGTGTCCGCCGCTGCACGGAGGCGCACCTCGGCGGCGATCGCGTCGAAGGCCGGGTCGCCGTGGTCGGCGAGCAAGAACGTCAGCTGCCGGAGCTCCGGCTCGATCTCGATGGCGCGCACCTGCAGCCCGAAGAGCTCCCGGTCGTGCACCCTGTGCATCAACCGGGGTAGGTCGGCGGAGCGCACCTGCTCCCGGGCCAACGTGGCATGAGGGCGTGAGAGCTCCTGCGCCGGAACGAGTCTGCCGTCGGGAAGGGCGAAAGCGGCGTCCGCCCACGCGTCGGGCACGGGAACCGTCACGTCGACCAGGTCGATGCGCACGGCCGGCAGTGGGTTGGCCACGACGAGAGACCCGATCGGGGCTGCAGCGAGCGCCGGGGCGAGTGCACGGTCGCGCACGGCCTGGGCGGCCTGCTCCGCCTGCTCGAGACGGGCCAGCACCTGGCCCGCAGTCTCGTCGACGCCGCACCCGGTGACCGAGTCGTGGCAGGAGGAGTCGACGACGCCCCGCCAGGCGAGGTCGAGGTAGTACGTGGGCAGGGTGGGCAGGAACAGCGAGGCGAGGGGCTCGGCGTAGCGCGCCAGCAGC
>JBDTVJ010000339.1:0-2842 GCA_040007275.1 Terracoccus sp.
CCGTCGTCGACGGAGTCTTCAACGACGTGACGGATGCCCAGGGGTTCCGGCTCGAGTGCCAGCAGGGCCGTGAGCTGGGCTTTGATGGCAAGACCCTCATTCATCCGGGTCAGGTGCAGGCGTGCAACGAGGTGTTCGCGCCGGGCGCCGACCAGGTCGTGCGGGCCCGAGCGGTGATCGCCGCGTTCGAGGCCGCGGTGGCCGAAGGCCGGGGCGTCGCGACGCTCGACGGTCGCCTCATCGAGAATCTCCACGTCGACACGGCCCGTCAGGTGATCGCCACCGCGGAGGCCATCGCCGCTCTCGGCTGACCGCGGGCCGATGTCATGCGCCTGCTGTCCAACGCAGCTGGTCGGCCGCGCGGCTGTGCCAGTAGGCGAAGTCGTGGCTGCCCGTGGTGAAGTGATGGACCGCATTCGGCAGCCGCTCGGCTAGTTGCCGGTTCGCGGCCACGAACGGGTCTGACGTGCCACAGTCGAGGCGAACGGGCATCGAGTGCAGCCGCGTCGTGCGCCGGAAGACCGTGTGCTGGTCGAAGTCCTCCTCACCGTCGTAGGCGGCGGCCGGAGTCTGGGAACCGTGGAGCCAGAGCGCAGCACTGACAGCCACGACCTTGCGCACCCGATGGGGCCCCAGGTCGCTGGCGATGAGCAGGGCGCCGAAGCCACCCATCGACCAACCCAACAGCGTGACGGGCATGCCCTCGGGCAACCTGGCGTGCCCGAGCGCCAGGGGTATCAGCTCTTCTCGCACCATCGACCCGCTGTCGGTGCCGTCGTCGCGGGCGTGCCAGTAGCCGTTTCCGCCGTCGACCGAGACGAGCGCCGTTCGCGTCTGATCGACGAAGTCGGGCAGGCCCAGGTCGAAGGCCATGTCGGCGTTCGACCCGAAGCCGTGCAGCGCCACCACGAGCCCGCGCGCAGGACCTGAGCCGGGAACGGCCATCCGCCAGCGAACCTGGTGCGTCATGAACCGGCTGAGCAGCGAGCCCTCCGAGAGGCTGGGGCCAGAATCCCCGCCGCCACACGCAGCCAGAGGCACGACCACAGCGGCGGACGCCGCACTGACGGCACCCCGCAGGACCGCCCGGCGCGTGAGAGGTGAGCGCAGTGTCACGTGCTGATCGTAGGACGTTCGCAGACTGCCGGGGGGGCAGCCCGACTACGAAGTGCCCGAACCGAAGGAGGCCTTAAGGTCGAGTGGGGGCCTCAGCGAAGTGGTGCTTCTGGTGGGACTGACCACTCGATGGCAGTGAGCTTCTCGGGGTTGCGGATGGCATGCCTCGCGGTGACGTGTTCGCCTCGACGGTGAGGAAGAGCACCGAGTCGACCCCCTCGATCGACAGTGTCACGACGGTCAGTTCGCCGTTGACACTGCGCAGGTGGGGAGCCAGCCCCTCAGTGTCCGGTCGGCTGAGGACACCGACCAGCCAGCGGGCCCCCTTGTGGGCGCCGTGGATCGGTCGGAGGGCAGCCCTTCGCACTCCACCGCCGTCGGTCACGAGGGTGACGTCGAGTGCGAGCAGCGCGAGCAGATCGCCGAGATCGCCAGTCGACGACGCGCTGATGAACCGTTCGGTGACGTGGCGGTGGTTCTGGACGTCGACGGGCATGCGTGGTTGACCGGCCGCTACGTGGGACCGGGCGCGGTGCACGTGCTGACGCACGGCATCCGGCGAACGGTCGAGGGCCAGCGCGACGGTGCTGGACGGCATCGCGAACACGTCGGTCAGCACGAAGGCCGCACGCCCGAGGGGAGTGAGCGACTCGAGAACGATGAGCATCGCCATCGACACGTCGTCGGCGAGCTCGGCGGCCGCGGCGCCGTCACCACGAAGGTCGCTCGACACCGGCTCGGGAAGCCAAGGCCCCACGTATGCCTCACGCCGGGCCCGCAGCTGACGCAACCGGTTGAGGGCCAGTCACGGTGCGATGAGCCGCGAAGGCTGCGGTCAGGTCAAGCCTGTCGGTCATCGGGCGGGGCACCCCGCAGTGATCCTTCAGGCCCTGGCTGCGTAGGCCGAGGGCCGAGTTCGTGCGGCTTCCCAGGTTCTCCACAGCGGTCATCTCAGTCAGCCCGACCAGCTGCCCGTCGGTGAGGTCGGCCCGCAGACACTCCACCATTGCCGTCCGTCCCCGTCCCCGTCACCGTCACCGTCGGCGGCGTCGAGGTCATGCCCTCGGCGTACTCGAGCACCCGGCGTTCGACCCGGCTGAACACCATGCACCCGCGCCAGTCGGCGACATGGGCGGGCTTCGACTCGGTCAGACCATGGCCCCGGGCGACGTACCAGCCGAAGTCGATGCACCAGCTGCAGCCGATCCGGGCGGAGACGGCGGCGCAGGCGAGGTCCGTCAACTGTGTGTCGAGGCTCGACCACCGTTCGACCGACTTTTCGAACCGGAGCACGGAGACGAGGACGCGCTGGTTGTGCATCATCGCCCGGCCGGGCTCGAGCACCTCTCCGTGCAGGCGACGACTCCAGCCGTACATCACCCTCCCCAGCAGGTTGGGGTGTTGTTCGAGCGGGATCCGAGCGCTTCCGATGCCGGCCTGCGAAGGGGCTGCCTCGCTAGCGGTGTGCGTTGGCTACTTCATGGTGTTCCCTTTCGCCATTGGGCCTGGTGGGCCGTTCGAAAGAAAGACATGCCGCAGAGCCAGGGTGTGACATCAGCTCCCTCGTCGCCCGATCGACCGGTGATGAAGGTCGAGTGGCCACGGTGCTGGTCGGTCCGTTCGCTCAGGTGCCTGCCGACGGCGTCGGATGTCGGGGCGGTCCGGGGTCTGCGTCGGTTTTGGGGGTGGTGGCCCAGTGTTGCCAGGTGTGCCAGGTGACTTTCGT
>JBDTVJ010000340.1:0-2838 GCA_040007275.1 Terracoccus sp.
GCCTCGGGGGCCGACGTGGCGCCCGACGAAGTCGGAGAACGGGGCGGTGCGGACGGCCTGGTCGATCGACATGCGCGCTCCTGCAGAGAGACGGGACGGGGTTGAGCGGGTGACTCACGCTCCCCGTCTGTCGACACCGTACGCGAGTAGGGCGATCTCCAGAGTTGCCTCCCCCACGTGGTCCGGGCGCCTGAGAGGTTCCGGGGATGTTGCCCCTTCGGCGCCTCGCAGGTGGTCCTTCACTGAGAACCACCCCGAGGACTCTCCCACGCGGGGTTTGGTCGGCAGTGTGAATCTACCAGTCCGGCACGCCCGACTCCTGTTGCCCGCCGACACCTACCGCGCGACGGGTGGCGCGACGCGTCGCAAGTGCGGGCGGGATCAGGCCAAGCGGCGGGCCTGGCGACGCGCCGTGAGCTCGTCGTCGGGGTGCTCCTCGGGCTGCTGCTCCTCGACGCGCTCGCTCGGCAGTTGCGCCAGGGTGCCCTCGACCTCACGCCAGACGCGACCGACGGCGATGCCGAAGACGCCCTGACCGCCTTGGACCAGGTCGATGACCTCGTCGGCAGAGGTGCACTCGTAGACCGAGGCGCCGTCGCTCATCAGGGTGATCTGGGCCAGGTCATCGACCCCCCGCCCGCGAAGGTGGCTGATGGCCACCCGGATCTGTTGGAGGGACACCCCGGTGTCGAGCAGGCGTTTGACGACCTTGAGCACAAGGATGTCCTGGAAGCCGTAGAGGCGTTGGGTGCCTGAGCCGGTTGCACTGCGCACCGACGGCTCGACCAGACCTGTTCGGGCCCAGTAGTCGAGTTGACGGTAGGTGATGCCCGCCGCCTTGCAGGCAGTCGGACCGCGGTAACCCGCGTCGGGAGCGAGGTCGGGCAGGTCGTCGGTGAACAGCAGGCCTTGGGCGCCGAGCGGCACCGGCCGGCTCGTTCGCGGCTCCTCGACAGCGGCCATGATGGCTCCTCTTGCACTGGTCGTCTGCACGCCATCGCGCAGACCACATCCCGATAACTACAGTCACGTCGTTCTGGGTGCTTCTCTTTGACGGTAGAGCGCCGGTCCCCCTCCGTCAATCACCGGCAGGGCCACCACCGGCGTGTCGTGCACCGGCGCACAAAGGCTAAAGTTCCAGTCAAAGGTTAAGCATGAGGGGCCTGATCAAGACGTGGGAGCGTCGAAGCGCTCCCACGTCACGAGCTCTGACGGTCGGGGGGACCCTCATCGGGCGTCTCGGGGTGCTCAAAGTCCTCGGCCGACACATGGTCGAGGAACGCTTTGAACTTCTCGACCTCGTCGTCCTCGTCAGAGGAGACGACGATGGCTGCCTCGTCGAGGATCGCCGAGTCGACGAGCACCTTCGCCCCGGTGCGCAGCGCCAGTGCGATCGCGTCGGAGGCGCGGGAGCCGATCTCGGATGTTCCGTCAACGATGAGCGCGGCGTGGAAGACCGAGTCTCGCAGCGCAACGATGCGCACCTCGGTGAGTTCGTGGCCGAGCACGGCCAAGATGTCACGCATCAGGTCGTGCGTCAGCGGTCTCGGAGGCACGACCCCCTGTTGGGCATAGGTGATGGCGGCAGCCTCGGCCGCCCCGATCCAGATCGGGAGGTACCGTCGGCCCCCGTCACGCTCGCGCAGCAGCACGATCGGCTGGTTCGTCGGCATCTCGACCCGCACACCCAGGACCTCGACCTCTTTCACTCCCCCACCGTACCCCGGCGCTCGGGTCCGAGGCCCCGGCTGGGCCGAGCTCGACTCCCGTCCCGCAGCACCGCATGGCGCATACCGAAGGCGAGATCGAGGCAGCCCTGCGGTTCAGGCGCGGCCCAGACCAGAACGGACCAGGGCGACATGCAACGCGATGCAGGCCGAGGCGATCTCAGCCGCGCGCTCGTCGTCGGAGCCATCATCTCGTCGGGTGGCGAGTACCTGCTCGACGAGGCCGACCTCACGGTCGGCCGCAGTACGAAAGGACCGCAGGTGGCGCGCCTCCAGCCCGTGCGACGCAAGGCTTTTCGCGGCCGCCGCGATCGCCAGTGCATCCCCTCTGAAGTGCCCCCTGGCATCAGCCTGCACGAGCCCGAAGTTCTCGAGCGCCAGGAGGGTGTCTCGGTCGATGCCGGTGGCCTCCCGCAGTTCGGACCCGGTGAGACTGACGCTGCGATGTTGTCGCAGGCCGGGCCCGTCGGGCACGTGCGGATCGCTCCTCGGGGCCGGCGGGCGTGGTCTGCTGGAACCGCCCTCGGGCTCGGTCAGGCCCCGGTCGAGGGCATCGAGCGCGTCGCGGATGACCTTGAGCGGCCAGAAGCGGTCACGTTGGGCCGCCAACACGTACTGCAAGCGTTCGAGGTCGGCACTGGTGAAGGTGCGGTAGCCAGCGGCGGTGCGGCTCGGCGTCACCAGTCCCTCCGCCTCGAGAAAGCGGATCTTGGATGCCGTCACGTCGGGAAACTCCGGCCGTAGCCGGGCGAGCACCTTGCCGATCGTCAGGCGTTCGCCGACGGGAGGACGGGCACTGCCCACACCTGGCTGCGAGGTCATGTCGCGCTCATCTGAATATCGCGCTCATACGAAGAAGACGGCGAGCACGGAAGGGATCATGCGTGCGCCACGGCGAGGTGATGGCCAGGTGCTCAGGCTGCACCGTAGTAGACGAGGCGGAACTTACCGACCTGCACCTCGTCACCGGTGTGCAGGGCAGACTCGTCGACCAGCTGACGGTTCACATAGGTGCCGTTGAGCGACCCAGCGTCGCGCACCGCGTAACCCGAGGCACCCTTGACGAACACGGCGTGCTTGCGAGAGACCGTCACGTCGTCGAGGAAGATGT
>JBDTVJ010000341.1:0-2795 GCA_040007275.1 Terracoccus sp.
CGGAAGGCCTTGCGCAGGCGCAGGAAGACGATCGGGCTCTCGTCCTCGGGCTCGAAACCGACGAGCAGCACGGTCTTGGCCGTCTCGAGGTCGGCGTAGGTCACCGAACCACCCTCGGTGCCGGCCGCGCTGCCGGCCGGGCCGGTAGCCACGACATGCTTGGCGAGGAAGTCGACCTCCTCGAGCGAGTGCGGACGCGCGCGGAAGTCGACGTCGTTGGTGCCGAGCACCACTCGCGCGAACTTTCCGTAGGCGTAGGCGTCCTCGGTGCTGACGCGTCCGCCGACGAGCACCCCGGATGCTGCCGCGCGGGAGAGCCCTGCGGCCGCGGCCGCCAGGGCCTCGGGCCAGCCCACGACCTTGAGCTCGCCGTCGGCGCCACGCACCATGGGCAGCTCGATCCGGTCGGGCTGGGTCGCGTAGGTGAAGGCCCAGCGGCCCTTGTCGCAGTTCCACTCCTCGTTCACGTCGTGGTCGAGACCCGCCATCCGGCGCAGCACCAAGCCGCGACGGTGGTCGGTGCGCATCGAGCACCCGCTCGCGCAGTGTTCGCAGACCGATGGCGTCGACACGAGGTCGAAGGGGCGTGAGCGGAACCGGTAGGCCGCGCCCGTGAGAGCCCCGACGGGGCAGATCTGCACCGTGTTACCCGAGAAGTAGCTCTCGAAAGGCTTCTCCTCGTAGATGCCGATCTGCTGGAGGGCGCCGCGCTCGACGAGCGCGATGAACGGGTCACCGGCGATCTGGTCGGAGAAACGTGTGCATCGCGCACAGAGGATGCACCGCTCCCGGTCGAGCAGCACCTGGGAGCTGATGTTGATGGGCTTGGGGTAGGTGCGCTTGACGTCGTCGAAGCGCGAGACGGCCCGCCCGTTGCTCATCGCCTGGTTCTGCAGCGGGCACTCGCCACCCTTGTCGCACACCGGACAGTCGAGGGGGTGGTTGATCAGCAGGAACTCCATCTGACCGTGCTGCGCCTTGTCGGCCACCGCCGAGGTGTTCTGCGTCTTGACGACCATGCCGGGCGAGACCGCCATGGTGCACGACGCCTGTGGTTTCGGCATCGGGCGGACGTTTCCGTCGCGGTCGGGCATGGCCACTTCGACCAGGCACTGACGGCAGGCGCCGACGGGCTCGAGGAGCGGGTGGTCGCAGAACCGCGGGATCTCGATGCCGACGGTCTCGGCGGCCCGGATGACCAGGGTTCCCTTCGCAACGCTGACCTCGATGCCGTCGATGCTCAGGGTGACGTCGTCGGGGCGGGGCGGCAGCGGCGCGTCGCGGCCCTGGTGGCCCGCCTTGCCGCCGGAGGTCGGTGAGCTGGTCACGGTCATGCGGTCACCATCCCACTAGGCAGTCCGGTCGACTCCCGCGAGGTCGCCGGCGCGACGTCGAACAGCACCGACTTCTCGGGCGGGAAGAGCACGTGGGCAGGAGTGTGCATGCCGGCTTCGAACTCCTCACGGAAGTACTGGATCGCCGAGGTGATCGGGCTGGTCGCCGCGTCGCCCAGGGCGCAGAAGCTGCGCCCCAGGATGTTGTCGCAGATGTCGAGCAGCTTGTCGATGTCGTGCTGGGTGCCCTCACCGTTCTCGATGCGCTCCATGATCTGACGCAGCCACCAGGTGCCCTCGCGGCACGGGGTGCACTTGCCGCACGACTCGTGGGCGTAGAAGTCGGTCCAGCGGGCGACGGCGCGCACCACGGAGACGGTTTCATCGAACACCTGCAGCGCCCGGGTGCCGAGCATCGACCCGGCAGCCGCGACCGCGTCGAAGTCGAGCGGCACGTCGAGGTGCTCGTCGGTGAAGATCGGCGTCGAGCTGCCACCCGGGGTCCAGAACTTCAGCTGGTGTCCCTGGCGCATCCCACCGGCGAGGTCGATCAACTCGCGCATGGTGATGCCGAGGGGCGCCTCGAACTGTCCCGGGTTGGCCACGTGGCCGGACAGGCTGAAGATGCCGAACCCGGTCGACTTCTCGGTGCCCATTCCCTTGAACCAGTCGGCACCCTCGAGGATGATCCCCGGCACGGAGGCGATCGACTCGACGTTGTTGACCGACGTCGGCCGGGCGTAGAGGCCGGCGGCCCCGGGGAACGGCGGCTTGAGGCGTGGCTGGCCACGGCGACCCTCGAGCGAGTCGAGCAGCGCGGTCTCCTCACCACAGATGTAGGCGCCGGCGCCGGCGTGAACGGTGATCTCGATCCTGAGGCCCTTGCCGCCGACGTTGTCGCCGAGGTACCCGGCCGCCCGGGCCTCGTCGACCGCGTCGAGCAGACGACGGTAGACGTGGACGAGCTCACCGCGCAGGTAGATGAACGCGTGCTCGCACCCGATGGCGTACGAAGAGATGGCCACCCCCTCGATGAGCGAGTGCGGGTTGGCCATCATCAGCGGGGTGTCCTTGCAGGTCCCCGGCTCGGACTCGTCGGCGTTGACGACGAGGTAGCGGGGGCCGCCGTCGGGCGGGCTCATGAACGACCACTTCATGCCGGTCGGGAAGCCGGCGCCACCGCGTCCGCGGATGTTGGAGTCCTTGACGGCGTTCAGCACCGCCGCCGGCTCCATCTCGAGGGCCTTGTGCAGTGCCTGGTAGCCGTCGTAACGCTCATACGTCTCGAGCGTCCACGACTGCGGCTCGTCCCAGAACTTTGTCAGGATCGGGGTCAGGGTGTCGGTCATCGGGGGTCATCCTTCCCGTCGGCGCCGCCACGGCCGGGGTCGGGGCGGTCGTCGCTGCTGGCATCGAGGCCCGGGAGGGGCTCCGGCTTCAGGCTGGAGCGGCGCACGGTTG
>JBDTVJ010000342.1:0-2784 GCA_040007275.1 Terracoccus sp.
GCCTCGGTGATGCGGCGAGAGATCGTCAGGCCGATTCCCGATCCGCGGTCGCCGGTGCCGGACCCGGTTGGCCGGCGCCGACCGGGGACGCGGTAGAAGCGCTCGAAGACGCGTTCGAGATCGCCCTGCACCATGCCCTCGCCGGTATCGGTGACGGTGGCGACGGCGCTGCCGCCCACAGCGGTGACGTCCACGACCACCTGGCCGTCGGGCTGCGTGGCGAGCAAGGCGTTGCCGAGGAGGTTCGTGACGACTTGGGCGACGCGGTCCGGGTCGATGGTCACCGGGACGGCGCCGCCGCCGCACGTCATGACAAGCCGGATGCCAACGTCCTCGGCCTGGGGTCGCAGTCGAGTGACGGCGGTTTCGACGACGTCACACAGATCGGCGTGTCGCGGCGCGAGCTCGAGTCGGCCCTCCTCGGCCCGGGACAGGGCTGACAGGTCCTCGGCGAGGCGGCGTAGGCGCCGCGTCTCGCCGGTCACCTGACTCATGGTCTCCGGATCTGCTGGAAGAACCCCGTCGATCATGCCCTCGATGTAGCCATCGAGAACCGTGAGGGGGGTGCGCATCTCGTGGGCCACCTCACCGAGTAGCCGCATGCGACGGGCCTCCGTCTCGTGGAGGGCACGAGCGAGGGTCCGCACGTCGTCGGCGAGCGCGTCGAGCTCGAACGTCCCGGGCTGTGGGATGGCGACGGTGTAACGCCCGCGCGCAAGCTCACGGGTCGCCGCCCCCAGCGCGTCCAACGGGCGGGTGAGCCGGTAAGCCGCGAGCGCTCCGAACAGGCCGGCCGTCACCAGACCCGCGACGACACCGATGACGAGGGCGGAGTCGACGGCTGAGGCGAACTGGGTGCGCAACGTCTGGCCAGGACTTCTCCCGCCGAGTACGCCGCCCGGCACGCCGGGCATCAGGTGCGTTTCCTGGTCGAAGAGGTTCGGAGCAAGGCCGCGGACGAGGAGAAACGTCGTCACGCCGCCCACGATGGCGACCAGGAGGTGGCTGACGACGAGACGGATGTCGAGTCGCGTGAGGAAGCGGGTCACAACCGGGCCTCCGGTTCGGCGAGGAACTTGTAGCCGACACCGCGGACGGTGCCGATGAGACGTGGCGAGCCGGCGTCGTCGCCCAAGGCCTTGCGCATGCTCCGGATGTGCACGTCGATGACGCGCTCGTCTCCGTAGAAGTCATGGCCCCAGACGCGATCGAGCAGCTGGGCCCGTGAGAACACTCGTCCCGGGGACGACGCGAGGGCCACCAGGAGGTCGAACTCGAGACTGGAGAGGGTGACGCCCCGACCATCGAAGACGATCTCCCTGCGGTCGGGGTCGACGGTCAATCCGTCGAAGCGCAGGACCAGGTCCGGTTCCTGCTCCGCCGCACCCGCGGCGGGGCGGACGCGTCGCAGCACCGACCTGACCCGAGCCACGACCTCCCGGGGGCTGAACGGCTTCGTCACGTAGTCGTCGGCCCCGGACGAGAGTCCGACAATGCGGTCGACCTCCTCGGCGCGGGCGGTGAGGAGGATGACGTACACATCGGACTGGCGACGAAGAGTGGTGAGTACGTCGAGCCCGTCGAGGTCGGGCAGCCCGATGTCGAGCAGGACCAGGTCGGGCGGGTCGCTGTGGTGCGTCGCCAGGCGGAGCGCTTCGGCACCGGTCGCCGCGTCAGTGACTGCGAAGCCCTCCGTCTCGAGGTAGGCACGCAGGACGGCGCGGATCTGCGGTTCGTCGTCGACGACGAGCACGCGGCGGGTCATCGGTGCCCCTTCACGAGGTTGGAATGCGGATGCCCCGAGCCTAGTTCGGAGTCCACCGTGTGTGGTGGTGCTGGTGGTGGTGGCACTGACCACCACCACGCAGAGCCCGAGCCCGCCCTACGGACAGCAGGTTTGCTGCTGGGGCCGGCTGGGCGGCATACCCCCCTTCAGTGTTCACCCCCTGCCGTCGATCATCGGCCTGTCGCCGCGCATGCCTTGGCCGTGGTCCTGTCCTTGACCCCAGCCGCCCATCCCGGCGCCCATCCCTTTGTTCAGCCGGTTGCCCATGCCTTTGAACATGCCGTTGCCCAGTCCTCCACCGTTACCCATGCCGCTCCCTGGCTCGAGGGGCCGGCCGGATGCCGCCGCCTCGTAGGCCGACAGGTGGTGTTGCGATGCAGTGAGCAGGGTCGTGTAGAGCTGCTTGACGTCGGCTTGAGAAGTCGCTGCCACGTCCTTCTGGAGAGCGGCGATGTCCCACTTCTCGAGCTCGACGCCCACCTGGTAGGCGGCGTTCACGCTGGTCTTGCCCTTGGCGTACCACGAGTCGTAGAGCTTCTGGATCTGCGGGAAAGCGTAGTTTCCGGCGCTGCGCCCTGCGGACGGGTCGCTCACGCCATAGCGATCGAGCAAGGCCCCGACCGCGTCATAGTGACGGTCCTCGCTGTTCGTGATCATGCTCATCGGGCGGGCGTCGGCGTGCGCCTCGGCCAGTGCGGCGTAGAGGTCGCGGGCCATCCGCTCCTCCTCGCGGGTCAGTTGCAGCTTCTCGCCCAACTCGGCCGAGAGGCCGGCGGACACTGCGGTGCTCCCGGCAACTACCGGCGCCGTGTTGTCGGTCAGGGCCGACGCAGTCAGACCCCCTCCGACGGCGAGAACTGCCGCTGCGGTGAATGCTGCGAAGGTGCGTGTCGTGGTCTTCATCGTGAACTCCTTGGTCTGTGGTTTCCCTTGCGACCAAGTCAACGCGTGGCGGATGAAGCGCCTCCGTTCCGGGATGTGAAGCCTTGATGAAGCAG
>JBDTVJ010000343.1:0-2767 GCA_040007275.1 Terracoccus sp.
ACGCGTTGCCGGCATCCGAGCCCATCCTGCGCCGTCTCGGCCTGCACCGCGTCGCTACCACGACCCCGTACGTCTTCGACCCCACGCCAAGTTGAGCAGCGGGAGCGTGGATCCCTCACCACGCGGGAGCAGGATCGGCCCCCACCTCGCCGCACGGCAACAAGGGGGGCCGAAGAGCGAAGGTCTTGCTCATGAGTCTCCCCCGATGAGGGTGGGCTGATGTCACGGCGTGATGACGAGGGACCCTGTGGCGGCTTCGGATTCGCGGCCGGATGCTGCACTGTCGGCTGGTTGGCCGCCATTGCAGATCAAGACCATCGGGGGAGAAAGATGAGGGGCCGGTCGAACGATGGGTTGGTAGGCGAACGCCGTGGCACACCACCGCGTTCGACCTCGAACGAGTCATTTGCGGCGGGTGTGGTGGGGAAAGGGTGGACGGCGGCTATCAGGCAGGCTCCGGTACGCGGACGCTCGATGCCGGCCCACCGGCATCCGTGGCAGGATTCTGGCAACCGAGAACCGCTGACCCCGACGCTCAGGAGATAAGCAATGCCCATCGCCACACCCGAGGTCTACGCCGAGATGCTCGACCGCGCGAAGAAGGACTCGTTCGCGTACCCGGCCATCAACGTCAGCTCGAGCCAGACCCTGAACGCGGCCATCAAGGGCTTCGCCGACGCGGGCTCCGACGGCATCATCCAGGTCTCGACCGGCGGCGCCGACTACTTCTCAGGCCACAGCATCAAGAACATGGTGAGCGGCTCGCTGGCCTTCGCCTCCTTCGCCGAGCAGGTGGCGAAGAACTACCCGGTCAACATCGCACTGCACACCGACCACTGCCCCAAGAACAAGCTCGACGGCTTCGTGCGCCCGTTGCTCGCCGCCTCGCTCGAGCGGGTCAAGGCTGGCGGCAACCCCTGGTTCCAGTCGCACATGTGGGACGGCTCCGCCGTGCCGCTCGATGAGAACCTGCAGATCGCCGAAGAGCTGCTCGCCCAGGCCAAGGCTGCCCACATCATTCTCGAGATCGAGGTGGGCGTCGTCGGCGGCGAGGAGGACGGCGTCGAGGGCGGCGGAGGCGACAAGCTCTACTCGACCCCCGACGACGCGATCGCCACGATCAAGGCTCTCGGGTCTGGCGAGAACGGCCGTTACCTCACCGCCCTGACCTTCGGGAACGTGCACGGCGTCTACAAGCCGGGCAACGTCAAGCTCCGCCCCGAGATCCTGCTCAAGGCCCAGCAGGCCGCGGCCAAGGAGCTCGGCCTGTCTGACGACGCACGGCCCTTCGACCTCGTCTTCCACGGTGGCTCGGGGTCGCTGCCCCAGGAGATCTCCGAGGCGGTCGACAACGGTGTCATCAAGATGAACGTCGACACCGACACCCAGTACGCCTTCACCCGCGCCGTGGCCGGCTGGATGATCTCGAACTACGAGGGCGTGCTGAAGGTCGACGGCGAGGTGGGCAACAAGAAGCAGTACGATCCGCGAGCCTGGGGCAAGGCCGCCGAGGAGGCCATGGCCAAGCGCGTGGTCGAGGCCTGCACCGCGCTGCGTTCGGCGGGCACCCACCAGTGACCGACAACCTTCTGGGCATTCCCGAGACGCGTCTGCCCGCCGACCCTGCCGCCGAGAAGCTGGATGCCGGTGTCGACCCCGCGCAGGTGGCTGCCGGCTTCCCGGCGAGCTCGCTCGCGTGGGCGGTGCTCGCCGAGGACGCGCTCGCCGACGGTGACCGTGACGTCGAGGCCTACGCCTACGCCCGTACCGGCTACCACCGCGCGCTCGACTCGCTGCGCAAGGGTGGCTGGCGCGGTCAGGGGCCGGTGCCGTGGTCGCACGAGCCCAACCGGGGTTTCCTGCGCTCCCTCGCGGCGCTGACCCGGGCGGCTCGCGCTATCGGCGAGAGCGAGGAGGAAGCGCGATGTGCGGCGTTCCTGCGCGACTCGAGCATCGAGGGGGCCCGCGAGCTCGGTCTCTGAGTCGGCCCCGCGGGATGGTTCTGCTTTCTGTCCCAGACGCGGGTCTGGCACCCTGTCCTGACCCGTGGCCGGGTCAGGACACCACTTGCGCGATCTGCTGGAGCAGGGTGACCAGCTCCTCCGGGCTCTTCACCGCCACGTCGATGTGCTCGGCGAGCTCGGGAACCTCGGCCGAGACGACGCCGACGCGCCATCCTGCCCGGCCGGCCGCCCGAGCCTGCGCCACGACCGCGAAGGCAGGCAGGTCACCGAGGTCGTCACCGGCGTAGAGCATCGCGGCGGGTTCCACCTCGCGGATCACGCCACGGAGCACCCCACCCTTGTCAAGCCCCGCGAGGCGCAGCTCGATGACGTTGCGTCCATCCTTGGCCTCCAGGCCGAGCTCCTGAGCGAGCTGGGCGACGGGGGGCCGCAACATCGCCAGGGCGCCACGCGGGTCGGTCGAGCGGCGGGTGTGCACCACGAGGGAGAGGCCCTTGTCCTCGATCCGCACGCCGGGCATCCCGTGCTCCCTGACGACGGCGGGCAACTGCTCGCGCAGCGACCGGATCGACTCCGGTTCGTCCGGACGAACGAGGTACCCGTCATGCCACGTCTCGAGGCCGTACAGCCCGGCGACGTGCAATCCCGGGACCGCGTCGAGCCCCCCGAGCCGAACCACGGTCGCGGCGTCGCGTCCGGTGATGATGACGACGTGGGCCCCGGCGTGAGAGAGCGCGCTGAGTGCCTTGATGGCACCGGGCGCGGGTCGCGAGTCCGCCGGGTCCGGCACGATCGGGGCCAGT
>JBDTVJ010000344.1:0-2758 GCA_040007275.1 Terracoccus sp.
TCTGGCACGTGCCCGAGGCCCTGCGCGAGCTGCACGTCGACGGGCTGCGGGCCCACTCGGCCAACACCTCGACGCTCGCCGGGTCGGCCATGACCGGCAACCTGCGCACCGCCCGGCTCGCGCTCGCCCGGCCGGTTCGCTTCGCCCGTGGCGTTCGGCTGCGGCCCGGCCGGCCGTTCCCCACCATGGTGCGACGCGACATTCTCGGGCTGTTGCGCTCGCCGGCCTCGCTGGCGGCCGGGTTCGGCCTCGTCGTTCTCGGCGGGGCGGTCGTGGTGTGGGCCGCGACCCAGAGCTCCGCCCCGGGCATCGGGGTCACCATCGGCCTCGTGCCGCTCTACCTCGGCTTCGGAGCCTGGTCGGAGGGGCTGCGGCTGCAGGCCGACAACGTGGGCACGCCCTCGCTCATCGGGTCGGGACCGCTCGCCGAGGCGAGCGCCCACCTCGTCGTGCCCCTGGCGTGCACGAGCGTCGTGCTGGTCGCCGGAGTGGTCGTGTCGGCGTTGGCGACCCCCGTCTCCGCGCTCTCCCTGCTCAGCCTCCTCGCGGTGCTCGCCGTGTTGTGTGGGGGCCATCTGCTGGCTGCGTTCCGCGGCTCGGCCCCGGTGCGCGGCGGTCCGCAGGGCATGATCGCCTGGTACCTGATGCCGGTGCTCTTCGTGCTGCTCGTCGGCTCGCTGATGACCTTCTTCGTCAAGGCGCAGCTGTGGTCGTGGTTGGGCTTCGCCGGCTGGCTCACCATCGGGTTCGTGTGGTGGGGCTTCTACCAGGCGCGCCGACTGACCCACATGCATCGCGCCTGAGCGGTCAGCACCGCGCGGGCACCTCACCGGCACTTCACCGGCACCGCATCCGCACGGGCACCGCACCGGCGGTGGGGGTCGGTAGGTTGTGCCTTCATGAGCGAGCTTCAGGTCCGTGACGCCACCGAGGCCGACCTGGAGGCCGTGCTGACCATCCGTTCCCGGTCGTTCGGGCCACTCGGGGCCGACGGTCAGGGCTGGTGGCAGCGCATCGCCGACGAGACGGTGGGCGGTCGCATGCTCGTGGTCGTCGACGCCGTTGGCACCGGCCGATCCGGCGAGTGCGTGCTCGGCAGTGGACGCATCCGGCCGTACCAGCAGGTCTGGGGCGGTCGGCACCTGCCGATGGGCGGTGTCGCGGGGGTCTACGTCGACCCTGTCGCCCGCGGGCGAGGCGTGGCGTCACTGCTCGGCCGGGCGCTCGTTGAGCGCATGGCCGAGCTCGGCGACCTCGTGTCGTGCCTCTATCCCACCGCCCCGACGCTCTACCGCGGAGTCGGATACGAGTTCGGCGGCGCTCAGACCCGGTTCACGTATGCCGCTGACGCCCTTCGCTCTCTGCGTTCCGCCGGTGCCGATGTCAACGTTCGTGCGGCCCGGCCCGAGGACGCCGACCGGTTCGAGGCGCTGGCCCGCGACCACCAGCAGCAGCATCGCCTGAGCGGCCCGATGCTGGCCAGTGCCCAGACCTGGCGCAGCCGGCTGGCCGACGCCGAGATGATCCACTACCTCGCCGACGACGGGTTCGTGGCCTACTCGCTCGTTGACGGGGTGCTCACGGTCGAGAGTCTCGTGGCGCGCAGCCCGGGCACCGCGGCGGCCCTGTGGTCGGTGGTCGGCTCCGGCTCGTCGGCCGCTCCCGTCGTGGAGGCCTGGCTCGACCCGCGCGACCCCGTGGCCCTCGTCGCCGGCGCCATGCCGGATGCCAGGGTGCACACGGTGCCGTGGATGCTCAGGGTGGTCGACCTGGCCGGAGCCGTCGTGGCGCGAGGTTTCGCGCCCGGTCTCACAGCCAGCGCCACGGTCGCGGTCACCGACCCTGACGCACCGGCCAACGCCGGCACCTGGGTGATCGCCGTCTCCGGAGGCCGCGGCACGGCGGTGCTCCAGCAGCCGTCAACGGTGCCAGACCGCACCACCGACCCCCGGTCGAGTGGCCACTTCCGTACAGCGCCGGGCCCAGCAGCATCCAGCTTCGACGCCGAGCCGGTGCGGCTGGAGCCGCGCGGCCTCGCGGCGCTCTGGTGCGGCTGGACCCTGGCACGGCTGCGTCAGGCGGGACTGGCGGCCGGGGGCTCAACGGCCGACGACGGGGCCCTCGACTCGATCTTCGCCGGCCAGCCGTTCATGACCGAGTACTTCTGACTCGCGCGCCTCCCGGACCGCGCTCAGTCGACCCTGGCCGGCTCGCGCACCGCAGGGATCGCGAGCAGGGCGATGACCGCCATCGCGCCCACGACGAGCAGAGAGTACAACACCCCGACGTGGTCGCCGAGGAAGCCGAGCAGCGGCGGGCCCGCGAGGAAGGCGGTGTAGCCGATCGTCGACACCACGCTCAGGCGCGCGGCTGCCCGACGAGGCTCGTCGGCGGCTGCGCTCATGCCGACCGGGAAGCCCAGGCTGGCGCCGACCCCCCAGACCGCGGCGCCGACGAACGCGACCCACTGACCGCCGAAGACGACGAGCAGGCAGCCGACCACGGCGGCGAGGAACATGATCCGCAGCACGGGCAGGCGTCCGTACCGGTCGAGCAGCCGGGTGCCGAGCAGGCGCCCGACGGTCATGGCGGTGAGGAAGACCGCGAAGCCGAGCACCCCGGCCCAGCGGGGCAGCCGGTATCCGTCGGAGAGTGCTACCGCAACCCAGTCGTTGGCCGTGCCCTCGGTGAACGCCGCGGCCAGCACCACGACCCCGATGAGCAGGGTTCGCGGCTCGAGCCAGGCCGCCCGCATGCC
>JBDTVJ010000345.1:0-2758 GCA_040007275.1 Terracoccus sp.
CGCGGCAAGATCATGCAGGGCCCGCGGCCGTGACGATCCTGGTTGGCTACCCGCCCAACCTTCAGGGCCGGTCGGCGGTTGAGCTGGGGGCCATGCTCGCTCGGTCGACCGGATCAGATCTGGTGGTCTGCAGTATCGTTCCGGCTCCGTGGCTGCCGGGCGGAACCCAAGTGGATGCCGAGTATCTGGCCGACATGGTCGGGCTCGCCGACCGGGCGCTCGACCGGGCGCGGTCTGAGGCCCCCGCCGACGTACCCGTCAGCTACGTCCGGCTGCAGGCTCGCTCTGGGGCCAGTGGCCTGCTTCGGGCCGCCGAGGAACACGGCGCCTCGATGATCGTGCTGGGCAGCTCGACCGCCGGGGTGTTCGGACACATCACCATGAGCAGTGTCGCGTCGCGACTGCTGCACAGCTCACCGATCCCGATCGCTCTGGCCACCAGGGGTTTTCGATGTGCAGAGTCTGAGAAGGTCAGGCGGATCACGGTGGCCTACGGCGGGTCGCAGCGTGACGAGGCGCTGGTCGGCGCGGCCCGACACGTGGCCTCTCAGGTCGACGCGTCGTTGCGACTGGCCCTGTTGGCGGTACAGGCCCGCCCGCCGGTCACCGCCCGGTTCGGCGTTGAGGCCGACGACGTCGTGGCGGTGTGGACGGCTGACATGCAGGCCTCGGCGCGCCACGCTCTGCAGGCCCACGCCCCACAGACCGTCGAGTCAGACCCGATGGAGATCGTGGTCGGTCATGGGAGCCGCTGGGGCGAGGCGCTGGACAGCATCGGATGGGCGCCAGGGGACGTGCTGACCGTCGGATCGGGCAGTGCGGGACCCTTCGCGCGGGTGTTTCTCGGATCGCGCGCCGCCAAGATCATCCGAGACTCCCCGGTGCCGGTCGTGGTCGTCCCCCGAGCCAGGGCCGGAGAGCTCGCCCAGGCCGACCGTGCCTGAAGCGGACCGGGCGATGACCGGCGGGGAGGCTCTGGTGGCTGCCCTGGTGGCCCACGGTGTCGACACGGTGTTCGGCATCCCGGGCACGCACAACTTGGAGATCTACCGGCACCTGCCCTCCCACGGGGTTCGTCACGTGGGCACCCGGCACGAGCAGGGTGCCGGCTACGCGGCCGACGGCTACGCGCGCACGACCGGCCGGGTCGGGGTCGCCCTGGTCACCACCGGACCCGCCCTGCTCAACGCGGCCGCCGCCATCGGCCAGGCCTACTCCGACTCGGTGCCGGTGCTCGTCGTCTCACCCGGTCTGCCCCTGCGCCACCCCGCCGCGGGTAACGGACTGTTGCACGAGACGAAGGACCAGCAGGGCGCCATGCGGGCGGTGGCCGCGGCCAGCCTGCGACCGACCAGCGTGGGGGACATCCCCGTCGCCGTGGCCCAGGCCTTCGCGATCATGACCCATGCTCGACGCCGGCCGGTGCACCTGGAGGTGCCAATCGACGTGCTCCTTGAGACCGCCGACGGGCCGGTCACGCGGCCCGCGGCCCCACCGCGCCGGCTCGCCTGCACGGCGCCGGCCAGCGTCGTGGCCGAGGCGGCGGCCCGGTTGACCGATGCTGCCCTCCCGGTGATCCTCGCGGGGGGCGGCGCCAACCGAGCGGCAGCCGAGGTGCGGGCCCTCGCCGAACGGTTGGGCGCCCCGGTGGTGACGACGACCAACGGCAAGGGGGTGCTGCCCGAGGACCACCCCCTTGCCCTGGGAGCGGGCATCCACCTGCCGAGCGTTCGCGACCTCGTCGCGCAGGCCGACGTGGTGCTGGCGGTCGGCACCGAGCTGGCACCGGCTGACCTGTGGAACGGTGCACTCCCGCTGGCGGGTCGGCTCGTGCGCATCGACATCGACCCGGTCGGGATGGTCACCAACGCCACGCCCGACCTGGCGCTCGTCGGCGACTCGGCACGGGTGCTGGCCGACCTGTTCGTCGCTCTGGCCGCGCAGCCTGCCAGAGCTGGGCCCATCGACCTTCCGGGCTGGCGGCGCCGCAAGACGGCTGACGCCGAGCGGGAGGGGGCAACCTGGCTCCCGCTCGTGCGCGCCCTGTCTGCCGCGCTGCCGCGCGACGTCGTGCTCGCCGCCGACAACGCCATGTTCTGCTACTACGGCATGATGGCCAACCTGCCGGTGTACGAACCGAGTTCGTACCTCTTTCCCACCGGCTACGGCACGCTCGGCTACGGACTGCCGGCCGCCATCGGGGCCAAGGTGGGCAACTCCGACCGTCCCGTGGTGGCGGTACTCGGTGACGGTGGGGTGATGTTCACCGTCGCCGAGCTGGCGACCGCTGCCGAGCAGCGTCTCACGCTGCCTGTGGTCGTGGTCGACAACTGCGGCTACGGCGAGATCCGTGACGAGATGGTCGAACGCGGCGACCCGGTGCACGCCGTCACGTTCGACGCCCCCGACTTCGCGGCGCTCGGGCGCTCGCTCGGCTGCCTCGGTACCACCGTCGTCGATCCGTTCGAGCTGACCGCGGCGGTCACCTCGGCCCTCGTCGCCGACCGCCCGACCGTCATCCACGTGCGGCACCACACGCCGGCCGCACAGCCCAGGTCAGGCGAACAGGCGTGACCTCGCTGCTCGAGATCACCTGGTGCGACCCCGTGTCCTCTCGACGGGGCTACGTCGTGATCGACTCCCTGGTGCGGGGGCTGGCCTCCGGAGGCCTGCGGCTGCGCGATGGCTGCAGCCTCGAGGAGGTGCGCGGGCTGGCCCAGGGCATGACCCGGAAGGAGGCGCTGGTGTACGACCCGGC
>JBDTVJ010000346.1:0-2751 GCA_040007275.1 Terracoccus sp.
TTCGGGGTGTCGTGGTACCAGGGTGACCTGGAGTCGAACGGCCTCGGCAAGGCCGACGTGGAGTACGTCGGGCGCTTCAGCCAGGAGACGTTCGCGATCGCCCCCGGGGTGGCGCCGGCCCCGTCGGTGCACTCCACGCCGACGCCCGACGCCACCACCAACCCGGCGTTCGGGCCGGTTCACACCTTCCACGTGGGGATCTGGTTCAACAGCCCGGCTGACGCGCTCAAGGCCGGTTGCCCGGGCGCCACCACGCCGTTCAACGGCGAACACAACGCCGGCGTGCAGGTGCTCAACACGGGCTCCTTCGCCGACACCGACGGCCCGTTGGGCCGCTTCCGCCCCTGACCCGCCACCACCCGAACACACCACGCCGCACCGTGACGGGGGAGAGGAACCGGCAGCGACGCCCACAGGGCATCGCTGCCGGTGTAGGCAACTCCCTGTCGAGGGTGAGCACGCGAACGAACGAACCTCGGTGACCGGACCGCGCAAGACTGGTCGCCGGCGCCGCCCATTTCGATGCGGGGCCTTGCCTGAGAGGGTGTTGTCGCACCACGACACCCTGAACGACGTCGCGTGGCCACGGCTGTTTCGCTGCCGAGCCGGGGCCTTTGAACAACCCCAATTCTTCTTCCGCCTTCACCAGGAGTGTTCCGTGTCAACCACGATGTCGAGGCGCTCTTCTGCGTCTGTGCCGTCAGCCAGCCTCGGCCTCGCCCACGTCGCCGGTGCCGACATCCTTCGGGGCACCGGCGGGCCGGCCGTGGTTCTGGATCGCGGCAACGCGGCGCTGTCAGCGCTGACCATCAGCGCCTCCCCCGGGCTGAGGGGGACCGGTGCCTCACCGTGTGGTCCGGTCGGGACACCATAAGTTCATGGAACACGTAGCCGAGGCGCTTGACCGCGCCCACGCCCATGCCCTCACCTGGCTGGAGTCCCTGGACACCCGAGACATTCCAGCCCGCGCCGGGATCGAGGCGGTTGCCGATCGACTCGGCCGCACGCTCCCTGACGGCCCAACGCCGGCAGACGAGGTGGTCGACCTGCTCGCCACTGCCTGCGCTCCCGGGCTGACAGGGATGCCGTCGGGGCGGTTCTTCGGCTTCGTCATCGGTGGCACCCACCCGGCGGCTCTCGGGGCTGACTGGCTCACCAGCGCCTGGGACCAGAACGCCGGCCTGCGCTCCGTCACCCCAGCCCACTCCGCCGTCGAGGAGCTGACCGGGGACTGGCTGGTCGACCTTCTCGACCTGCCCGGGGGCACCAGCGTCGGGTTCCCCACAGGCGGCACGATGGCCAACTTCACCGGGCTGACGGCCGCGCGCGATGAGGTGCTCCGCCGGGCCGGCTGGGACCTCGCCGCCCGGGGGCTGGCGGGGTCGCCCGGGGTCCGGGTGCTCGTCGGCGCCGACCGGCACGACACCGTCGACCTGACCCTGCGCTATCTCGGCCTCGGCCAGCCGGAGCTTGTCGCGGCTGACCGGCAGGGGCGCCTCGATCCCGCGGCGCTGGCCGCGGCGCTTGACTCCGGCGACGGACGACCGACGATCGTGGTGCTGCAGGCCGGCAACCTGCACTCCGGCGCCTTCGACCCGTTCGCCGAGGCGATCCCGCTGGCCCACGAGCACGGGGCGTGGGTTCACGTCGATGGTGCCTTCGGGCTCTTCGCCGCGGCCACGCCGGCGTACCGCCACCTCGTTGAGGGGTACGCCAAGGCCGACTCCTGGTCCACCGACGCCCACAAGACCCTCAACGTTCCCTACGACTGCGGCGTGATCGCGGTGCGCGCCCCTGCCGCGCTGCGCTCGGCCATGGGGATGCAAGGTGCCTACCTGATCCGCGACGATGCCGGCGAACCCTTCGAGAAGGTGCCAGAACTATCTCGGCGCGGGCGGGCGTTCCCCGTCTGGGCCGTGCTCCGGGCCCTCGGACGCCAGGGAGTGGCCGACCTGGTGGAGCGGATGGCCGGCCATGCCGCGCGCTTCGCCGAGGGGATCGCAGAAATCCCCGGCGCCGAGGTGCTGCACGAGGTGGTCTTCACCCAGGTGACCGCCAGCTTCGGCGGCGACGAGCGCACCCAGCGCGTCGTACGACGCATGCTCGCCGACGGCACTGCCTGGACCTCCGGCTCGCGTTGGCAGGGGAGATCGGTGCTCCGGATCTCGGTGAGCAACTGGTCGACCACCGATGACGATGTCGAGCGCACCCTGGCCGCGCTGCGCCGTGTAGCGCTGGACTGACTGCCGACCCTCCCCGGGGCTGATCAGTGCAGCGGCTGCGAGATCGATAGTTCAACTCGGTGTTCGTGTGGGTCCGGTTCGGTTCCGCGGGTGGGTATCTCGGCAAGCAGCGGGTCCAGCGAACGATCGAGCTCTGCAGGGGTCGTGCCTCCGGTCGACTGACCTCTACGAGGTCCTGCGCCGAACGGCACCGTGGTGGCCACCTGGCAGGGCACCGTGCCCGCCGAGCGGCTCGCCGTGGACGCCCGCTGAGATCGTGTTGAGTTCTCGTTGAGTCCCTATCTCTAGCGTCGGTTTCGAACGTGAAACCTATCAGGAGGAACCATGACCACGACCCAGGACGCGACCCAGAACCAGACCCAGCGCGCGCCGGGCCCGATCGGGACGGCCACTCTTGCGGAGTTCGCTGACGGTCTGCGCGGCACCGCGGTGCTGCCGGCTGACCCCGACTACGACCGGGCCCGGCGCATCTGGAACGGAGCACACGACCGGCATCCGGCCGTGATCG
>JBDTVJ010000347.1:0-2750 GCA_040007275.1 Terracoccus sp.
CGCAGGGTGTCGCTCTCGACGACGTTGGCCTCCCGGACAGCCGCGCTGAACAGCATCCAGCCCTCCTTGGTGAGGGAGACGAGCGTGCGCGTGCGGTTGGACTCGTCGGGGCGACGCTGCAGGATGCCGCGCCCCGTCATCTTGTCGAGCCGGTGGGTCATCGACGACGGCGCGACGCTCGAGAGGTCGGCGAGCTGGCTCGGGGTGAGACACGTGTCGCCGGCCTTGGCGAGGGCGGCCAGCACCGCCCACTCCCCCTGGCTCAGCTCGAGGTCGGCGAACTGGCGGTTGTACCACTGGTCGAGCTTCTTGGTCACTCCGTAGACGGCGGTGATGACCCGCTGCACGGTCTCCTCGCCACCGGCCGCGACGTAGGTGGCCACGTCGTCAGAGTGCTGATCCTGGATCGATCGCCGATTGGCTGCCATGGCCGCATTGTCACATGTCCCGATGAAGTGTTAATATTTCGAAGTCGAACTTCGAGTTCGAATTTCCCGTGGGTCGAGGCAGCGTCGCTCCCCACCACCGCCACCAACACCACCAAGGGTGTGAACACTCATGCGTACTCGTCTGCTCATCATCGCCTCCGCCATCGGCATGCTCGGTTGGGGCACGGTGCTGCCCTACCAGTACGCCTACGCCGCGAACACCCGCGGCTGGGGCGCGCTCACCGCGGCCCTCGCGAGCACCCTCTTCTCGGTCGGTGCCCTCGTGGCCGCCCCCCTGGGCGGTCGGCTCTCTGACCGCATCAACCCGGTCATCGTCGTGGTGTTCGCCAAGATCATCGCCGCGGCCGGCGTGGCCAGCCTGATCTTCGACCAGACCGCCCCGACGTTCCTGCTCGGCATGTTCGTCTTCGGGCTCGGTCTCTCGGCCGCGGTACCAGCGGCATCGGTGCTCGTACTGCGCTGGGTCGGGCCCGAGGAGCGGCGCAAGATCTTCGCCTACAAGTTCACTGCCGAAGCGGTCGGCATGGCCATCGGCGCCTTCGTCGCCGGCATGTTCGTCGACCTCTCGCGCCCCGACGGGATGAGGATGGCCTTCGCGACGGCCGGTGCCGGCTTCGTGGTCTCGGCCGTGCTCATCTACCTCGCGGGTCTCGGCGCTCCCAGCGCGGACCCGAGCGACCTCGCCGCCGGCGGCGCCGGTGCCGCTGAGACCCGGCTCAGCACCCTCGACGGGCTCCGCCGCATCTTCGCCGTGCCCGCCCTGCGCTGGACCGCCGTCGTCACGGTCGCCCTCGCCCTTGGCTTCTACGCTCAGTTCGAAGCGGGCCTGCCCGCCTACGCGCTCACGGTGCTCGACGTCAAGGAGACGACGATCGGCCTCGCCGCCGCCGTCAACTGCATCGTGATCGTGGCGCTGCAGGTGGTCGTGGTGCGCCTAACGGCTCGGCGTTCCGCAGGGTCGCTGCTCATGACCGTCGGGGTCATCTGGACCCTCTCCTGGGTCGTCCTCTCGGTCGCCCAGCTCGACCCGGCCATCGCCTCGGCCCTGTTCGTGACCACCTTCGGCATCTTCGCCGTAGGCGAGACGATGTACTCGCCAGTGCTCAACCCCCTGACGGCCAGCCTCGCGCCGGCCGGGATGGTGGGGCGCACCCTCGGTACGTTCAACGCCATCCAGACGACCTTCTCGGCGCTCGGGCCGCTCGTGGCCGGCGCCCTGCTCGGAGCCGGGCTCGCGAACGGGTTCCTCGCCCTGCACGTCGTGATCAGCCTGGTCGCCGTCTACGCCGCCTGGCGCCTGCGCACCGTCATGCGCCGGTCAGAGACTGCCACGGGCTCACGCCCCGCCGCCGACGTCGACGGGCGCGAAGTGGACGTGAACCGCGCCTTCGACACCAACGGCGCGGGCTCAGACACGGGCGACCGCCCAGCCACGGGCTCCGTTCTGGTGGCCTGATCCTCCTCGGCTCAGACCAGCAGTTGGTGGTCGGCCAGCTCGCGGTGGAGCGGGCTGGTCTCGACCGGCTCGGAGTCAGCAGGGTGAGCGGGTGGCGACGTTCATCAACCTCCCTCAGTGGGCCGATCTCCCTCGTCGACAGGGGGCAGGAGGTCGCCCACCAGCGTCGATGGCTGTTCTCTGACTCTTCACAATTCAGGGTGTAGTCGCGGCCTGAACCCGCCGGCCTCAAGCCGGACCTGGCGATGTGGGGTGCGCTTGCAGGACGACACGCTCGCAGCAGGTCCACCAACCATGAGGGGCAGGGTGGCATCACCTGGTGCTCGCAGCCGCCCGTACGCGGCGGATGGGCGGGAGCTCGAACTGTCGCTCACCAAGAGGTGCTCACCCATGCCAGCGCACCTCGCCGTCGATGAGCACGTCGGTGGCTCGCAACCCTGCGCGCGCGGCCACCGCCGACGATGCGACGTAGTCGGGATGGACATGCGCGACAACTGGTCGACCCCGCCTCGTACAGCCAGGCGACCATTGCGCCCACCGCCTCGGTGGCCTGGACGTACCCGACGGCGTGGCCTGAGCGTCGCCGTATCACCCCGTTGCACCAACGCTGCGCGCCGTCGGGCGAACGGCCGAGGATCTGCCGGGCAAAGCGGGTGGCCAACTGTTGACCGCTGGCGGGTCCGCCACCGGTGTGAATGGATAGGTGAGGGTCGCTGGGCAACAGCCATCTGGCCGGCGTGGTTCACGCGCAGCGGCTACAGCGCCAGACGATCGGTGACGATCGGCAAGGCCGTCGGCCAGCAGTCCAAGTCCGCCACCGCTCCACAGTAGGGAGCCGCCTCTAG
>JBDTVJ010000348.1:0-2748 GCA_040007275.1 Terracoccus sp.
AGCCGAGCGAGCTGGATCGCGAGCAGGCCTTTCTCGTGGACGCCCGGGCTCAGCTGCGCCGTATGCGTGAGCTGGCGCAGTCACTGGATGCCGCCCGGGCCAGCGACGCCGTGTCGGCCGAAGCCCTCGGCGCAATGCTGGCCCGGCGCGTCGCCTCGCTGCAGGACGACCCGCGCACCACCTTGTTCTTCGGTCGCATCGACCTCGCCGAGGGTATCGAGGGCATCGAGGGCATCGAGAGCGCTGACCTCGGCGAGAGCTTCCACATCGGCCGGCGACACATCACCAATGACGCCGGCGACCCGGTCGTCGTCGACTGGCGGGCACCGGTGTCGGGGGCGTTCTACCGGGCCTCGGCTGCCGACCCCATGGGAGTCGTGCGCCGCCGTCGCTTCGGCGTCGACCACGGCCGGCTCACCGCCTTCGAGGACGAGGTGCTCGCCCGCCCGCGAGATGCCGCCCCGCCGGATTCGCTGTCGACGGGTGACGCCGAGCACGGGCGTAGTGCACTGCTGGCCGCGGAGATCGAACGACCCCGGATGGGGCCGATGCGCGACATTGTGTCGACGATCCAGCCGGAACAGGACGAGGTCGTGCGCAGCGACCTCGGCGTGACGGTCTGCGTGCAGGGCGCGCCCGGTACCGGCAAGACCGCGGTCGGCCTGCACCGGGCCGCCTGGCTGCTGTACTCCTTCCGGTCGCGCCTCGAGCGCAGCGGCGTGCTCGTCGTCGGACCGAACCGGGCCTTCCTCGACCACATCGGGGCCGTGCTGCCTTCTCTTGGCGAGGTACGGGTCGAGCACTCGACGATCGAGAGCCTGCTGGGCCATGGACCGGTCCGAGCGAGCGACACCACCGCTGTCGCCGTCCTCAAGGGCGACCCGAGGCTCGCACGCGTGCTCGAGCGCGCCGTATGGAACAGGGTCGAGCGCCCGGAGGAACCACTCGTCGTGCCGCGCGGCGTGCGCCGGTGGCGTCTGCCGGCCGCCGAGGTGGCCGGCATCCTCGATGAGCTGCACCGTCGCGACGTGCGTTACGGCACCGCTCGCGAACTGCTCCCCCAGCGCTTGGCCCACCACCTGCTGCTCGACATGGAACGATCCGGCGAGATCACCGACGACCGGGTTCAGGATGCCGTGGCCCGCTCCGCCCCGATGCGGGCCTACGTCAAGAGTCTGTGGCCGGCCCTCGACCCGGCCGCCGTGCTCCACGGGCTGTTCTCTGACCCGGCCCGTCTCGCGGATGCCGCCGACGGCATCCTCGACGACGACGAGCAGCGGTTGCTGTCGTGGCACAAGCCGGTCCGATCCAAGGGGGCGGCGCGCTGGACCTCCGCTGACATGGCGCTGCTCGACGAGATCGGCGATCTGCTGGGGCGCGGACGCAGCCATGGTCACGTCGTGCTCGACGAGGCGCAGGACCTCTCCCCCATGCAGCTGCGGGCCGTCGGACGTCGCGCCGGGTCGGGTTCGCTCACCGTGCTCGGTGACATCGCCCAGGGGACCACTCCGTGGTCGACCACCTCGTGGACGGCGACGATGTCTCACCTCGGCAAGCAGGAGCACGATCTCGTGGTGCTCGACCGCGGGTTCCGGGTTCCGGCCGCCGTGATCGACTACGCGGCCCGGTTGCTCCCGGCGATGGCGCCGGGGTTGGCGGCGCCCCGGTCGGTGCGCGAGAACGCGGGTCGGCTGGAGGTTCGTGCGGTAGCCGGTGACCAGCTGCATCGCGAGATCGGGTTCGCGGTGGTGCGAGCGGCACGCGAGCCGGGATCGGTAGGGGTCATCGCGCCCGACGCCCTCGTGGACGCCCTGTCGGCCGACCTCGCCGCCCGCGGCATCCGGCACCGGCGTCTCGACCGTGACGGTCCTCAGCCTGGCGACGACGATGACCCCCAGGTCGAGCTGGTACCCGCCACGGTCGCCAAGGGGCTGGAGTTCGACCGCACCGTCGTGGTCGAACCGGCCGCCATCGCAGCGGCCGAGCCCGACGAACGAACCGGTCTACGTCGCCTCTACGTGGTGCTGACCCGGGCCGTGTCGGAGACGACGATCGTGCACAGCCGGCCACTGCCCGGCCCGCTCGGCCCGACGCCCACCGCAGACTGATCCGCCGCTTGATCTCCGGCTAGACCATCCCTTGCTATCAGTCTGCGGATCAGTCTGCGTCTGCTGTTGCTCTGACGACAGCGAACGCAGACTGATCTGCCGATTGATGCTGGATGGCCCGGGAGCACCCGTACCTGGGATGACTTCCGGGTGACCTCGGTCAGACGAGGGCACGCAGCGCGAGCAGGTACGACTGCAGCCCGAACCCGGCGATCGTGCCGGTGGCGACGCCGGCGACCACCGAGGTGTGCCGGAACTCCTCGCGGGATGCCGGGTTGCTGAGGTGCACCTCGACCAGGCTGCGACCGCTCGTGGTCACGATCGCACACGCGTCGCGCACGGCGTACGAGTAGTGCGTGAAGGCACCCGGGTTGAGCACGACGTCGGCGCCCACGTCGACGGCCTCATGGAGCCAGTCGATGAGCTCGCCCTCGTGGTTGGTCTGGCGGCAGTCGGCGACGAGGCCGAGGTCGCGCGCCTCACGGTCGACGGCCTCGTGCACGTCATCGAGGGTGTCGGAACCGTAGATCTCGGGCTCTCGCGTGCCGAGCCTGCCCAGGTTCGGACCGGAGAGCACGAAGACCGTCGGCGCCGTCATGCCGCGAGTCTAGTGAGAGTCCGAGGATGCCGCCGCCGGCGT
>JBDTVJ010000349.1:0-2747 GCA_040007275.1 Terracoccus sp.
ACGAAGTACTCGCCCAACGCGTGCCGATGGCCACCGAACCGATCGAAGGGCATGCAGGCCATGTCGCCCCGCTCGGCTCGTAGCCTCGCGACGAGCTCGACGTAGGACCAACGGCGTCGGATGCGGTCAGCGCGCCGGGTTGCGGTTGCGGCCAGCGCCGGAAGCACGATGCCGGGCCAGCCGAGCGGATCATGCTTGAGGGTCCACAGGTGGATGGCCAGGTCGTGCGCCGCCCATCCCTCGCACAGGGTCGGAGCGTCGGCGCTGACCTGGTCGAGCGCATCACAGCACTGCTGGAACTGACGATCACGAAGGTCGGCTGTCACTGCTTCAACCTCCCAGTCACCGGTCGGGTCAGGCCATCTCAGCCCTCACACCACGAGGCTAGCGTGCGGCACGACCGACCCCGCAGACCCTCGTCCGCCACGTTCACCAGGGAGGCCGTCACGGCAGTGGCTTCGCCGGCCAGTCGAGCAACCGCGCCCCGCGGACGGCCATGTGTAGGGCCAGATGCTGTTCGGGATCGGCGGGGTCATGACCGGTCAGGGAGTGGATGCGCGCGAGACGATAGGTGACCGTGCGCACCGACACGTGCAGACGGCGGGCGGTTTCGGCCGCCACCGCTCCTGTGCCGAAGTAGGCATCGAGGGTGGCGAGCAGCGGCTCGGCACCGCCACGGGCCAGGGCGAGCGGCGTGAGGAACGCCTGCACCAGGTCGACGAGGGCCGCCTGGTCGCGGCCGAGCACGCGATAGACGAGCAGCTCGCGGGTCGCGATCACGTCGTCGTCGAGCTTGAGACGGTGGGCCAGCACGACCGCCTCTCGCGCCTCCTCGTACGAGCGCGCGACCCCGTAGGCCCCGAGGTACGGCCGGCCGGAGGTGACCTGCCACCGCCCCCCGCCGCCCCGGGTCAGGCGCGTGTGCAGGTAGGTGGCCGGGTCGCCGATGAGAGGGCCGGAGAAACCATCGCGCGGCTCCCCGGGGAGGATCACTACGAGCACGTTGTCCTTGGTGGCCACCAGCACGTCACGATCACCGAGACGACCGACCAGAACGCGCTCCATGGTCGCGGCCACATCGTCGAGGTGGGAAACGGGCGTAACCTGGGCGGCCAGGAGCACCTGGTGGCTGCCCCCGAGGTACAGCCCGAACGGTTCGGCTCGCTCGACCAGATGGGAGACGTCGGTGCCGCCGCGGAGCAGGTCGTCGACGAGCTCACGCCGGGCCGACTCCTCGTGACGGATCATCTGCCGTCGAGCGGCCTGGTGGCCCTCGACAAGCACCCCGACGGCATCGGTGATGACGCGGAGTACGGCTTCGGCCGCCGTGCGCACCTCCTCGCGCTCGCGGGGTGACTGCACGATGGTTGGCAGGCCCTGCCACAGACGCCACGCCGCGGAGAGATACAGGTCAACGGCCTGATTGGCGTCGATGCCCTGTTCGGCGGCGCTGCGACCGAGCCGGCGGACGGCATCCAGCTCGTGCCGCTTCGGTCGACGGCCGGACAGGGCCGCGTCGGCGAGGATGTCGAGGTACTCTCCCAGCAGCTCGACGGGTGCGTGCGTGTCGGCAGCCGCCTTGCTGGCCACCCTCGACAGCCAGCCCTGCACCTCATCAACCGCCATGGCGAGCCCCTCCTGACCAGGCGCCCAGTGTCTCATTGCCGGATGCCGGCAGTGAAGGGCAGTGGAACCTCGCTGGCGTTGCCACTGGTGGGCATCGAGGTGGTGAGCGAGAATAGGGCCTACCGCAACGGCCAGTTGCGGCTGACGGAAGGAGGTGTCGCATGGCCAGGTTGATCGACCTGTGGTCGCGCATCTACGAGCACACCACGCAGGGAAGTCTGCGCTACCGAGGGTGCGAGCGCTGTGGCTTCACCCATCAGGGCCTGAGCGCGACCTGCGAGCTGCCGCATCGACACGAGGCGCGCAACCGCGCCTGGTGACGAGCGCTCCGGTTCGCCCGGCGAGGGCGCCGCGGCCTTGTCGCCCAGCGACCAGGCCGCGGCGGCCCCGGCTACCAACACCGGCCAAAGAGGGATGGCATGCACCTGACCAGCAACCTGACCACTCTGGGGTTCACCCCGCACGAGACGACCACCCCCGTCGGTCCCGGCGTCGGGGCCGTACTGCTCGACCTCCGTGCGCAGCGACGCTTCCGGGTCGAGCAGCTGCGGGAGCTGGTGGTGAGCACTGCGGAGGCCTTGGCGAACGTCGACGAGGCACGCCTGCAGGTCAACCACCTGCTCACCGTCGCCGCGCAGGCTGCGCTCGCCGACATTGAAGGCGCCCTGGAGTGCCTCGAGGCCGGCACCTACGGCACGTGCTCGGGCTGTGGCCAGGCCATCGCGCAGCGACGGCTGGCGATGCTGCCGACAGCGAGGCTCTGCACCATGTGCCACTACCTGTCAGAACACGGGGGCCTCGGTCACACGGGCGCCGCCCGGCCCGCTCCGGCGACGAGGTCGTACGCAGGACTGTCATGACCGTGGTGAAGAACTGCGTCATCGTGGCCGTCGACGACTCGAGCGCCTCTCGCGCGGCCTACCGTCGGGCGGCGTCCTACTCCCGCGCCACGGCCACTGACTTGTGTGCGGTGCATGTGCTCGACTGGCCGATCGGTCTGGTCGGCCACCCCGGCAAACATCGAACTCGTCTCTCCGTTCCGGCGCGGCAGGTCGCCCCGTCGTACCGCCGCCGTCTGCACCGGGTGCTCGCTGACAGTGCCCTCGACCCAGCCCTCGACC
>JBDTVJ010000350.1:0-2746 GCA_040007275.1 Terracoccus sp.
GTGTCAGTGCGGGCGTTCAGCACGAAGGTGCCGCTGGGGGCCGCGGCCCGGGCGGCCGCGAGACGGTCCACCGCCTCATCGATGCCGAAGAGCCCACCCGGCCCGGCATCCTCGAGGTTGCCGCCCACTGCTGCGAGCTCCACGGCCCGGGCGACGGTGCGGCCCACCTCGTCCGGGGTGTCGCCGTACCCGGCTTCGAGGTCTGCGGTCACCGGCACGTCCACTGCGGCCACGATCCGACCGACGTGCTCGAGCATCCTGTCGCGTCCTAACACCTCCCCGTCAGGCACTCCGCAGGACCACGCGATACCGGCGCTGGTCGTGGCGATGGCGGGGAAGCCGACCTGCTCGAGGATGCGGGCGGACCCGGCATCCCACGCGTTGGGTAGCACGAAGCCGGCACCGGCGTGCAGCGCGAGGAGAGCCGCCGCCTTGTCCGTCGAGGATTCCGTGCTCATGAGCACTCCTTGTTGATGTCGACGCCGGGAGGTCTCAGCTGTCGCCGAAACGGACCGCGATGAAGCGGGTGCCGTCACCGTCGAAATCGGTAACGCGAATCTTCAGATGCTCGCCCACCGAGGCTCGTGAACCACTCGGGCCGCGGATGACGCCGGGCATTCCCTGAGCGGTCACGAGGGCGACCGAGCTGGTGACACGAGTCACCTGACACACGGTTAGATCGCCGACCTTGAGTTCTGCCATCTGGCTCACCACTTCCTCTGCGCGGGCACAGCGGCGGGTCAGCAGCCTTGGACAGACCCGTTGCTCTGTGAAGGGGCCCTGGTTGCCGTGGCAGCCAAAGGTCACCATGGCCAAAGGTAGCGTTGCCGCGCCGGCTGATCGACCCCTCGTCCAGCGCCTGTTGCGGGCGTCCCCCGTTGCCCGCGAGGCAGGATGGCGCTCGCCCTCGGCGCCGCGTCTCGGAACCCGGTGGCCTCCCGTCTCGTGGGGTTGTCGGTCAAGACCTGGGCACCGGGCCGGAGTCTCGTGACGTCGGAGACGCCGCGTTCCGCAGATGCCGTCAGGCGGCTGCTGAGGTCGGCAGGACGCCGAGCTGGCCGAGGAGGCCGGCGACGTCCATGAGGATGCGGCTCTCGGCGAAGATGCTGTCGCGGAAGCGGTCGATCGTCCAGGCCTCGATCGTGACGGTGCGTCCGGTCGCTGGGATCCCCATGAACATGCCCTCGTGCGTGCCAGTCCAGGTGGACAAGCCCATCACCCGATCACCCTCGACGAGTGTGTCGTGGATCGTCCAGCGCAGGTCCGGGAAGCCGGTGAACATCATGGCGAGAGCGTCAGCCCGGCCGGCGCGGCCGGGACCCTGGCCGGGGAGCGGGTTCAGCTCGACGAAGGTCTCGGCGACCCTTTCGACCAGCGCACCAACGAGGTCCTGGGCGTTGACCACGTCGTCGATGAAGTGCTGAAGGAGCGCGCGGGGGTCTTCGTGGGCGGTCGAGCTGGTCAAGGCGGTGGTGGTCATGATCGTTCCTTTCGATCGAGGTGTGCGGGCTGCTGGGTCACAGGGGCAGCGGGTGGCGCATCACACCTGTGCCAGGCAGCCGCCCGGCCAGGGTGCGGATGAAGTCGAGCGCATCCATCTCGACGTGCTCGCCGCCCTCGCCCTGGCTGAACGTGCCGCCGGCGGTGCCGGTCAGGTGTAGTTCGAACGGTTCTCGGTGCAGCTCCGCCCACTCCTGCACGATGACGGCGACCAGACGTCCCTCGTGGGCGGGGTCAAGCTGCATGGGCCGGCCGATGGCGGCGTGGATGTCGACGCGGTGCGCCCACGTGTCGCGGGTGAAACCCACTTCGAGCAGGTAGTTCACCGGCTTCCAGCCGATCGGGCCGCCGAACGGGACCGGGGTGTAGCGCATCGGCAGCGGAGTGCTGAACCGGCCCTTGACGGCCTTCTCGCCGACGGCCTCGAGCTGCGCGACCAGCCCGTCGTCGCTCAGCCCCGAGCGCTCGCGGATCTGAAGCTCGTTGAGGCCGTCGACCCAGTGGTGGGAGTCGATCTCCTTGTTGAAGGGCAGGCCACGGCGCAGCTGATGGAGGAAGACCAACGGGGAGGCCTGGGCGTCGGCGGAGCCGAGAACGTGTTGGACCTTGGTGCGCACGTCCCAGCCGACGCAGTCGGTGTCGGTCGTCCACTCCTTCGGGGTCAGCGAAGCGGTCAGCGCTGCGAACCTCTTGAACTCGACCGAGGCGAGAACCCGGGCCTGCGTGCGGTTGATGCGGGTGACTCCAGCGGTGCTCGTGGTACCCATCACGATCTTCCTTTCGTTTCGATGAGACGGGGGATGTCAGGTGGTGGGCCTGGGGGATCGTCGGGTGGGCTGCCGGGCGGGCTGCGTGGTCGGATGCCGGTCGGCTGCGAGGAGCATGTCGACGGCTCGTTCGGCGTGGCCGGCCCAGCGGTGGCCGGCGGGGTCGTTGGCGACCTGCTGGTGGGCCATCCTGCTGATCAGAGCGCTGAACAGGTCGATGTCGGCTTCGGTCGTGATGCCGGCCTTGGCACACAGGGCGGTGGCGCGTCGGTAGAACTCCAGCGAGGGCGCGTAGGCCTGCGGTGATGGTTCGAAGCCGGGGAGGGATCGCTGGAAGAGCATCTGGTGGCGCACGGCACTCATGCTGGAGAACAAGCACCAGGTCTCGGACAAGATCGATGAGTGCCGCGCGCGGGTCGCGCGCCTGGTCTCGTTCCTCGATGTGGCCCAGTAGCTGGACGTAGCCGTCGGCGAACATC
>JBDTVJ010000351.1:0-2743 GCA_040007275.1 Terracoccus sp.
CCCGACGACCAGTCGGCGATGGTGACGCACGCCCTCGAGTCGCTGGTCAACGGCGGCAGCCGCCAGATCGACGTCGACCTTCCCTCTGGTGCGCGAGCGCGCATGCAAGCACAGTCCGTGGGCGAGGGTGAGAAGGGAACGGTCGTCAGCGTCAGCCTTGCGGAGGCATGGTCCGGCCGGCGTCCGAACATCGAGCACCCATCGGACGCCGGTCTGCCGGGCATCGTGGGCACCGATCCGGTGTGGGCGCACTGTTGTCGTGAGGTCGAAGCGGCCGCTCGCAACGATGAGTGGCTCGTCGTGCGCGGCGAGCGGGGCGTCGGCAAGCTCGCCGTGCTGCGAGCGGTCCACCTTCGCCTCCATCCCGGCAGCCAGGTCACGGTGCTCGACGCTGCGGTCGCGCACACGGCGTCCGGCTGGGCCGCAGAGCTGTCGGCTGCTCTCGATGGCAGCTCCACCGGGCTCGTCATCACTCACGCGGAGGCTCTGGACGTCAACCGGCTCAATGCGACCGCCGACGCACTGCAGCGCGCCCGGGCGACGAACGGCAGTGAGCTACGTTGGGTGGCAACGACGCTCGCGATCGGTTCTGACGAGCTCAATCTCCTTCCGCTGCTCGGTCTCTTCCCCCGCACGGTCGACGTGCCCCCGCTTCGACTGCACCTGCGCGATCTGCCCCTTCTCGTCCCCCACCTGCTGCGGCGGGTCGACCCCCACGGCCACCTGACCTACCCGGCGGAGGTGATCGCGACGATGATGAGAGGAAGCTGGACCGGCAACGTGACAGAGCTCGACGGCGTGCTCCACGAGATCGCGGCGCACCGCCGCTCGGGTGAGATCGTGCTCGAAGACCTGCCTCCTGCTGCCCGCACGGTCAGTCGACGGCGTTTGACGCACATCGAGGCGCTCGAGCGCGACGCAGTGGTCGCAGCGCTCCAGCAGGCACACGGCGACAAGACCCGGGCAGCGAAAGCCCTGGGTATGTCGCGCGCGACGATCTACCGCAAGATCCGCGACTACGGAATTCTGGCGCCGGTGCGCGCGATCAGTCAGGGCTAGCGGCTGGCATCGAGCCTGAGGGTGCGAGATCTCCTCGCTCGTATCGCAGTCGATCACGCCAGCCTCGAGTCGGGCTGGCACTCCTGCGCGACTCGCAGTTCCCGATGCGAGGGTCAGGCGGTGGTCACGCTCGAACGCCGTCCGAGGCGGGCCAGTACCCTGGCCTGGCGGTCGGCGCCGCCGGGCACCTCGACCGCAGGTTTGCAGACGCCCTCACCGTAGAGATGCTCGCCGAACCCGTCGGCAGAGGCCTCGATCGTGTCGAGCTCAGCGGCATCCAGAGTCTCGTCGTGCCCAGCCGCCTGGGCGAGGTCCCAGCGGTGCACGAGCAGGTCAAACCCGTAGAAGGTGGTGATGGCCGCTCCGATCGTCGAACGGCCGAAGACCCCGTCGTACTCGAGGTCAGCCACGGCCGGGTCTGCCAGCAGCTCGCGGAGGCGGCGGTCGTGTGTGTGCCAGGCCTGCACCGGGTCAACCTTCGCAGGGATGCTGCTGCCTGCGTCGACGCCGTGCTGGGCGAGGAAGTCGCGTTGGGTGCTCATGACGTGATTGAGCACGTCTCTGGCCGCCCAGCCGTCGCAGGGTGAAGCGGCGTCCCAGTCAGGTGGGGCCAGAGAGTCGACAACGACGCCGAAGCGGTCGGTGAGCTGGGCGTAGCGGTCGGATGTGACGGTCATTGGTCTGCTCCTTCGATGGCTTCCGTCTCGAGCGTAGGCACCCGCCTGTGCACCGGTCTTGATAGTTTCCGACACATGCCGATGGTGCGTGGCCGGGTTCGCGACGACGTCGAGCGCGCCCACCTGGTCGACCCGACCGACCGTCGCTACACGATCCGGCGTTCCAGCGTGTCCCCCGACCTCGCCAGCCTGGCCCGGCGCTTCTGGATTCCGGTCTGGGCGGTGCCACCCGGGCAGAGCTCACCCCAGAGCGTGCTGCAGTATCCCGTATGTCTCATCGTCGTCTCGAACACCTACGCCCGCTTCTACGGGGTGAGCTCAGGCCTGTCCCGCACCGTGCTCGAGGGACGCGGTTGGGCGGTGGGCCTGATGTTGGCGCCGGCCGCGGGCTACCTGCTGACGGCACAGCCGGTACGCCGGATGACCGACCACCACGTCGACCTGTCGACAGTGATAGGCCTCGGCGGTGCGGAGCTGACCCTGCGGGTGCGCGAGGTGATGGACGACGACCCGAACTCACCCGCGGCTCAGGAGCTGGCCCGCGAGGCCGTGGAGGACGCGCTACGTCCCCGGTTGCCGGTCGACGCGGAGGGTGAGCTCGTCAACGCTGTCGTCGAGCTGGTCGAGACCTCACCTGACCTGGTACGGGTTGATGACCTGTGCGAGCGGTTCGACATCTCGGAGCGCACCCTGCAACGACTGCTGCACAAGCGCATCGGCTTGTCGCCCAAGTGGCTGATCCGTCGGCGCCGGCTCCAGGAGGGCGCCGACCGCCTGCGCGACAGCGACGCCGACCTGTCCACCGTCGCCGCCGAGCTGGGATACGCCGACCAGGCGCACTTCACCCGCGACTTCCGGATGGCCACTGGCATCACGCCGGGCCGGTTCGCGGCCCGGTTCCGCTGATTCGGAGCCCGAAGCGTGCGCCCTGCGACGTCACCCGACCTGTCCAGCCTCAGCCGGCGATGAGGTCGGTGAGGTAGCGCTCGAAGGCGCTGAGGGGTGGG
>JBDTVJ010000352.1:0-2728 GCA_040007275.1 Terracoccus sp.
GGTGTTCATCACCCGCTACTTCGCCAACCAGTTCAAGCGCTCCGCCCTGCCGAACGGGCCGAAGGTAGTGGCCGGCGGGTCGCTCTCACCGCGCGGAGACTGGCGGATGCCGTCTGACGCCAGCGCAACGACGTGGCTCGGTGAGCTCGACGCGAACGTGCCCGAGCAGTGACCGAGGGTCTGGCTCCGTGACCATGAGTGAGCCGGATGCCGTCATCGTGCGCGATCTGGCCGAGGCGGACTGGGCGCAGGTGTGGTCGATCATCGAGCAGGTCGTTCGAGCCGGGGACACCTTTCCCTTCCCGACCGACCTGAGCGAGAGGGCCGCCCGCGAGATCTGGCTCGACAACGGTCCGGGTGGTCGCGCGAGCGTGGCGACGAACGGCGGCCTGGTACTGGGGGCCGCGAAGATGGGCCGCAACCGACCAGGCCCGGGGGCACACGTGGCCACGGCGAGCTACCTGGTGACGCGGTCGGCGCGTGGGCGGGGGGTGGGCCGGGCCCTGGTCGTCGACTCGCTGACCTGGGCGCGGGCGTCAGGTTACGCTGCCATGCAGTTCAACGCCGTCGTCGAGACCAACCGGTCAGCGATCGGCCTGTACGAGAGCCTCGGCTTCGCGGTGGTCGGCACGGTACCTCGAGCCCACGAGCTGCCCACGGGCGAGCGAGTGGGGCTGCGCATCATGCACGTCGAGCTCTGAGTCGCAACTGACCGGCATCCCCTGCCAGGGACGTCAGGGGACGGCGGCCAGGAGCCGATCGAGCTCGGCCGCCAGGCCGTCGACCAGCGCCTGTGGGTCGGGGCACAGCTGGCGCGCCGTGGTGACGCTGATATCGACGTGCTGGTCGTAGGTGATGGCAGCGACGAAGAGGTGAACCGGTGGGCTCACGATGCCGCGGAGGAAAACGTTGGCGATGCGGCGGGTGGACAGGTAGAGCGACTGACGCGGCCCGGCCAGCGTTGAGACGGTGAGGTTCTGGGTGGGCGGCAGGAGGCTCGAGGCCTTGGTGCCGGCGAAGGCCATTGCCGCCGAGACGACCCCGGGCAGCAACAGGTCCCCAACGTCGGCGAGGGAGTCCCATTCTGCCCGAGACCGGGGCAGGGCGGCCTTGGCCGCGGCCGAGCTCGCATGCACCGCCGCCAGTCGTTGCACGGGGTCAGCCAGGTGCACAGGCAGGTCAACCCACATCGTGGTGAGGTGGTTGCCCGGCAGGCCATCGTCGCCCGCGGCCCTCACGTTGACGGGGCACGTGGTGCGGATGGGTCGGTCGGGCAGGTCGTCGTGTGCGGCCAGGTAGTCGCGCAGCGTGCCGGCCACGAGCGCCAGCAGCACCTCGTTGATGGTCGCTCCGGGGACCAGCACCCGCACCGCCTGCACCTGCCCGAAGGGCAGACTGACGAGCGCCATCGACTTGTGCGGATCGGTGACGTGCTGGTTGAAGAGGGTCAAGGGCGGGGCGTTGGTGAGTGAGGGTACGTAGCCCGGTAGCTCCGGCAGTCGAATCGGCGCCGAGCGTGGCGACCGGGCCAGGGCACCCACCTGACCGGCGGCACCGGCCAGGAGCCGGCTCGTGGCGACGGTGTTGGCCGCCAGTCGGCTGGGAATCTCGACCGCGGCCCGCCGCAGCAACGACGGGTGCGCCCGCCCGATCATCGGCGTTGGCTCGAGGTCGTGACAGACCGGAGTGGGGGTGATGTCGAAGAGCAGCTGCTGCAACGCGATCATGCCCATGCCGTCCATCACCGCATGGTGCAGGCGAAGGACCAGCGCTGATCGCCCATCGGCCAGTCCCGTCAGGTACCAGGCCTCCCAGAGCGGCCTGCCACGGTCGAGCGGCTGGGAGGAGACCTCCAGTACGGTCTCCAGCAGCGCGGCCCGGTCGCCCGGTGCGGGGACCACCCGATGGTGCATGTGGGCGTCGAGGTCGACAGAGTCCGCCTGGGACCAGCGGTCCTCGCCGATGCGCAGTGGCGCATGAGCGATGACGCGGTTGGCGATGGGTGAGCCGGCCAGGCGCTGGCCGAAGACCGCCCTGATGTCGGCGAAGGGCAAGGGGCCCTCTGGTGCGGCCTCGAGGACGTAGATCCCGGCGACATCCATGGGGTAGCCGCTGCGCTCGAGTCGCAGGAAGATGCTCTCCGTGCTGCGCATCGACGGCATCTGAGTCCTCTCGAATCCGGTACCCCATTCAGGCACTGCTCATTATGCTCGGGGCCGGCCGGTCTGACTCATCCCCCGTTGCGGGGCATGGTCGGCCACCGTTCGGGGCGACCTCCCGTGAGCAGGGTTCACTCGGCCAGGGCTTGGCGCAGCAGCTGCACGAGCGCCTCGAGCTGGAGGGTGTCGCCCGACGTGATCTCCTCGTCGCTGCCGTCCAGAGCGCGGGCGGCGAGCCCCTGTTTGGCGTCGATGAGCTCGGCGATCTTGGAGTCGATCGTGCCGGCGGCGAGGATGCGCCAGGCGGTCACCGGTTCGTCCTGGCCGATGCGGTGCACCCGGTCGATCGCCTGACCCTGCTCGGCGGCCGTCCACGACAGCTCGGCCAACACCACGTTCGACGCGGCGTGCAGGTTCAGGCCGACCCCGGCGGCCGTGAGAGAACACACGGCGACGGCGACCTCCGGGTCGTTCTGGAAGGCGTCGATGGCGATCTGGCGCTGTTTCGAGGTCTGCTCGCCGCGCACCGACACGGTGCGCAGACCGGCATCCGCCAGCTTGCGCTCGGC
>JBDTVJ010000353.1:0-2724 GCA_040007275.1 Terracoccus sp.
AGGGCTCCTCGTGCACGTCGAGCCCGATGCCGTGACCGGTGCGGTGGATGAAGTAGTCGGCGAGACCGGCCTGTTCGAGTACCGACCGTGCAGCCGCGTCGACCGCCTCGCAGGTCACCCCGGGCGCCACGGCTTCGACCGCGGCCAGCTGCGCGGCCTGCAACGCAGCGTAGGTGACCTTGATCTCGGAGCTCGGCTCGCCGATGGCATAGGTGCGGGTGCTGTCGGAGTTGTAGCCCGAGGCAAGGGGCCCACCGATGTCGATGACCACGACGTCGCCGTGCTGGATGACGCGGTCGCTGACCGAATGATGCGGGCTCGCGCCGTTCGGCCCCGACCCGACGATGACGAACTCCGCCACCTCGTGGCCCTCCTCGACGATCGCCCGGGCGATGTCGACGGCCAGCTCCGCTTCGGTGCGGCTGGGCCGCAACAGCTCGGTGACGCGTTCGTGGACCCGGTCGATGGCCTGGCCCGCCAGTCGCAGCTGCTCGAGCTCAGCGGCATCCTTGCGCATGCGCAGCTCGCGAATGACCGGCCCGGCGAGCACCGGCTCGGTGGCTCCGCAGTCGCGCAGCGCGAGCAGGTGCAGCGCGGGCGTCATGTCAGAGACCGCCACGCGCTCGAGGGGCAGTCCGGCGAGCGAGAGCCGGTAGGGATCTTCACCGTCGACCCAGGTGCGCACCTCGATGCCGAGCTCGGCGAACGGCACTTGCTCCAGACCGGCGAACTCGAGGGCCGGCGAGACGAACACGATCGGCACGTCGGAGGCCGCCGGCACGACGAGTGCCGTGAGTCGCTCGAAGGAGGTGCCGCCGACACCGATCAGGTACCGAAGGTCTGACCCGGTGGTGACCACGACGGCGCCGACGTCGGCCCCCTCGGCGGCGGCCCGTAGCCGGCCCAGCCGTGAGCTGATCGCGGTGATGTCGAGGCCTGGCACGTTGACTCCCATGTGCGTCAGCGTAGGGGTCCAGCTCTGACGACACCCGTCGAAGGCTCCCCCGCGCGGTGGAGTCGGATGCTCACCCTCGCGCCTAGGCTCGGCCCATGAGCACCGGATCGCGCCAGCGCCTGGAGCGCGTGCAGGCCTGGTTCGGCGTTGACGCCGACTGGGAGCGCGCGCCGGGCGACCCCGCCCGCACCCACCGGGTCGACCTGCTCATCGCCGGTGCGCTGCTCGTGTCGGGCCTGCTGGGGGTCGAGGTGCTGCGCAGCCTCGACAGCCTCAGTCAGCCCCCCGGACCCGTCTGGCTGCCGCACCTGGTCGTCGTCATCGGCACGGTTCCGCTCGTCTGGCGGCGCCGCTACCCGATCATCGTGATGGCTGGGCTGTCACTGCACTTCCTGGTCGTCGGCCTGACGCTGCCCGCCGTGGCGTCGTCGATCTCGATGCAGGTCGTCTACTTCTTCGCGATCTTCACGGGCGTCGCCTGGGCCCGGAACCGGCAGGCCATGCTGTTCGTCGTCGGGGGCGTCGTCGTGGTCATGTTCGCCTGGCTCACCTGGCAGTTCGCGGTCGGTTCGGGGCTCGAGAACGTGCTGACCCAGAACGGCAAGCCCCTTCCCCGACAAGGGCTCTTCAGCCCTCTCGTGGCGTATGTCACCTACTCCCTCATCATCAACGTCTTCTACTTCGGGGGCGCCGTCATCGGTGGTCAGGCCGCGTGGAGGGCGGCCCTGCAGCGGGCTCACCTCGCCGAGCAGGCGGCCACTATCGAGGCGCAGACGCTCGACCTTCAGCGCCAGGCCGTCGTCGAGGAGCGCCTGCGCATCGCCCGCGAGCTGCACGACGTGGTGGCCCACCACGTGTCGGTCATCGGCATCCAGGCGGCCGCCGCCCGACGCGTCATGGGTCGCGACGTCGCCACCGCCGAGCAGTCGTTGCGCTCGATCGAGTCGTCGTCGCGGGACGCGGTGACCCAGATGCGAGGTCTGCTCGGCACGCTGCGTTCCGGCGACGCCGAACCGAGCGAACCGCGCGCGCCCGAGCCGACCCTGTCCGACGTGCCGAAGCTCGTGGGGGAGACGGAGTCGTCCGGGTTGCACGCTCAGATCCGGGTGGTCGAGGACCGCCCGGGTGCGGTCGAGTCGGTGCCCTCCCCCATCGGGCTCTCGCTCTACCGCACCGTGCAGGAGGCACTGGCCAACGTGCGACGCCACTCCACAGCGAACAGCGCCACGGTCTTCGTGCGCGTCGACCGCCGCGGCGAGGCCGGGTTCCGGCACGGTTATGCCGAGGTCGAGGTGATCGACACGGGGCGTCCCCGAGCGGGTACGTCGGGAACCGGGTTGGGCCTGTTGGGCGTTCGCGAACGCCTCGCCACCCACGGTGGGGTCAGCGAGATCGGGCCCCGCGCCACCGGCGGCTACCGGGTCAGGGTGCGGATGCCGCTCCCGGAGGAGTCGTCGTGAGCCTGATCAGGGTGCTGCTCGCCGACGACCAGCAGCTCGTGCGGTCGGGCTTCTCGCTGATCCTGTCGGTCGAAACCGACCTCGAGGTCGTGGGTGAGGCCGCCAACGGCGCCGAGGCCGTGCAGCTGGCCCGCGACCTGCGACCCGACATCGTGCTGATGGACGTGCAGATGCCCGTCATGGACGGCATCGAGGCGACCACGAACATCGTCGATGCCGGCCTGTCGAAGGTCATCATCCTCACGACGTTCGAGCGTGATGACTACGTGTTCGCCGGGCTCTCGGCCGGGGCGAGCGGCTTTCTGCTGA
>JBDTVJ010000354.1:0-2711 GCA_040007275.1 Terracoccus sp.
CCCATCCGGGCCAGGAAGATCGCCTCGGCCGTGCACACCTTCTCGAACTCGCCCAGGTGCAGCGACTCGTTGGCGCCGTGGGCGCGGGTGTCGGGGTCCTCGACCCCGGTCACGATGATGGCGGCATCCGGGAAGCGCTCGACGAAGCTCGAGATGAACGGGATCGAGCCACCCACCCCGACGTCGACCGGGTCGGTCCCCCAGGCGTCGGCGAACGAGGCGCGGGCCTGGTCGTACGCGGGCCCGTCAGCATGGGCCGCGAAGCCGGAACCGCTCTCCTCGAGACTCACCTCGACGCGCGCCCCCCACGGGGCGTGGCTCTCGAGGTGCTCCTTGAGCCGTTCGAAGGCGGAGGCCGGGTCCTGCGTGGGCGCGAGCCGCATCGAGATCTTCGCCGCCGCCTTCGCGGCCAGGGTGTTGGAGGCCTTCTCGATAGACGTGACGTCGATGCCGATGGTCGTGATCGATGGCTTGGTCCACAGCCGCGAGAGGATCGACCCGGTGCCGATGAGCTGGGTCCCGTCGAGCAGTCCCGACTCCTCGCGGAAGCGCGCCTCGTCGTAGTCGAGGTCGGCCGCCACGCTCTCATCGAGCCCGGCCACCGCCACGGCCCCCTGCTCGTCGTGCAGGGTCGAGAGCAGGCGCACCAACGCCGTGACCGCGTCGACTGCGACGCCGCCGTACATACCGGAGTGGATCGCGTGGTCGAGGGTGCGCACGGTCACGATGACGCGCACCCCACCGCGCAGGGTCGTGGTGAGCGCCGGCGACCCGACGGCCCAGTTGGACGAGTCAGCAATAACGATGGCGTCGGCGGCGAGCCGGTCGCCGTGCTTGGCGAGGATGGTCTCCAGCGAGGGTGATCCCGACTCCTCCTCGCCCTCGACGAAGATGGTCAGACCGACCGGCAGGTTGCCGGCGTGCGCCCGCAGGGCCGCGACGTGGGCCATGACGCCGGCCTTGTCGTCGGCGGCGCCGCGGCCGTAGAGCCGGCCGTCGCGCTCGGTCGGCTCGAACGGCGGCGTGTCCCAGTCGGCCGCGTCGCCGGGAGGCTGGACGTCGTGGTGGGCGTAGAGCGTCACGGTCGGGGCGCCCTCGGGGCCGTCGACATGACCGATCACCGCCGGGCGCCCACCTTCGACGATGATCTCGGCGTCGAGGCCCTCGGCCCGCAGCAGGGCGGCCACCGCCTCGGCGCTGCGCGCCACCTCGCTCTGGTCGAAGCTGCTCGCCGAGACGCTCGGGATGCGCGTCAGCGCCTCGAGGTCGGCGCGCACCTGGGGCATCAAGGCCCGAACGCGGTCGCGGATGCCATCGAGCTGGTCAGGGGTGAGCACGTCATCGGTCATGGCCCGACCATATCCAGCGCGGTCCGGGTGGGCCATCCGGGTTGAGCTGGCACCGGTCTCGGTAGGTTCTCCAAGCATGGTGGCAGCAGAGCACGAGAACACCGACGGGGCGCCCGACCGCCCGAACCGCTTCGCCCCCGGCCGAGACCCGTGGTTGGCCCGGCTGGGCAACCTGCGCAACGTCGTGCGGCAGGAGATGGTCACCCGCCAGCTGGCCCGCCACCTGCCCGCCGCTCCGGCGCGAGTGCTCGACGTCGGCGCCGGGCAGGGAACCCAGGCCCTTCGACTCGCCGCGGCCGGCCACGAGGTCACCGCGGTCGAACCCGATCACGACATGCGGGCCGTCTTCACGGCAAACGCCGCGCGCCTGGGCCCCACCGAGCGCGCCCGGGTGAGCCTGCTGGCCTTCGACCTCGCGAGGCTGTCGAGCCACGCCGCCACCCACGACGTGGTGCTCTGCCACGGTGTGCTCATGTACCTGCCCGAGTCGGGTGCCGCCGTGGCCGAGCTGGCTCGCCGCGTGGCACCGGGCGGCCTCCTCTCGATCGTGGCCCGCAACGAGGACGCCATGGCGTGGCGACCCGCCCTCCATCGCGATTGGGCCGCCGCCCTGGCCATGCTCGACGAGGTCGCGCAAGCTCGCTCTGAGGGCCGAGCGGCTGTCTACCACAACGAGATCGGTGTTGACGCGCGCGCAGACACGCTGGCCTCTCTGACAGACGACTGTGAAGCGGCCGGGCTCGATGTGACTGCCTGGTACGGCATCCGCGTGGCGACCGACGACGCGGCCCTGGACGAGCCCCTGCCGGATGCTGCGCACCTGGCCACCCTGCTCGACGTCGAGGAGCGCCTCGGCTCAACCGACCCCTACCGGGCTCTGGGCACGCTCGTGCACGTCGTTGCCTCACGACCGGGTGGGTCCGCGAGCCCGGCGGGTGGTTGACTGCAGGCCATGGACGCAGTCGATGCGGCGTTCGAGGCCGTGCCGCGGGAGCTGTTCCTGCCATCGACTGAGGTCGATCGGGCCGACTACGACGGACCGATCGCGATCGGCCACGGTCAGACCAATTCGCAGCCCCGCACGGTGGCGGCCATGCTGCGTCTGCTCGAGGTGCGAACCGGCGACCGTGTGCTCGACATCGGCGCCGGATCGGGATGGTCGACCGCCCTGCTCGCGCACCTGACGGGGTCGACGGGGATCGTGGTCGGGCTTGAGCTCGAGCCCGAGCTCGCCCGTTGGGGCGCGCGAAACGTCGCGTCGACCGGGATGCCGTGGGCGTCCATCTCGCTTGCGGTACCCGGGGTGCTCGGCGCCCCCGGCCAGGGCCCCTACGACCGCATCCTCGTCTCGGCGGACGCGCG
>JBDTVJ010000355.1:0-2708 GCA_040007275.1 Terracoccus sp.
GTCGTGGCCCATCCCGATGACGAGTCGTTCGGGTTGGGCGCCATCCTGGACGCGTTCACGAGGGCAGGCACACGAACCACGGTGCTGTGTCTGACGCGCGGTGAGGCCTCGACCATCCATGGCGTATCGGGTGAGCTGACCGCGGTGCGGGCCAGCGAGCTCGAGAAGGCGGCTCTGGCCCTGGGGGTCTCGGCCACCGAGCTCGCTGACCACCCGGACGGCGCCCTGGCGGCCGTCGACCGGACCGTTCTCGCCGCCGAGGTCGCCTCCGCGGCCGCCGGCCACCACGCTGAGGGCCTGCTCGTCTTCGACCCGTCTGGAATCTCGGGTCATCCCGACCATGTCGCGGCCACCGCGGCTGCTCTGGACGCCGCCGAGCACGACGGGCTCCCCGTGCTCGCCTGGACCCTTCCGCGGATGGTCGCTGACCGGCTCAGGCAGGAGTTCGGGGTGCACTTCCTTGGTCACGACGAGGTTGACATCGACATCGTTCTACCGGTGTCGCGAGAGCGCCAGCGGGTCGCCAGTCTCGCCCACGCCAGCCAGGCGATCCCGACCAGCGTGCTCTGGCGACGCCTCGAGCTCCTCGGCGACCGGGAGTATCTGCGCTGGCTCAGATGAAGAGCAGCTGCGCCCCCTCGGTGAGCTCGATGAAGTCGGAGGCCGAGATGATCCCCTCGACATCGTCACGCAGGTCATCTTCAACGAGGTGCTGCATGTCAGCAGACATCCGGCAGGCCCACAGGTGACCGCCCGAGCCCACGATCTGGTCGAGGAAGTCGGGAACCTCGGGCACGTCGAGCGCGGCGATCGACTTCTTCATCTTCGACGTCGCGACGTGGGTCATTCCGGGGATGCCGCCCAGGCCCATGGGCAGGTGGGTCGCGGTGTTGCCCAGTGGAGTGAACTTCAGATGGCCCATCGTGCTCTTGTTGATCATGTCGAAGCCCCAGAAGGTGAAGAACAGGTGGGTCTCGACCCCTTCCCCCAGTGCGGCGTTGGCGAGAATGAGACCGGGGTAGGCCATGTCGAGGCTGCCCTTGCTGCAGATGATCGCCAGTTTGCGACCCTGCGACGCGGGGCTGTCGAACGAGGGGACGATCGGCGCCGTAGCGCTGTCGGGTCGGGTCGTTCCAGAGGTGGTCATCACACACATCCCTTCGGCTTGGGCAGGCCCGCTACGTAGGCCATCTTCTTGGCGGGCTTGCCAGGAAAGAGCGTGAAGATGGTCTTGATCGGGGTCGCGGTACGGGTGCTGACCCGGCGCAGAGTGGCGGTCTCCCCCTCGCTGGCGTAGTCCTCACGCAAGAACCGCACGAGTTTCCAGTGCTCCTCGCCGAGCTCGATACCGATGAGCCTGGCCAGCTCGCTTCCGAGCTCGTCGGACCACTGGTCGGCGCGGGTGAGAAACCCCTCGTCGTTGACTTCTACCGGCCGTCCGGCGATCGTCGTGGTGGGCATGGTGGGCACTCCTTCTCCGGGCGTCAGGCGGGGATCTTCCCCGCCATGGACATCTGGGCCGGCAGGCCGAGCGGTCGGCCGGGAAGCAAGACGTTCCAGTAGATGTGGCGGAAGGCGAGCTTGCCCAGGTGGTTCGCGCGCGACTGCTTGAGCAGCGTCATCGGCCCGATGTGAGGCAGCGGGAACGTGCCGGTGAGTGGCTGTGTGTCGTAGTTGAAGTCGAGGAGCATGGCCTTGCCACCGCCAGACTCGACGAAGCAGTTGGAGTGGCCGTCAAAGGCTCGCGCCATCGTCTGCCCCTGAACCAGCTTCACGAAGTTGTCGACGAACACCTCCACGGAGAAGTGCGCGACGGAACCGGCCTTCGAGGTGGGAATGTTGCTGGCGTCGCCGAGCACGAAGATCGAGTCGTCGGCGGTCGAGCGCATCGTGTGCTTGTCGACGGGGACGTAGTTCAGCTCATCGCCCAGGCCCGACCGCGCCACAAAGTCGGCCCCCATGTTGAGCGGCACGGTGACGAGCTGGTCATAGCTGATCTCGCGCTCGTCGTAGGAGACGATGACCCGCCGTTGCTGGTCGACCCGTTCGATCATGAAGTCGGTCTCGAGACCAATCCCCTTGTCGGCCAGCAGATGGCCCAGCTCGCGGCTCGCCACCGGCTGGGTGAAGGCCCCGTCGAGGGGGGTCACGTAGACGATCTCGGCGCCTTCTCGCAGACCGCGTCGACGGAGCCAGTCATCGGCGAGGAAGGCGAACTCGAGCGGGGCCACCGGACACTTGATCGGCATCTCGGTGACGTGCACGACGAGTCGCCCACCGGTGAACCCGGCCAGCTGCTCGCGCAGAGCCATGGCGCCGTCATAGGTGTAGAACTCGCCGACACTGCGATGCCACTGATCACCGAGCATGCCCGGCGTCTGATCTGGTCGCGGCGACGTGCCCGTGGCAATGACGAGATAGTCGTAGTCCAACCGCTGCCCGCCGGCCAGAACCACCCGGTGCTCCTGCGGTTCGACCCGCTCCACCTCTGACAGCACGAGGTCGACTCCGTCGGTGATGAGCGGGTGCCGGCTGCGCCGAACCTGCGCGGGCCGGAGCTGGCCGAACGGCAGGAACAGATACCCCGGCTGGTAGTCGTGCAGGTCGTTCTGGTCGACGACGGTGATCTCCCACTCGGTGGCGTGAAGGAGACGCCTCAGCTTGTTCACGACCATCGTGCCGGCCGTGCCCGCTCCCAGGACCACCAG
>JBDTVJ010000356.1:0-2684 GCA_040007275.1 Terracoccus sp.
CGTCCCAGATCACGAACGAGACGGAGCCCAGAGCCACGATGGCAGCCCAGAGGTAGAGGATCAACACGGCCCGGCGGTGGGTGTGGCCGATCTTCAGCATCCGGTGGTGCAGGTGCAGCGCGTCGGGCTGCCACGGCCGCTGACCTTTACGGGTGCGCCGCGCCACCGCCAGTCCCATGTCGACGAGCGGCAGCAGGAGCACCGCGAGCGGCACGACGATCGGCAGAAACGCGGCCGTGACCTGGTTGGCCGTCACGTCGCCGGGGTTCACGTTGCCCGTGAGGGTGATCGTGGCGGCTGAGAGCAACAGCCCGAGCGTCAGCGCGCCCGAGTCACCCATGAACAGGCGGGCAGGGTGGAAGTTGTGCGGCAGGAAGCCGGCACAGCAGCCCACCAGGGCCGCGGAGATGAAGGTCGCGGTCGAGAACACGTTGGCGGGCACGAAGGAGCGAGAGACGATGTAGCTGTAGATGAAGAAGGCGATCGCCGCGATGCCCACGACCCCCGCGGCCAGGCCGTCGAGGCCGTCGATGAAGTTGACGGCGTTGGTCGAGGCGATCACCACGATCACGGTGAACAGCACGAGCAGTGGCGTCGGCAAGTAGGTCGTGCCGAAGATCGGCAGCGAGAGCAGCTGCACTCCCGTGTAGGCCATCAGGCCGGCGGCGAGCATCTGGCCCGCGAGCTTGGTCAGCCAGTCGAGCTCACGGATGTCGTCGAAGGCGCCGACGAGGCAGACGATGCCGCCAGCGGCGACCACGCCCAGGATCTGCTTCGTCGAGAACAGCGTGCCGAGGTAGGGCAGCGATCGAGCCACCAGCGCGGCGGCGACGAAGCCGATGTAGATGCCCACTCCCCCAAGACGCGGGATGGGGGTCGTGTGTACGTCTCGTTCGCGCACCGCAGTGAAGGCGCTGGTCGCCACGGCAAAGCTGCGCACCAACGGCGTGACGATGTAGGTGACCACAGCCGCCACGATGAGAACCAGTACGTACTCGTGCACTCAGGCACCGGCCTGAGAGAGCTCAACGCAGGCAGCCAGCCGTGTTCGGGCGAGCGGATCGGCGCTGGCGCTTCGACCCGGATGCCGCTGGGCCGGTCCAGCGGCATCCGGGCCCGACGCGGTGATGGGCACGGGCGGAGGATCAGCGGGGGTAGGCCGGGAAGCGGCTGACCAGCTCGGTGACACCCGCCCGGACGTCCTTGCTGACCGGGTGGTCGGGATCGGCGTCACCCTCGGTCACTGCGCGGTGGATGAGGGCGGCGATCGTCTTCATCTCCGTCAGGCCCATCCCCTGGGTCGTCACCGACGGGGTACCGACGCGGATGCCGGAGGCGATGTTCGGCTTCTGGGGGTCGAACGGGATGGCGTTCTTGTTCAGCACGATGCCGGCGGCGTCGGCCCGGGCCTCGGCGTCGCGGCCGGTCACCCCGATGCCCTGCAGGTCGAGCAGCGCGAGGTGCGTGTCGGTGCCACCCGTCGTCGGCCGGATGCCTAGGTCCAGCAGGCTCGCAGCGAGCTGCCGGCTGTTGGCGATGACGTCCTTGGCGTACTGGGCGTACTGGGGAGTCATCGCCTCCTTGAAGTTGACCGCCTTGGCCGCGATCGTGTGCATCTGCGGGCCGCCCTGCATCATCGGGAAGATCGCCTTGTCGAGCGCTGCGGCGTGCTCCTGCTTGCAGACCAGCGCGCCGGAGCGCGGTCCGCGAAGCACCTTGTGCGTGGTGAAGGTGACGACATCGGCGTACGGAACCGGTGAGGGGATGGCCTTGCCGGCCACCAGCCCGATGAAGTGCGCGGCGTCGACCCAGAAGATCGCGCCCACCTCGTCGGCGATCGCCCGGAAGCGCTCGAAGTCGATGAGCCGCGGGATGGCCGAGCCCCCCGCACAGATCACCGTGGGCCGGTGCTCCCTGGCCAGCGCCTCGACCTCGTCGTAGTCGATGTTCTCGGTCTCCTTGACCACGCCGTAATGCACGGCGTCGAACCACTTGCCCGAGAAGGAGACCTTGGTGCCGTGCGTCAGATGGCCACCCATGGGCAGGCTCATCGCGAGGATCTTCTCGCCCGGCTTCATGAAGGCGCCGTAGACGGCCTGGTTCGCGCTCGCTCCCGAGTGCGCCTGGACGTTGGCGTGCTCGGCGCCGAAGAGCTCCTTGGCCCGGTCGATCGCCAGCGTCTCCGCCTTGTCGACCTCGCTGCAGCCACCGTAGTAACGCCGGCCGGGGTAGCCCTCGGCGTACTTGTTCGACAGCGTCGAGCCGAGCGCCGTGAGCACGGCCGGGCTGCTGAGGTTCTCGCTGGCGATCAGCTGCAGACCACTGCGGATGCGGCCCAGCTCGGAGAGCAGCACGCCGGCGATGTCGGGGTCGAAGTCCTGAAGGGCTGCGAAGTCGGAGCCGTAGAAGGTCTGGTCGTGCGCCATGAGAGATCTCCGGGTGGTCGCGGAATGGTCAGGGAATGGTCAGCGAACCTCAAGGGGTGGGCCGGGAGCAGCCCAACTCTAGTCCGACTGGCTCGGTGGTCGTTCAGGCTCGCTGACCCCGGCCGGGGCGGATGTCGCGTCGCTCGGCTCTGCCACTGCGACGGCGTCAGGCCCAGCCGCAACGGCCTGCGGCTCGGCGTCCTCGGTCTCGGTCTCGGTCTCGGTGTCGGCGTCAGCGTCAGCGTCAGCGTCAGCGTC
>JBDTVJ010000357.1:0-2682 GCA_040007275.1 Terracoccus sp.
CGGGGTTGGTGGTGCCGGGATGCCGGGTGGGCCGCGCGGATCGGACCGTGGCGGGTTCTGTCGGCACCGGGTCGACGGACGGCTGCCGTAGCGGCAGACTGGGCCCGACCGGAGAGCCGGTGAGCGGCATCCGGCATGAACCAGGGGAGAGCACCATGGCCACCGACCACACCGACGAGGCTCACCAGGCCGGCGCCACCAGTGCCGAAGAGCTGCTCGAGCTGGACGGCCTGGCCGAGCTGACGGCGCACGAGGCGAGCATCTTCCTGACATCGGTCACCGAAGTGGCGTCGGGCACCTCTCCCGACACCGCGCTGCCGGTGCTCACCCTCGCGTTGTCGCAGATGATCGTGGCCGGGGCCCGTCTCGGCGCCATCCAGGACGTTGTGCTGGTCGAGCGGTTCGAGGCCGACGCCGGCCCCGATGAGGACGTCGACCCGCTCCGTGACGGGCTGGCCAACGTGCTTTCGGGAATCGATGAGTACGTCGACATCGTCGACCCCCTGACCTCGGGTGAGCGTGCGGTCGGGTCGATCTCAGGAGACGTGGCCGACGTAGCGTTGGCCCTGACCCACGGGCTCAAGCACTTCGCCGCCGGGCGCCGGGTCGAGGCGCTCTGGTGGTGGCAGTTCAGCTACCTCTCCGCGTGGGGTGACCGGGCCACCGCGTCGTTGCGGGCGCTGCAGAGCATCCTCAGCCACGTGCGGCTCGACGCCGACGACGAGGCCGTCGGCGAGGCAGAGTTCGACGCCCTGTACCCCTGACCGACGAACCTGCGGCGGCGGCTGACGCCTCACGTACATCTCACGGGCGGTGACCGCCGCGCAGCTGCCCCACCGGTTTCCTTACAATTGTGCGTCCGTACGTGTCGTACCCACGGGAGCCAAGAGTGAGCATCGTCGTCCAGAAGTACGGCGGTTCGTCGGTGTCCGACGCCGAGGCCATCAAGCGGGTCGCCCGTCGCATCGTCGAGACCCACCGTGCTGGTCACTCGGTGTGCGTCGTCGTCTCGGCCATGGGCGACCAGACCGACGAGCTGCTCGACCTCGCCAAGCAGGTGACCCCGACGCCACCCGCGCGCGAGCTCGACATGCTGCTCACGTCGGGCGAGCGCATCTCGATGGCCCTGGTCGCCATGGCGATCGCCCAGCTCGGGGAGGAGGCCCGCTCCTTCACCGGTTCGCAGGCCGGCGTCATCACCGACGAGGCCCACGGCGCCGCGCGCATCATCGACGTGACCCCCGGCCGCATCCAGAGTGCGCTGGATGCCGGTCACATCGCGATCGTCGCCGGCTTCCAGGGCGTGAGCCAGACCACCAAGGACATCACCACGCTCGGTCGTGGTGGCTCCGACACGACCGCGGTCGCCCTGGCTGCCGCGCTCGAGGCCGAGGTCTGCGAGATCTACACCGATGTCGACGGCGTGTTCACGGCCGACCCCCGCGTGCTGCCGAGCGCCCGCAAGCTCGACGTGATCTCGATGGAGGAGATGCTCGACCTGGCCGCCAACGGCAGCAAGATCCTGCACCTGCGCTGCGTCGAATACGCCCGGCGGTACGGCATCCCGATCCACGTGCGCTCGTCGTGGTCGCGCAAGCCGGGCACCATGGTCACGCAGAACCCCTACGAAGGAGAAGGTGCTGTGGAAGCTCCGATCATCACCGGCATCGCGCACGACCACAGCGAGGCCAAGATCACCATCGTGGGGGTACCCGACCAAGTCGGCGTGGCGGCCAAGATCTTCGGCGCGATCGCCGAGTCGGGCATCAATATCGACATGATCGTGCAGAACGTGTCGGCCGCCGAGACCGCGAAGACCGACATCTCGTTCACACTGCCGCAGGCCGACGGTAGCAAAGGTCTCTCGGTGCTCCAGTCGATCAAGGCAGAGGTCGACTACGAAGACGTGCGGCTCGATGACAAGATCGGCAAGATCGCGCTCGTCGGGGCGGGCATGAAGAGCCACCCCGGGGTGTCGGCGAAGTTCTTCCGGGCGCTCGCCGAGGCCGGCATCAACATCGAGATGATCTCGACCTCCGAGATCCGGGTCTCAGCGGTGACCCGCGCCGACCAGCTCGAAGACGCCGTGCGCGCCGTGCACACCGCCTTCGGCCTCGACGCGAGCGAGGACGCCATCGTCTACGGCGGCACCGGCCGCTGACGAACGTACGCTCCCAACCGCCCCGAGGACGATTCGTGCGACCCGAATCGTCCTTTCGACGGTAGCCGCGGGTCGAGAGGACAATTCGTGCGACCCGAAACGTCCTTTCGACGGTCGGCGGCGCTAAATTCGGCGACTATGACGACTCTCCCCCGAACGTTCACCGTCGCCGCAGCCACTCTCGCGCTGCTGGCCGGCTCCACGACCGCGACCCTGGCCACCTCGGCCCTCGCCTCCCCGGCGCCCGCCGATGGCCAGCCAGCCGCATCGAGCAGCGCCTCACCCGCCAGCGGCTACCGCTGGACCATGAAGCCCACCGGCTCCGACGCTCGCTTTCGGGGCCTCGCGCCGGTGTCGAAGCGGGTGGCCTGGGTCAGCGGCACGGCCGGAACCGTGCTGCGCACCGTTGACGGCGGGGCCACGTGGCAGAACGTCAGCCCGACGGGCCTGGGCACCGAGGAGCTGCAGTTTCGCGACATCGAGGCGTTCGACGCCCAGCGCGCCGTGATCCTCTCGATCGG
>JBDTVJ010000358.1:0-2680 GCA_040007275.1 Terracoccus sp.
GGGCCCGGTCTGCGCGTGATGCGCGAACCGGGCCCAGCGGCATCCCTCACGGGACGCGTGCGCTCAACCGATCAGAACTGGTCGAGCCCCAGCGCCTCGTCGTCGAGACGGATGGCCTCGCCGCTGCCCGTGCCGAAGCCTGCGTAGTCGTAGGCGTCGTAGTTGGGCAGGGAGTACATCGCGGCCTTGGCCTCTTCGGTCGGCTCCACCTTGACGTTGCGGTAGCGGGGCAGGCCCGTACCGGCGGGGATGAGCTTTCCGAGGATGACGTTCTCCTTCAGGCCGAGCAACGGGTCGCTCTTGGCCTCCATGGCCGCCTGCGTGAGCACCCGGGTGGTCTCCTGGAAGGAGGCCGCCGAGAGCCACGACTCGGTCGCGAGCGAGGCCTTGGTGATGCCCATGAGCTCGGGACGGCCGGCAGCCGGACGCCCACCCTCAGCCATGATCCTGCGGTTCTCGTCCTCGAACCGGCCACGTTCGGCCAGCTCACCGGGCAGCAGGTCGGCGTCGCCGGCCTCGATGATCGTCACACGACGCAGCATCTGCCGCACGATGACCTCGATGTGCTTGTCGTGGATCGACACACCCTGCTGGCGGTACACGCGCTGCACCTCGTCGACCAGGTGGGTCTGCGCGGCCCGAGGGCCGAGAATGCGCAGCACCTGCTTCGGGTCGATCGCGCCCTGGACGAGCTTCTCGCCGACCTTGACGTGGTCGCCGTCGGTGACGAGCAGGCGCGAACGCTTGCTCACCGGGTAGGCGTGCTGCTCGGAACCGTCGTCGGGCGTGAGCAGCACCCGGCGCATCTTGTCGGTGTCCTCGATCTCGACGCGGCCGGTGGCCTCGGCGATGGGAGCGACACCCTTGGGCGTGCGCGCCTCGAACAGCTCGACGACGCGGGGCAGGCCCTGCGTGATGTCGTCGGCCGCCGCGGCGCCACCGGTGTGGAAGGTACGCATCGTCAGCTGCGTGCCGGGCTCACCGATCGACTGGGCCGCGATGATGCCGACGGCCTCGCCGATGTCGACGAGCTTGCCGGTCGCGAGCGACCGCCCGTAGCAGAGCGCACACGTGCCGACCTTGGAGTCGCAGGTGAGCACCGAACGGATGCGCACCTCGTCGACCCCAGCCGCGTAGAGCGCGTCGATGACGACGTCTCCGAGGTCGATGCCGGCCACGGCGAGCGTCTCGCCGTCGACGACGACGTCCTCCGCGAGCGTGCGAGCGTAGATCGAGGCCTCGACGACCTCGTTCAGGCTACGGGTGCCGGTGATCTCGTTCGTCGAGGAGATCGGCAGCTTGAGGCCACGGTCGGTACCGCAGTCGTCCTCACGGATGATGACGTCCTGACTGACGTCGACGAGACGACGCGTCAGGTAGCCCGAGTCGGCCGTACGCAGCGCCGTGTCGGCCAGACCCTTACGGGCACCGTGCGTCGAGATGAAGAACTCGAGCACCGTGAGGCCTTCACGGAAGTTCGCCTTGATCGGGCGCGGGATGATCTCGCCCTTCGGGTTGGCCATCAAGCCACGCATACCGGCGATCTGACGGATCTGGAACCAGTTACCGCCAGCGCCCGAGCTGACCATCCGGTAGATGGGGTTCGTGCGCGGGAAGTTGTGCTCCATCTCCTTGGCGACCTGGTTGCTCGCCTGGGTCCAGATCTCGACGAGCTCCTGGCGACGCTCGTCGTCGGTGATCAGACCGCGTTCGTACTGGGTCTGGACCTTGGCTGCCTTGGTCTCGTAGCCCTCGAGGATCTCCGTCTTGTTGTCCGGCGTGATGACGTCGGAGATGGCGACGGTGCAGCCCGAGCGGGTCGACCAGTGGAAACCGGCCTCCTTGAGGGCGTCGAGGGATGCCGCGACCTGCACCTTGGAGTAGCGCTCCGCGAGGTCGTTGACGATGCCGGACAGGGTCTTGCGGTCGACGGGCGTGTTGATGAACGGGTAGTCCACCGGCAGGGTCTCGTTGAAGAGCGCGCGACCCAGGGTCGACTCGATGGTCAGGCTCGAGACAATGCCGTCGGTGCCCGCCTCGACGCCCTCGGGAAGCTCGAAGCCGGCTGGGGGAACGGTGTCCTCCAGGCGCAGCCTGATCGCCGAACCGAGCAGGATCTCGCCGTGGTCGAAGGCCATCCGGGCCTCGGCCGGGCTGCTGAACGCCCGGCCGGCGCCGATGCCGCCACCGTCGACGGCGTCGGTCATGTGGAAGATGCCGGTGATCATGTCCTGGGTGGGCATGGTCACGGGGCGACCGTCGGCCGGCTTGAGGATGTTGTTGCTGCTGAGCATGAGGATGCGGGCCTCGGCCTGGGCCTCCGCCGACAGCGGCACGTGCACGGCCATCTGGTCACCGTCGAAGTCGGCGTTGAAGGCCGAGCAGACGAGCGGGTGGATCTGGATGGCCTTGCCCTCGACGAGCTGCGGCTCGAACGCCTGGATACCCAGTCGGTGCAGGGTCGGTGCCCGGTTCAGAAGCACGGGGTGCTCGTTGATGACCTCTTCGAGCACGTCCCACACCTGGGGCCGCTGGCGTTCGACCATGCGCTTGGCCGACTTGATGTTCTGCGCGTGGTCGAGGTCGACCAGACGCTTCATCACGAACGGCTTGAACAGCTCGAGCGCCATCTGCTTGGGCAGACCGCACTGGTGCAGCTTCAGCTGCGGGCCGACGACGA
>JBDTVJ010000359.1:0-2679 GCA_040007275.1 Terracoccus sp.
GAGTGCGCCTGGGAGGGCGTGCACGGGGTGAGCGTGTCGATACCCGAGGCGAGCCTCGTGGAGACCACCATCGACGGGTGCCGGCTCGCCGCCGTGTCGGCCTGGGCCTCGACGTGGCGTGACGTCACGGTCACGGGCGGGAAGATCGACTTCCTCAACCTTCGCGGGGCCAGGCTCAAGACGGTGGCCTTCGTGGACTGCGTCATCACCTCGCTCGACCTGCAGGAGACGACGGTCGACGGGCTGAGCTTCACGGGGTGCACCCTGCTCGAACCGGAGTTCGGTCGGGGGCGCTACACCGACCTCGACCTGTCGGGCGCGGTGCTGCGGTCACCCCGGGGGCTCGCAGGGCTGCGCGGTGCCAGCCTGAGCCGCCTTCAGGTGATCGACCTGGCCGACCTGCTGGCGGCCGAGCTCGGCATCAGGGTCATCGAATAGCCGAGTAGCCGAAAAGCCGAGTAGCCGAGTAGCCGAGTGGTCGAGTAGGTCACATAGACGTCACCGGGTCGCTCGCCCGCCAGAGCGCCGGAGGGGCCTTATCGGATGGGTCTTACAGTGAGCCGGTCGAGCCCGGGCGCGGGTTGGCCGGGCCGGGGTTGATCGGCTTGTCTCCTCGGCGCAGGGCGGCATCTGCTGCATCCTTGGCGCGCTCGGTGACCTTGACCTTGTCGTCGGGCCGGAGGCGCCGAGTCAGGTCGGCGCGGTCGATGAGAGCGCTGAGCGGCACGTTCGAGGCGGGGTAGACCGTCACCGCGGTGTCGCTGCTGAACACGACCCAGAGAGTCTCTCCGGTCTGCGGCACCTTGAGCACCGAGCCGTCACTGAGGGCCTTGGCGTGCTCGAAGGCCGAGCGGCGGGCCTTCTCGCTCGTGAGCAGCTTGGCGGCAGCCTCCTTGGCCGGCTCGCGTAGAGCCTTGCTCGCCACCCAGATCTGCGGACCGTACTTGGCGCCCATCTTGAAGGCCACCACGACCAGCTTTCCTTTGCCTGCCATGCGTGGCTCCTACCCGTTGCGGCGTCGTTTTCTGCTCCGAAGCGCCGACCCGAGCGTCGCTCGGGTCGGTCCCGCTCGGCTCGAGCCTAGTCTGGGGCCATGACCTCATCGCCGCAGAGCCCGAGGCCCCACGGGGTGCGCCGGGTCGACTACACGGGGGAGGGGCTGCTCGAGCGCGACCTGCTCCCCAACCCCTTCGAGCAGGCTCGAGCGTGGATCGAGCACGCCGTGGCCGCCGCCGACGAGCGCCTCGATGTTCCTGAGCCGACCGCCATCTCGGTGGCGACCGTCGATGCCTCGGGAGCGCCCAACGTGCGCACCGTGCTGATGCGGTTCTTCGACGAACGCGGCCCCGGTTTCGTCACGAACCTGGAGTCGAGCAAGAGCCGCGAGATCGAGGCCAACCCCCGGGTCGCTCTCAGCCTCACGTGGCCGGCGCTGTTCCGCTCCATCCGGTTCCGCGGCCGCGCGAGCCTGGTCGAGCGTGACGAGGTGGAGGCCTACTTCGACTCCAGGCCCTACGGTTCCCGGCTCTCGGCCTGGGCCTCTGACCAGTCGCGTCCGTCGGCCGGGCGCGATGAGCTCGAGAGGCGGTGGACAGAAGTGCTCGACCGCTACCCCGACACCGGCCGTGACAACGACGTTCCGGTGCCGCCGTTCTGGGGCGGCTGGCGGGTGTCCTGTGACGAGGTGGAGTTCTGGGCCGGCCGCTCGAACCGGCTGCACGACCGCCTCGCGTTCATCCGCTCTGGTGACGGCGACCTGGCCGACGCGTTGTCGTGGGGGGTCAGCCGCCGCCAGCCCTGAGGTGGGCCCACCCCCGTGTGCGGCGCCGCCCACGACAAGGCGGGAACGGGAACAGGGCGGCCCGACGAGGTCGGGCCGCCCTGCTTCATCCTTGGATACGGATGGCAGACGCGATTATCGCGTGGCCACCTCATACGTTCCGGAAGAAATCACTTCGCGGATCACCTCCCTTCGGGTTCGGTGAGAAGACGGTAACCCGGGTTGGTGGCGTCGGCAAGGACTTATCGGATGCCGTTCGGTAGCCGTCGCGGTGGGCTGCTCCGAGGCGGGCGGGAAGGGGTGCGAGGCGGTGGACGTTGTGTGGGTCGAGCAGCACAGGACGTGTTCGAAATCTGAGAAGGTAGGACCGTGACCGACCTGATTGACACCACCGAGATGTATCTGCGCACCATCTTCGAGCTGGAGGAAGAGGGCATCATCCCCTTGCGTGCGCGCATCGCCGAGCGGCTGCAGCACTCGGGGCCCACGGTGAGCCAGACGGTGGCCCGCATGGAGCGCGACGGTCTGGTGGCCGTCTCGGGCGACCGTCATCTTGAGCTGTCCGACCACGGGCGGCTGCTCGCCACGCGGGTGATGCGCAAGCACCGCCTCGCCGAGCGGTTGCTCGTCGATGTCATCGGGCTCGAGTGGGAGTTCGCGCACGAGGAGGCGTGCCGCTGGGAGCACGTGATGTCAGAGCAGGTCGAACGCAAGATCCTCGGGCTCATCGGTGCGGGTTTCGAGTCGCCCTACGGAAACCCGATCCCGGGGCTGGCTGAGTTCGGGGTCGATGAGGCCGAAGCGTTTCTCACCGGGCTGTCGGCGCTGACGAACGCGGTGGGCGACAGCCCCCGCGTGGTGCTGATCAGACGCATCGGAGAACCGGTCCAGGTCGACCC
>JBDTVJ010000360.1:0-2678 GCA_040007275.1 Terracoccus sp.
CCCGCGCCCAGGGGTACTTGGTCGTGGCGTCGAGGCTCGCCCGGGTCAGGTTGAGGCCGGCCGAGGTGCCGTCGGGGTGCGACCGCTTGGCCTCCAGTCGGGTGAGCAGCCGCAAGGTCTGCGCGTTGCCCTCGAACCCGCCGATGGGCGAGGCGATCTCGTTGAGCGCCGTCTCACCGTTGTGGCCGAAGGGCGGGTGGCCGAGGTCGTGCGCGAGGCAGGCGGTGTCGACGACGTCCGCGTTGCAGCCCAGGGCCGCACCGAACTCGCGGCCGATCTGGGCGACCTCGAGCGAGTGGGTGAGCCGGTTGCGCACGAAGTCGTCGTGAGCCGGCGCAAGCACCTGGGTCTTGGCGGCGAGGCGACGCAGGGCGGACGAGTGCACGACCCGCGCCCGGTCGCGGGCGAAGTCGTCGCGGTCGGCCCGTTTCTGGGCAGGGTCCTCCGCCACCCACCGCTCCCGGTCTCGACCCTGGTAACCCACTCGGCTTCCCACTCCATGACCCTATGCGGGAGGCCCGCCTCCGAGGGCATACTGGGGGCGAAGCCGTTCGGGCTTCCCACTCAAGGAGTTCGTCATGGGCGACAAGTCACCGAAGTCCCACATGTCAGAGAAGGCCAAGTCTCTCAAGGAGAAACGCGCCGACAAGCACGCGAAGTCGGCGGCCAAGGACCACACGGAGATCATCGCTCCCAAGACCAAGCGCTGACTCGCTCATCGGCTCCGCGCCGCTGATCGACAACTCAGTGCCACTCAGTGCCACTGAGCGTCGCTCAGCGTCGCTCTGACCGCAGGCGACGCGCCCAGGCGGGTTCGTCTCCGTAACGCTGCGACGGAATGAGGCGAAAGTTGGTGCAGTCGTCGACGAGCTGCGCCATCCGCCGACGGCGGGTCGACTCCTGCTTGGCGGTGACGACCCAGTTCGTCGCCACCTTGCGGTAGCCAGCCGTCGCGGCATCCCAGAAGCTGGATGCCGTTTCGTCGGCCCGCAGCAGTGCCTCGAACTCGGGAGACCACACCCGGTCACGGTTCTCGTAGGCGTACACCCCGGAGCGGTCTTCGCGGCGTCGCTCAAAAGCCGCGAACCCCGCCGGGCGCATCCGGCCGGCGGCCGTCAGCTCGGCGACCGCGGCGATGTTGACGGTGCTCCAGTTGCTGCCCGGCTTGCGAGGCGTCCACCGCTGTCGAACCGCATCATCGTCGATGCGCTGGGCCATGGAGTCGATCCAGCCGAAGCACAAGGCCTCGCGCACGGCCTCGGCCCACTGCAGGCCGCGGGGCTCGACGTGCTTCTTGTGCAGGCCCATCCAGAGCTCGGTGGCTCCTTCGTGGTTGGCCTCGAGCCAGGCGCGAAAGTCGGGGGCGTCGTCGAAGAAGGTGGCCGGCCGCTCGCTCGATCCTCCTTCGCGCATGACGTGATCGTGCCAGCCGGCACCGACACCCCGCCACCGCAGAACCTTCCGCGCGGCAGCGTGCCACCTGCGAGGATCGAACCGTGACCGACCGCATCCTGCTCGCTGCCCTCAACAACGCCCACTGGTGCGACGCCGTCTGCCGCACCTACGGGTTGCGCACCACCATCGACGAACGGGCCTGGAGCGCGCCGACCCGCACGCCGCCGTACTACCCCGATGCCGTCACCCTCTCCCCCGAGCTCGACGAGCTCGAGCTGCTGGCGCGCATCGACGGCTCCGACGGTGCGTCGGTCAAAGACAGCTGGAGTGCGCTCGATCTCACCGGCGACGACTTCGCCCGGCTCGTCGTCGGCCAGTGGCTCTGGCACGACGGAACGAGGCCCCCTGAGGCGCAGGCCCCTCCGCTCGTGTGGCGCCAGGCGCACACTCGTGAAGACATGATGGCCTGGACCGCGGCCTGGGCCGACGAGCCCGACGCCCCAAGCATCCTGCACCCCAGCCTGCTCGACGAGCCCGGGGTGCACGTGTTATCCGCTTCGGCGAGCGGCGAGCCCGGCGCTCCCATCGTCGCGGGCTGCATCGTCAACGTCACCGGGGACGTGGCCGGTCTGGGCAACCTCTTCAGCCGCTCTGGCGACACCGGCTCAGCCTGGGGCGAAGCAGTCACCGCCGCCCGCGAGGTCGTTGGCGGCATCCCGATCGTCGGATGGGAAGCCGGCGACAGCATCGCTACGGCGGTCGCGGCAGGCTGCGAGAGCATCGGCCCCCTGACCGTGTGGGTGCGCTGAGGTTCTCGAACTGCACCGGGGGACCCGACCGGCGCCGCGACTACACGACGTGAAACTCGACGCGGTAGACGAGGGTGTCGTCGGTGATCGGTCCGGCGTGCGCGGCGCGATCGCGAAGTGTCTCTCGATCGCGCTCACCAGAGCGTTCGACGTCGTTGGCCGTGATCGCCGAGAACGGCAACAGCTCGAGCGCATCGACCTCGATGACGACACCGGCGGTCGAGTACCGACCACCGTCTTTGACCTTCGGGCGGCTCCAGAGCCGAATCGAGACGGTGAGCTCTCCACTGGCGACCGCATCGCGAAGATCCCGGCTGAACATCACCCGGTGAACGCTACTCCGGCGCCCGTCGGCTCAACCGCCGCTGACCGAGAGCTCGGCCTCGGCGACCGTGCGCCGGTGCGCGTCGGAGAGCTCCCGCGACTCGAGCCACTGCTCGGGCAGGGCCACCCTGCGGGGCGAGCCGGCCCGTC
>JBDTVJ010000361.1:0-2661 GCA_040007275.1 Terracoccus sp.
TGACCTTCTCTCGATACTGCTGGCGCTGCTCGCGCGTGTACCTGGCCTGCTCGACGTCGGCTCCCACGTGCTGAGACAACCACATTCAGGGCCCGGACGCGAGACCAGAGCCCGAGGTGTTCAGCCTTCGAACGCCATGAACGACGGGTCGGGCAGTCGCGGGACGGCGGCTCAGCCCTCGAAAGCCTCCGGCGGGGGGCACGAGCACACCAGGTTGCGGTCGCCGAAGGCCCCGTCGACGCGGCTCACCGGCGGCCAGTACTTGTCGGGGGCCGCGACGCCGACCGGGAACGCGGCATCCGTGCGTTCGTAGACGTGGTCCCAGGCGCTGGCCACGTTGAGCGCGGTGTGCGGAGCGTGCCTCAGCATGCTCTGTCCCACCTCGACGTCACCCTTGTGCACCGCCTCGATCTCGTCGCGGATGGCGACCATGGCGTCACAGAACCGGTCGAGCTCGTAGAGGTTCTCCGACTCGGTCGGCTCGACCATGAGGGTGCCCGCTACCGGGAAGCTCATGGTCGGAGCGTGGAACCCGTAGTCGACCAGTCGCTTGGCCACGTCATCGACGGTCACGCCCGTCTCGGCCGTGATCGCCCGCAGGTCGAGGATGCACTCGTGCGCCACGAGGTCGTCGTTGCCCGAGTAGAGCACCGGGTAGTGCTGACGCAGCCGGGCCGCGATGTAGTTCGCGTTGAGCACGGCCATCTGGGTGGCGTAAGTGAGGCCCGCGCCACCCATCAGCCGCACGTAGGCCCAGGAGATCGGCAGGATGCTCGCCGACCCGAACGGGGCTCCGGAGACGGGGCCGACACCCGTCGCGGGCCCGGCCTCCGGGGCAAGGGGGTGGTTGGGCAGGTGGGGGGCGAGGTGGGCGCGAACGCCGACCGGCCCGACCCCCGGCCCGCCGCCACCGTGTGGGATGCAGAACGTCTTGTGCAGGTTGAGGTGGCTGACGTCGGCGCCGAACTTGCCCGGCTGCGCGAGACCGACGAGGGCGTTGAGGTTGGCGCCGTCGACATAGACCTGGCCACCCGCGTCGTGCACCAGCTCGCACAGCTCGGTGATGGTGTCCTCGTAGACACCGTGGGTCGAGGGGTAGGTGACCATGATCGCGGCGAGGTTCTCGCCGTGGGTCTCGATCTTGGCGCGAAGGTCGTCCATGTCGACCGTGCCGCCCGGCGCCGTCTTGACGACGACGACCTTGAGCCCGGCCATCACCGCTGAGGCCGCGTTCGTACCATGGGCGCTGGCCGGGATCAGGCAGATGCGCCGATGCCCCTCGCCGCGCGCCTGGTGGTAGGCGTGGATGGCGAGCAGGCCGGTGAACTCCCCCTGCGACCCGGCGTTCGGCTGCAAGGAGACGGCGTCGTAGCCGGTGATCTCGCACAGCCACGCGGCCAGCTCGTCGATGAGGGCCCGGATGCCGGTCGTCTGGTCGGCCGGTGCGAACGGGTGCAGGTTCGCGAACTCGGGCCAGGTCACCGGCTCCATCTCGGTGGTGGCGTTGAGCTTCATCGTGCACGAGCCGAGCGGAATCATGCCGCGGTCGAGGGCGAAGTCGCGGTCGGAGAGCCGGCGCAGGTAGCGCAGCATGGCCGTCTCCGAGTGGTGGGCGTGGAACACCGGGTGCGTCAGGAAGTCGCTCTCACGCACCAACGACGCGGGGATGCCGCTGGGCTCGGCGTCGGCGCCCGAGGTCACTTCAGCCGGGTCGACGTCAACGCCGACGACCTGCAGGATCGAGACGACGGTCTGGGGGGTCGTCGTCTCGTCGAGGCTGAACGAGACCCGGTCGGCATCGACGAGGCGCAGGTTGAAGCCGCGCAGGGCGAACTGTTCGACCAGCTCGGTGGCCCGGCCGGGCGCACGCACCGTGAGCGTGTCGAAGAAGGTGCCGGACTCGATCTCCAGACCCCCCGAGATCAGGCCTCGGCGCAACGCCCCGGTCAGGGCGTGGGTGCGACGAGCGATGTCGGTCAGGCCCTGAGGACCGTGCCAGACGGCATACATACTGGCCATCACGGCGAGCAGTACCTGGGCGGTGCAGATGTTCGACGTCGCCTTCTCGCGGCGGATATGCTGCTCTCGGGTCTGCAGAGCAAGGCGATAGGCCTGGTTGCCCTCGGCGTCGACCGATACCCCGACCAACCGGCCGGGCATCGAGCGCTCGAGACCCTTGCGCACGGCGAGGTAGCCAGCGTGCGGCCCGCCGAAGCCCATCGGCACCCCGAACCGCTGGGCCGAGCCGACCGCGATGTCGGCGCCCCACTCGTGGGGCGCGGCGATGAGGGTCAGCGCCAGCAGGTCGGCGCAGGCGGTGACCAGAGCGCCTGCCTCGTGAGCAGCACTGGCCAGAGCCGAGAAGTCGGTGATCTCGCCGGATGCTGCCGGGTACTGGACCACGACCCCAACGACGGCGCGGCCCCCGGCGGCGGCGGCGAGCTCGTCGGCGTTGCTGACCGACCTGAGGTCGGCCACGACGAGCGGCAGCTCGATCGCGCCCGCGCGGGTCGTCATCACGGCGATCGTCTGGGGGAACACCTGCGCGTCGACGAGCACGACGGCATCCGGGGCAGCCTTGCTCGTGCGCCGCATCAGCGACATGGCCTCGGCCGCGGCGGTCGACTCGTCGAGCAGTGACGACCCGGCCACGTCGAGGCC
>JBDTVJ010000362.1:0-2654 GCA_040007275.1 Terracoccus sp.
GTCGGGCCGGGCCGACCGGCCGGGCCATGTCGACCACGACGACCCGGGCGCCGGGGCGGGCCAGCGACAAGGCCCCCGTCCAGGCTTGCCGCCACGGGTGCATCAGCGAGAGCGAGTAGGTGAAGAGCACGGCATCGGCTCGTCTCCGCTCGAAGATCCGCCCGGGCTCGCGCAACGCCCCGAGGGCCGTGGCGTCGTGCGCCACCAGCTCGACGTTGGGTCGCTCATCACCGAGCCGGCGACGAGCGGTGGCCAGCATGTGCTCGCTCGCGTCGATGCCGACGACCTCCCCCGTGTCGGTGACAGCCCGGCGCAGCAAGGGGAAGTTCAGCCCGGTTCCACAGCCGACGTCGACGGCCAGGTCACCTGGTCCCAGCCGCAGCCCCGGGATGCCGGCGGACCTCCCTGCGCCGTAGACCGGCCGCTCTGCCGAGAGCAGGTGGTAGAGGGGAGCAACCGTCGTGTACTTCTGGGGCACGTGACCTCCGGTACCAACGATGTCGACCCGACGGAGCCAGGTGGCCCCATCCCTTCGTGCCACACTAGGCGCGACCGGACACCGCCGCGGGCGCGGCCCGCCCTTGCCGTCGGTCTCACCCGCCAGCCAGGAGCCTCATGACCAGCAGCGTGGCCGGGACCGGCGCGACGACCACGCCCCAGCCCGCCCTGGTCATGCTGGCGGAGCAGCCCCCGTGGGACCTGCTCGTCATCGGTGGCGGCACCGCCGGGATCGTGGGTGCGAAGACCGCCGCCCGGTTCGGGGCCCGCGTGCTGCTCGTCGACCGCGACCATCCCGGCGGTGACTGCCTCTTCACCGGCTGCGTGCCGTCGAAGTCGCTGCTCGCGGCGGCCGCGGCCGCCGCGGCCGCCCGCACGGCGGGGCGGTTCGGGATCGACGTTCCGGTCGTCTCGGTCGACTTCAGTCGGGTCATGGCCCACGTGCAGGCCGCCATCGAGCACATCGCCCCGAGCGACTCGGCCGAGGCGCTCGAGCGGGCCGGTGTTCGGGTGGTTCGCGGACACGCCACCTTCGCCGGGCCAACCACCATCGTCATCGAGGGGGTCGAGATCCCGTTCCGGCAGGCGCTGCTCGCCACCGGGGCCGCGCCGCTGCTCCCGCCCATCCCCGGTCTGGAGCAGGCCCGGGCTCTGACGAGCGAGACGGTCTGGCGGCTGCGTCACCTCCCGGGCCGGCTGGCGGTGCTCGGCGGGGGCAGCATCGGCTGCGAGCTGAGCCAGGCCTTCGCACGGCTGGGGTCCGAGGTCGTCGTGGTCGAGGCGGCGCCGACCCTGCTCGGGCGCGAGGACCCCGACGCCGCCGCGGCCGTGACGGCCGCCCTCGAGGCCGACGGGGTGACGGTGCGCACCGGTGCCGGGGTGGTCGCCGTGAGCGGCCGCAGCGGAGAAGGTGGGTTGCTCACTCTCGAGGGCGGCGAACGCGTCGACTACGACGTGCTCCTCGCGGCCGTGGGTCGCAGCCCGCGCACCGCGAATCTTGGTCTGGAGGGCGCCGGGGTGGCGGTCAACGAGCGGGGCTGCGTGGTGGTTGATGACCGTCTGCGCACGACCAACCGCCGAGTCTGGGCCGCCGGCGACCTGACCGGGCATCCCCAGTTCACCCACGTTGCAGGCGTACACGCCTCGACGGCGGTCACCAACGCCATACTCGGACTTCGGCGGTCGGTCGCGGCCGAGGTGGTGCCGCGCGTGACGTTCACCCATCCCGAGGTGGCGGCGGTCGGAGTTCCGACCGGTTCTGCAGGTGCCGACCACAAGGTCAGGTCGTGGAGCAACGACGAGGTCGACCGGGCCGTCGCCGAGGGCGAGACGACCGGCTTCACCAAGCTCGTCACCGACCGCCGCGGGCGCATCGTCGGGGCGACCGTGGTCGGTCCCCGCGCCGGCGAGACCCTTGCCGAGCTGACGCTGGCGGTCAGGCGCGGCCTCACGACGACCGCGCTGGCCGGGTCGACCCACCCCTACCCCACCTACGGCGACGGCCCGTGGAACGCGACCATCGCCGAGGTCCAGCAACGGTTGCGTGGCCCGCTCGCCGCCGCTGCCATCCGAACGCTCGCGGCCACCCGTCGTCGGGTGGTCAGCCGCCGGGGATGAGCAGCCCCGGGAGCCGAGCAGCCCGGATGCCGCTCACCGCAGTGCCGCGCGTCCCATCACGATGCGGTGGGCCGCGCTGACCCCGACAACCGCCGCCCAGACCGCGGCGATGGCCCCCGCGGAACCGGGCCAGACCAGCCAGAGGGAGTGCACGACGATGGTCTCGGCGCCCTCGGCCAGCCCGCCGAGAAAGCTCAGCGACCGACCATCGTCGATCTGCCGGTCGGTGCGTTCGGCGAGCGAGGAGAAGGCGAGCAGGGCTGTGCCGTTGACGTAGTAGGCGAACAGCACGAGCAGGAAAGGCCACCACGAAGCCCCCTCGGCCTGGGTCGCCCCGATGGCGACGCCAACGACGGTGGCCCCATAGACCACGAAGTCGGCGGTGATGTCGAAGAAGCCGCCTGCCGGCGAGATCGCCTCTCCCCGCGATGCGGCGGCCCGCTCCCGGCGTCGCGCCAGCGGTCCGTCGAGACCGTCACAGGCTCGAGACAGCAGCCACAGCGCCAGCGCCGGCAGCCACCAGGCCGCCGCCGCCGCGG
>JBDTVJ010000363.1:0-2645 GCA_040007275.1 Terracoccus sp.
GCACTCGATCGAAGCCGTTGGAATGGGCGTCAGTCATGGCGGAGTGCCTCCTGGTTGGCTGCTGCCTTTGCGGTCGCCCGATCCTGCCACATCGACATCCGGGCCCGCGCATCGATCCCGGCGCTCGGGCACCGTGCAGACCAGCAGTCAACCGGTCAGCGCACGGCCGCGCCAGACGGGATGCCGCCCAGCACGGTGGCGCACGACGACGGCTCCAGCGTGCCCCTGGAGACCGACTGCGCAGCCGCCAGCCCCCTGGAACGTCCGAGGTTGAACCCGAGCCAGTCGTCGGTCGTCTGCGAGCGCGACCGGTCGAGCACACACCGGGCCAGGTCGGTCGGCAGCCTGGCGACGATGGTCGGGGTGGCGTCGGCGCTCAGACTGCGCAGGTAGGTCGTATCGAGCTGCCCGGTCATCCGGTAGCGGTCGATGTTGTGCTGGGCGACCCAGGCCTCGGGGCTGAGCAGGCCGCCGACGAGCACGAACCCGGCGCCGGCCAGCAGCACGGCCCGCGGCAGCCACGACCATGACAACCGCGTCGTGGCGACGAGCACGAGCACCACGAACAGGCCCAGCCACAGCTCGAAGGCGTCGACGAGCACGCGCAGCACGGTGAACCCGTAGGCCTGCTGGTAGAGGTCCATCCGGTGCAGGGCTGACGCGACGACGACGAGGGTGAGGGCGCCCAGGACGCCGATCGAACAGCGCAGCACCATGCGGTCATGGGCCGTCTCCTGAGGGGCCTTGCGCACCGCCAGGGCCACCGCCGCCAGGGTGAGCAACGTGGCGAGGGTCAGCTGCCCGAACCCCTGATGGACATACTCGGCGTAGCCGAGCCCGGTGGTGCGCCGCACGAAGTCGTGTCCTCCGAAGAGAGCGGCCGCCTGCGCCACGACGAACGCGACGAAGACGGCGACCACAAGAGCCATCGGTACCAGCCACTCCCAGACGCGGGTGACCGAGCGAGCGGTCGGCAGGGTGAGCCGCTCGACCTTCGGCGGGTTGACCGCGAGGTAGCACACCGCCAGCAACGACCCGCCGATGACGAAACCGACGAACGCGCGAAAGACGAGTCCGTCGGCGTCGACGGCCGGCAGAAGCGACTGGGCCCACGATCCGAAGATCGCGTCACCGGAGGCGAAGAGGCCACCGAACACGACGAGGACGACGAGCGAGACCGCGGCCGTGCGCAGGGCCGGCCAGAGGATCGCCACCCGGCTGGTGGCCGCGAGCGTGCGGCCGAGGAGGGGGAGACCACGCACGGCCGAGACGGGCCAGGCCGCGAGACCGCCCAGGAGCCCCACGCAGCTGCGGGCACCGGTCAGAGCGGTCGTCGTGAGCACGATCCCGGCAGCGATCGCGAGAACGCCGACCCACTGGGCGGCCCGGAACACGACCAGGGACGCCAGGGCGACACACAGCACCGCGCTGACACCGGTCCACAGGCTCCTGCTGCGTACCGAGCTGCGCAGCACGACCGCGCCGCCACCGATCAGTACGGCGAACAGGGCCAGGCCGACGTCTCGGCCGGGCAGGATCACCGCGGCGAGCAGCCCGACCCCGAGGCAGGTCATCACCAGACCCGTTTTCGGCGCGAGCCCGGCCTCCGGCCACAGGTCACCGAACACCGCGTCGAGGAACGGCCGAGGTGGCGCGACCGGCTGGGCCGGTGGCGAGGTGAGCGAGGTCAGCGAGGTGAGCGAGGTGGGGGTGACGGGGGTGACGGGCACGGGACTCTCCAGGGTGTGCTGGTGGGTGGGAGCGTTGACGGCGGGGTTCGGGTGCCGCGGCAGCACGGCCCGCAACCGGGCGCCCGACTGGCCCGGAGCAGGTGGCTCCGCACTGATCGAGCCCCCGTGCAGCTCACAGACCCAGCTGGCGATGGCCAGGCCGATGCCGGTGCCGCCACCGGCGTCGTCGCCGGACCCGAAACGCCGGAAGATCCGTTCCGCGTGCCGTTGTGGGATGCCGGGCCCGTCGTCGGTCACCTCGAGGCTCCAGCGGTCGGGGCCCTCTCCCGTCGCGGTCACGTGCACGGTGCTCCCCGGCGGGCAGTGCCGCGCCGCGTTCTCGAGCAGGTTGGCGAGCACCTGGGCCAGCCGTGCGGCGTCCGCCACGACCCGGAGGTCGGGTGGAGAGACCGCGACGTCGTGGGTGATCGCCCGAGAGCCCAACGCCGCCTCTGCCACCCCGCGCTCGACCAGCCCGAGCACGCTGACGGGTGCCAGGTCGAGGCGGATCTGCCCTCCGTCGAGGCGGCTGAGGTCGAGCAGGTCACCCACGAGGGAGCCGAGCCGCTCGGCCTGGGCCAGTGCCGCCCGGAGCACGGCGTCGTCAGGACGCACCACACCGTCGACGAGGTTCTCGAGCAACGCCTGCTGCGCCGCGAGAGGGGTGCGCAGCTCGTGCGACACCGTGGCCACCAGCTGGCGACGTTGCCGGTCGGCGTCGGCCAGGTCGGCGGCCATGGTGTTGAAGGCCGCCGCCAGCAGGCCGACCTCGTCAGCGGAGGTGGCCGTGACCCTGCGGGAGTAGTCTCCCGTCGCCATCCGGCTCGCGGCGTCGGTCATCTCCCGCAGGGGCGAGGTCAGGCCGCGGGCCAGCCACTGGGTGACGCCGAGGGCAGCCGACACGGTGACCGGAAC
>JBDTVJ010000364.1:0-2632 GCA_040007275.1 Terracoccus sp.
GTGTCCATGACGTCGATGTGCTTGGCGAAGAAGACCACCTTGCCGACCGAGTGCGAGAGCTGGATGGCGTAGTCGGAGGCCAGCGCGGCCTTGGCCTGACCGATGCGGCGCACGAGCGAGAAGACGTTCTCGGTGCCGTTCTTTACCGACGATGACTTCAGCTCGGCCGCGGCCACCCGACGCATCAGCGACTCGTCGGGCTCACCGGGGATCTCGGCAGCACGGTGCTCGGCGAGGAACGCGCGGTACTTGACCAGCAGCCGTTGGCCCAGGGCCCGTTCGGCCTGGCGTACGGAACGGCCGAGGTCGTCGTCGAGCTCGACGGGGATGTCGGCGACGCGCTTCTCGGGAAGGTCCTTGGCGACGTCGACCTTGCGTCGGCGCACGATGCCCATGTCGACGACCGCCTGCCGCGCCTCGCGGTAGAAGGCCCGTTCTGAGGGCGTGAGACCGGTCTCCTCGAGACGACCGATGAGCTCGGAGGTGGGTTTGTTGTTGCGGACCCAGCCGAGGAAGGTCCAGATGGCCTGGAAGTCCTTGACGTCGTTGATCAGCGGCGTGCCGGTGAGGGCCATCAGCAGCGGGTTGCCACCGGGCGTGAGGTCACGGAGGCGGTCGGCGAGGGCCAGCACCTGCTGCGACCGTTGCGACTTGAGGTTCTTGATGAAGTGCGCCTCGTCGACCACCATCGAGCGCAGTCCGAGGCTCGAGAGCCAGGCGAAGTGCCGGTCGAGGATCTCGTAGTTGACCACGAATACGTCGGCGAAGGCGTCGACGTCGCGGCCGTCTCCGTGGATCACGGCGACGCGGCGGTGAGGCGTCCAGCGCTGCACCTCGCGGGCCCAGTTGATCTTGACGACGTTCGGCACCACGGCCAGCATCGGGTAGGCGCCTGCGACGGACGCGGCGAGCACCGACTGGGCCGTCTTGCCCAGCCCCGGCTCGTCGGCGAGCAGGAAGGTGCGGTGCCCGAGGCGCACCTCCTCGAGGAAGCGAGCCTGGTGCACCATCAGGGTCGAGCCCTGCGGTGAGATGCGGTCGATGGTGGGCGCGGGCGGCAGGTCCATCGTGGCGGCCTCGCCCCCGGCTCCCTCCTCGAAGGCACGGTAGAGCGGGTCCATGAGGTCCCATCCGGCCAGGCGCCCCGGGAGCCGCTCATGCTGCAGGGCCCGCCCGAGGTCGGGCGCGAGAAACGGGTTGGACATCACCCGCGACGAGACGGATGCCGGAACCGGCGCCTGCGTCGTGGTGACCCCGGCGGGGATCACGGGAGCGGGCGGCGCCGGGGCCGTGATGACCATGTCCTCTGGAGCCAGCTCTGCGCCCGACTCGAGCAGCCAGTCGAGTCGCAGCCGTTGAGCGGCCGGTCCGGGGGTCTTGCCGTCGAGCAGGGTGAGCAGGCTCGTGTCACGAGAGGCCACCTGGGCCAGGATGGTCGCGATGCCGTCAAGCCGCTTGAGCAGCTCGGTACGGGCCCCGGACGGAATCTCGGGGTCACCCTTGATACGAGCACGTTCTGAGCGAACGAGCAGGGCGATCACCTGGAACTTCGTGCGGTTCGCCGGGCTCATCGGGCCACGACCGACCTTGGCCTCGATCTCGCGGACCCGGCGGGCCAGGATCGGGATGATCGGTGCGGGGTCGTCGGGGCGCGTCAGAGCGGTGCGACCGCCGGGGCGACCGGACGTCCGGCGACGGACATTGGGCGACATGCTCCTCCTGATGACGAGGCGATGAACCACCGAACCGGGTACCCCACGAAACAGCCCACGGGACGCAGGCCGGTCTTGCCGGTTCGTACTGGACCTGGCCAGTGCCTCAGGTGCTGCCCCACTCAGGTTGCGCCAGGGGCTGGGGCCTGATGCCCGACCGCTTCGCCATGGCGACGGTCGTGGCTCGTCGCCGACTCGGCGCGGGCACGGGTGTGGTCCTCAGGACAGCCTACAGGCGAGGGAGCCTGTTCACGCACCAGAGCCCGCAGGGGGTCACCCCAGGTTGAGGCCGACGACGGCTCCGATGGCGTAGGTGATGACCATCGCGAGCATTCCGCCGGCGACGTTGCGGGCGATGGCCCGTGGCGCCGGGCTGCGACCGAGGCGGGCGCTGGCCCATCCGGTGAGCACGAGGGCGACGGCCACCGCGGCGAAGGTGACGAAGGTGCGCAGGTTCTCGGGCGCGAACGTGATGGTCAGCAGCGGAAGCAGCGCCCCCACGATGAACGCCCCCATCGAGGCGACGGCCGCCGCCCACGGGTTGGTCAGGTCGTCAGGATCGATGCCGAGCTCGATGTCGGCGTGCGCCGCGAAGGGGTCCTTGGCGGTCAGCTCGACGGCCACCTGGCGGGCGAGGTCGTGACTCAGGCCCTTGTGCTCGTACATCTCGGCCAGCTCGGCCAGCTCGCCGTCGGGGTCATCCGCGAGCTCTTGGCGCTCGAGCTTCAGGAGCGCACGTTCGGAGTCGCGCTGGGTGCTGACCGAGACGTACTCACCCGCCGCCATCGACAGCGCGCCGGCCGCCAGGGCGGCGATCCCGGCCAGGATGATCGCCCCTCGGTTGCTGGTGGCTCCGGCGAACCCGACGACGACGCCGGCTGTCGACACGATGCCGTCGTTGGCTCCGAGCACGCCGGCTC
>JBDTVJ010000365.1:0-2632 GCA_040007275.1 Terracoccus sp.
GGCTGGGTGGTCAGCCCCGGACGGATCATCACCAACGCGCACGTCGTGGCGGGGGCGAGCAGACTGCGCGTCGAGTCCGGCGGCGAGATGCTCCCGGCCAACGTGGTGCTCTTCGACCCGAACCGCGACCTTGCGGTGCTCAGTGTCGCGGGGCTGGACGCGCCCGCTCTGCCACTCGGTGCCGGGCTCGAGCGCGGCCAGTCGGCGGTGGTGCCCGGTTATCCGCTCGACGGTCCCTTCACCGTCGTTTCAGCGCGAGTGCGGGCCACGCTGAACGCACGGGGTTACGACATCTACTCCACCGGCACCGTGGTCCGTGAGATCTACTCGTTGAACACGACCGTGCAACCGGGCAACTCCGGTGGGCCACTGCTCGACACCCAGGGCCGGGTGGTCGGCGTCGTCTTCGCCAAGTCGCTGGAGGACGACCGCACCGGGTATGCGCTCACGCTGGCTGAAGCCAGGCCAGTCATCGACCGGGCCGCCTCGGCCAGCACGTCCGTCGACACGGGGGCGTGCCTCGCGGCCTGATCCCCACCCCATCCAGGTCGAGTGGCCACTTTCGTTCACGTCGGACGGCCGCCGGGTGCCCCCAAAGTCGAGTGGCCACTTCCGTACACGCGAGAGGGTCGAAACGGCGCCTCGACGGTACGAAACTGGCCACTCGACGGTACGAAACTGGCCACTCGACCGTACGAAACTGGCCACTCGACCTGGGCTCGGATGCGCCGGCCGGAGCCCAGGGGTGGCCAGACTCAGGCGGTCAGGGCCTCGAGCGCGAGCTCGCCCACCTGACGCATCCCCCGCAGCACCGCCCACGTCGTCAGGTCGTCGCGGGTGCGGGCCGAGAGACCGGACCGCCGGGGCGGCCCGGCTCCGCAGTCGTCGCCCCCCATCTCCAAGGTGGTGGTTCCATGCGGCTCCCAGTTGGCGATCGCCGCCCACGTCACGGTGCGGCCGCCTCGGGTCGCAGCGCCGACATCGGCCCGCACGCCGCTGTCGGTGCCGGTCTTGTTCCAGACGCCGAGCACACTCCCGGATGCCGTCCGGCGCGCTCCCTCCCCGGCGGCGTGCTCATGGGTGTGCTCGTCGACGCGGTCGACCGCCTCTGTGAGCAGCACATGGTGGGCGATGGGGTCAAGGCCCGCCTGCTCGACGAAGACCGCCCCGACCATCGACTGGTCGACGTTCGCCGAGAGCCACCGCCGCACGAGGGAGTCAGCGGTGGGCGAGACGGCCGTGCCGGTGGCGAGCCGGGCCATCAGGTCGCTGAGCTCGGCGGCGCTGCCGGTCGAGAGGGTCGCGGCGTGAGAGGAGGTGCGGGTGTCGCGAACCCGGTCGTGCAGGGCGGTGGAGCGCAGGCCCAGCTCGGTCGCGAGCCGGGCCACCTGGTCGAGCCCGATGCGGCGGAGCAGTACGTTCGTGGCGAGGTTGTCAGACACCGCTCCAATGAGCGCAGCGATGTCGCCGAGCGGGAGCGACTCGACCGAAAGGGTGTGCCACAGCCCCGAGTCGGCCACCCACTCCTCCAGCGTGCGGGTGAGCACCTCGTCGGGCGTCAGCTCGCCCTCGGTGAGGGCCCGTGCCGTCTCGAGCAGCAGCAGCACCTTGCCGACGGATGCCGTGCGGAGGCTCACGTCGGCAGCCACCGAGCCCAGCGGCATCCCCGAGCTTTCTCGCAGGCACACCGACCACTCGACCCCCCCGGCGCCTGGTAGCGAGAGCTGGCTGTTCACGGCAGGTGGCCCAGCCACGTCCGGAGCTCGGCGCTCACGGCCTCGGGTGCCTCCTCGGCGAGGAAGTGCCCGGCACCCTCGATCTTGACGTGGCGGTAGTCGCCCGGCACCCACGCGCCCGACCCGTAGGTGGCCGAGGCGACCACGCACCGGTCGTCGGCGCCCTGCAGCTGCAGCACCGGAACCCGGATCGCGTGCCGGATGCGGCGCATGAACAGCGGTCCGTCGGGCCGGACCGACGATCGGCCGAGCCAGCGGTAGTGCTCGGCTGCCGAGTGGGCCACGAACGGGATCATCATGGCCTCGCCGTAGCGGTAGATGTCCTTCTCGGTGGGGAACGAGCCGAGCGGCGACGCCCAGTCTCTGAGTAGGCCGGCCACGTAGTCGTGGGACCGAGCCATCTCCCGCTCGGGCACGAACGGTTTCTGCAGCGCCACGATCCACCGCGAGGCCTCGCGCTGGGCACTGTTGGTCCAGGTGGCGTGACGCATGACGCGGGGGTGCGCCATCGAGAGCGGCGCGATCGCGCTGACCACGTCGGGGCGCAGCACCGGCATGCACCAGGCGATCCACCCGCCCAGCCCCTGTCCCATGACGACGGCGCGTTGCTCACCCAGTGCCCGGATCACGCTCGCGACATCGAGGGTGGCCACGTAGCTGTCGTAGCCGCGCGGGGGCTTGTCAGAGCCCCCGAAGCCGCGTAGGTCCATGGCCGCGACCCGGTAGCCGGCCGCCGACAGCGAGATCATCTGGTGGCGCCAGGCGAACCAGAACTGCGGGAACCCGTGCAACAGCATCACCAGCGGGCCCTGACCCATCTCGGCGACATGAAAACGGGCCCCGTTGGCCGAGACGTACCGGTGCTCCCACGGGCCCTCGATGTTGACGAAGGCGCT
>JBDTVJ010000366.1:0-2609 GCA_040007275.1 Terracoccus sp.
CCCAGAAGCTGGCCGTGAGGGCGTCGCCGACGCTGCGGTAGACGCCCTGAAACTCGTCGCCCACGGTGATGATGGCCGGCACGATCGGTTCGAGGCGATGGTTGACCGCACGGAGAACGTCGTCGAGTGTGGTGTGCAGGGTCTGCCGGTCGGGCGACTCGCGAGACCCGACGAGGTCACCGATGAGCGCCACTACTGAAGTCCAACGCTTCACTTCCACCATGTGAAGACAATAGACTTATTCAAGTGAGATGAACATCTCGGCTTCATAATTGCCCTGAGCTGAGACATCGCATCCGATGATGGCCCGGGACAATGTCCGGTAGTGGCTCGCGGTGGTGGCTCTGGCGCCGTCGGCCCGACTACGCAGATGTTGGCAGACGCGGCGGTGGCCTTTCAGCGGTCAGTAGGGGTAGGTACGCGGTAGGGCCCGCCGTGCCTCCAGTTGTCGCGTCAGGAGCAGGTGCCTGATGCCCGCCAGCGCGAGATCCACGCCGCGACCGCCCTGCGCGGTCAGCTCAACATGCTCGGTGGGGTCCTCGATGAGGTCCCACAGCAGCTCGCGGCCGTCGGCATGCAGCACGTAGTGGTGCTGGGGGGTCCGCACTGAGGTCCAGTGTTCGTGCTCGGTCAAGGCCACCGCGGTGCGATCCAGGGGCTGACCCTTCAAGGCAGGCATCAGAGACCTGCCCTGCACGGTCGGGGGTACCGGAATCCCACTGGCCTCCAAGATGGTGGGCGCGAGGTCCAGCAGCTCGACGATGTCTGTCATTCGACGGCCCGGCTCAAGAATGCCCGCAGGCCAGCGGATGATCAGTGGGACCCTCGACACCGGATCGTCGGCCGGGTACCCCTTGGAAAGTCTCAGGTGGTCGCCCAACCATTCGCCATGGTCGGAAAGCAGGACAACCAACGTGTGTTCCTCGCGGCCCAGCTGGCGAAGCCCCGCCAGGATGCGACCCATGTGGTGGTCACACTCGGAGATGGAGGCGTAGTAGCCGTGTCGGATCGCCCGGAGTCGGTCATCGGTCAACAAGCCACCGCGCTGAGCTTCGATCTCTGCGGCGTCCAAGGCTGGTAGGGGCATCTCGGCCGGGTCGTACAGGTCGAGGTATTGCTGCGGTACGTAGAAGGGTGGGTGGGGCGAGAAGAAGTTGGCGATGCAGAACGAGGGCTGGTCGGCCGGTAGTCCGGCCAGATGGTCGAGCACTCGGTCTGCGACCCACGCCGAATGGGTGAGTCCGGCATCCGCCCCGAAGACATGCGGCCCATCGAAGTCCTCGCGCGGACCGTCGTCGGGCGGCATCGCGGCAGGGAACGGGCCGCTACCACCCATGAGCTGACGCCACACGACCGCTGCCGGCGGCAACCCGATGGAGATGTTGTCGACCTCCTCGGGTGCAACGGATCGAACCCACGCCTTGTAGTCATCCTCGTAAACGCCAGGCTCATCGCTCAGCTGTAGGACGTCGAAGCCGTAATCGGGATGGGTCTCGGAGTGATCCCGGTTCGCATGCGGACGGAAGTGCAGCTTTCCGATGTTCGCGGTGAGCCACCCGCGACGCCTCAGCATCGTTGCGAGGGTCTCGACCGACTCGGGCACGGGCACGCCCATGTGGGTTATGCCCAGGTTGGAGGGATACCGACCGGTCAGCAGCGAGATCCGGCTGGGCATCGACACCGGGGACTGGACCACGGCGTGGTCAAAGTGCACTCCGGCTGCTGCCAGGGCATCTACGTGTGGCGTCTTGACCGGCGAACCCAGGCAGCCCAGCGCGTCCCACCGCCACTGGTCGGTGTGCACGATCAGCACATCCGGACGGCGTGACGGCCACCGGTGCGTGCCTCGTTCAGTCATGACGCCGGAGCCTGACGGTCGGGAATCGCGGCGGGCCGGCGTACGGCTCAACCTTCGACGTCGGTGCGCTCATGGGGCTCCTTCTCGAAACACGCCCGAGCGTGCCACCGCAAGACCACGACCGCAACTGAAACTCGCGGCCACGAACTTTCCAAGAGGATGACACGGTGTTCAGCTGCGCGAGGAGCTCGACGTCCGGGTGGACCGCGAACCGAAGACGTTGCTCTACACCGGTGTCCCCGCACACCTTCCGCGAGACGCTGGCAGTGCACATCGCCGACCGACGCAAGACCGGCTGCGGCACTTCCTGTTCACCTGGCTCAAGACCCAAGGCATCGACGACGCCCTCATCCAGCCCTACAGCGGCCACGCCGGTCGGCAGTCACTTGAGATCTGCACCCGGTTCGCCCTGACCGACGCTCAAGCCAGCTACGACCAGGCCATCGGCCGATTCCCCGTCTGAAGACCATCCCCGTTTGCGGCTGGCAACACGCTCAGAGGTTCCGGGCCGTGACGGGGGCCAAGCCTCAGTAGCCGGCGGCGGCCGTCACTGCGCGAGATGTCGGGCCAGGCCCGTGCGCCAGTCGCCGATCGGTGCGATCCCGGCCGTCAGCAGGGTGTCGTGCGAGAGCACGCTGTAGGCCGGTCGCGGCGCCGGGCGAACGTAGGCTGCGCTCGTCGTGGGCCGAACCCGCCCAGGAGCAAGACCCTGCTGCTCGAAGACCGCCTGAGCCAGCCCGTGCCAGGTCGT
>JBDTVJ010000367.1:0-2607 GCA_040007275.1 Terracoccus sp.
CGGATGACGAAGCCCGACTCCTCGGTCTCCTCGGTCGCAGCCGCCTTCTTGCGGGTGCGCCGCGCGGTCGCCTCGGGCGAGTCGTCGTCCTCGTCGTCGTCGTCGTCGGCGTCATCGGCGGCCTCGGCGCCCTTGGCCGCGGCAACCACCGCCCCGTTGACGAGCCCGGCCGTGCCTGGACCCGTCGCGTCGTCAGGCTCCTGCGCCTGCTCGTCGGCGCCAGCAACCGCCTTCTTGGTGGCGCGCTTGACCGGCGCAGCCTTGGTGGCGCGGCTGGCTGTCTTCGTGGCCGGCGGGGCGGCCGCGTCGGCCACTGCTGCCGTCGTCGTGGCCGGCTTGGCCGCTGTCTTGCGGGTGGCAGTCTTGGCCGCCGCCTTCGCGACCGGCGCTGCCTTGACCGCCGTCTTGCGGGCCGCGGTCTTGGCAGCTGCCGTCTTGGCGGGCGCAGTCTTCGTGGGCTCGGCCTTCTCGGCCGGTTCTGCCTTGACTGGGTTCTTGGCGCTCGTGGTGGTCTTGGTGGTCGTACGTGCGGCAGACACGGTGGCTCCCTTGGTACCGGTGCGGGTGGTCTTGCTGGTGCGGCTCGAACTCGGCGATGCTTCGACGACGATGTCGATGCCGTGGTCCTCGAACGTGACGAGCACCTTCTTCATGGCGCGCAACCCGAGATCAGCCTCGAGCTGAGCGTGTCGGATCTCTGTGCCGGTGATGCTGCCAGTGGCCGACCCCTTGGCGAGCAGTTGCAGCAGAGCGGGGTGCGAGAACGCCTTCGGCAGAGTTCTTGACGATGACTGCGCTGATGACGTTGACGAGGGCTTGGGCAGGGGTTGCGACACTGGCGGGGACAGGGGCGTCGTAACTGAAACGGGTGGGGCTTGCATCGACACGAACTACGGTCGCCTTTCGTGGCGTGGACTGACGGCGAGGCGACCGGCGCGGGGCAGGACGAATCGCCAAGAAGGGCATGAAGTTGCGAATCGGACGATGCTGGGCCTGGTGGAGTCGATCTTCGATGCGCGAGGCCCCTGGGCCGCGGTGAGTCGATCTCTCGGTCTGCCTTGTGCAATCCGGTACCTGACCATTATAAAGCGCGCACGCCCATGATGGAAAACGCCTCGATGCGACCGGGTGCATCTGCCGGGCTGCGCGGGGTGCGCGACGACGGTCAGTCGGCCTTCACGGCCAGCACGGGGCAGCTGGCGTCGAGCAGGATTCGTTGAGCGTTCGAACCGAGAATCAGCTTGCCCACGGGGCTGCGGCGGCGTAGACCGATGACGATGAAGTCGGCCGACTCGGCTTCGGCGACGGAGATGAGGTCTTCAGCCGGGTCGTTGCCCCGCACCAGCGAACGGACCTCATGGTCAAGCCCCTTCTGCTGCAGCATCTCCTTGACCCGATCAAGTTCGGCTTCGAAGCGAAGCGACTCCTCGGCGTCGAAGTCCTTGCCCCCTCGATGCGAGCTGATCACAACGAGCTTGGTGCCTCGCAGGACGCATTCTTCCGCCGCGCGTTTGAGCGCGGCGCGACCTTCTCGGGTGGCAACGTAACCCACGACAATAGCCACTTGTCCGGTCCTCCTCGCGACGGAAACAACATCTTGACGGACGGTACCGGAAAATGATGCGCCGGTTGTGCGCTCACCCCGCGGCGGCGGCCGGGCAGGGCCTATCGCGCCAGTGCTGCCTGCACGATTCGTGCGACCTGGTCCTCCTCGATGAGAAAACCGTCATGGCCGAACTGCGAGGTGATGGACGCCCTCGTCGACCGGGGCAGGGCGGCATGCATCTCGTCAGACAGCCTCGGCGGGTAGAGCCGGTCGGAGTCGACCGAGACGATGGTGCAGTCGGCCCGGACCGCACCCAGAGCGGCCGCCACGCCACCGCGGTCGCGGCCGACGTCGTGGGAGTTCATCGACTCGGTGAGCACGAGGTAGGAGTTGGCGTCGAAGCGCCGGGCCAGCTTGCCGGCGTGGTGGTCGAGATAGCCCTCGACGGCGAACCGCCCTCGGGTGGGTGTGCCGAGGGGCTCCTCCCCCTGTTGGGGCTGCCGACCGAAACGCTCGCCCAGCTCGTGTTCGGTGCGGTAGGTGATGTGGGCGATCCGACGGGCCAGCCCCAGTCCGGTGACAGGGGACCTCCCGGTGTCGTAGTAGTCGCCGCCGGCGAAATCGGGGTCGGACCGGATCGCGAGCAGCTGCGCCTGGCACCAGGCGATCTGGTCTGCGGTGGCGTGGGCGGTGCTGGCGAACACGATGGCGCGCTCGACACGCTCGGAATGGGTGGCGGCCCATTCGAGGGCCCGCATTCCGCCCATCGACCCACCGATCACGGCAGCGATCCGGCGCACGCCGAGCTGGTCGAGGGCGGCCGCCTCGGCCAGCACCTGGTCACGAATCGTGAGGTAGGGGAAGCGGCTGCCCCAGGCCCGACCGTCGGGCGCAGAGCTCGAGGGCCCGGTGCTGCCCTGGCAGCCGCCGAGCACGTTGGTCGACACCACGAACCAGCGGTCGGGGTCGATGGGCCGCCCAGGCCCGATCAGGGAGTTCCACCAGCCCGGGGAGGCGTGGCCCTCGCCGGCCTCACCGGTGACGTGGCTGTCGCCGGTGAG
>JBDTVJ010000368.1:0-2607 GCA_040007275.1 Terracoccus sp.
CGAGCCGACGCTGCCCGAGCTGGGCCCGCTCGGCTTCCTGCGCTTCGTCTGGCGCCAGCTGACGAGCATGCGCACCGCCCTGTTCCTGCTGCTCCTGCTCGCGATCGCAGCGGTGCCGGGCTCGATCTTCCCCCAGCGCAACATCGACGCCGGCCGGGTCGCCGACTACATCGCCCAGCACCCGAGCTCGGCCCCGTGGCTCGACCGCTTCGGCTTCTTCGACGTGTTCTCGTCGCCGTGGTTCTCGGCGATCTACCTGCTGCTCTTCGTCTCGCTCGTCGGCTGCATCATCCCTCGCGCCAAGGTGCACCTCAAGGCCCTTCGCGCGCGGCCTCCGAGGGCCCCCGCACGGCTGAGCCGCCTCAGCGAGCACGCCGAGCTGACCACTGACCTGTCCCCTGACGAGGCCTTGTCTGCCGCCCGAGAACTGCTCAAGCGCAAGCGGTTCCGGCTGCACTCGCACGACGACGTCAGCTTGAGCGGTGAGTCGGGCTACCTGAGGGAGACTGGAAACCTCGTCTTCCACCTCGCGTTGACGGGCATCATCGTCGGCATGGCCGTGGGCCACCTGTTCGGCTGGCGGGGCGACGTCATCCTGCCGGAGGGTGAGAAGTTCGCGTCGTCGGCCGGCACGTACAACACGTACTCGCCGGGCCCGTGGGTCAACGACGAGCAGCTGCCGCCGTTCGTGCTCGGTCTCGACAAGCTGGACGTGCAGTTCAACAAGGTGCCCGGCAAGGGCTTCGGGATGCCGCGCGAGTTCACCGGGTACACCTCCCTCTCGCCGGGGCCGGGCCAGCCGGCGACGCCCCAGTCGGTGTCGGTCAACCACCCCCTCACCGTCGACGGGGCCGACATCTTCCTGCTCGGCAACGGCTACACCCCGGTCATCACGGTGAAGGACGCCAAGGGCGAGGTGCTCTACCGGGAGGCCACCCCCTTCCTGCCCCAGGACGCTGACTACCGCTCGGTCGGGGTCATCAAGGTCAGTGCCCTGCCCACCCCGAAGCAGCTCGGGATCACCGGCTTCTTCCTGCCCACCGCCGAGCCGACCTTCGTGAACGGGCCGGTCTCGCTATTTCCTGACGTCGAAAACCCCGAGGTAGCCCTGTCGATCTGGGAGGGCACGCTCTTCCCGGGCAATGCGCCGCAGAGCGTGTACACGCTGGACACCGACCAGATGAAGCAGGTCACCAAGGCCGACGGTTCGCCGGCCCTGGTGCGACTGAAGCCGGGGGAGACCTACCAGATCCCCGGCGGTCGCGGGTCGATCACCTTTGAGAGCGTCAAACGGTTCGCGGGCCTATCGGTGCGTACCGACCCCGGCGCCCCGATCAGCCTGGTCGCCGCCATCCTGGCCACGGGCGGGCTGATCCTCGGCCTCACCATCAAACGGCGCCGCGTCTTCGTGCGGGTGCGGCCCGTCGTCGCGTCGGCGGGTGGCCCTGACGGTGACCGGGCCACACCGGCTACCGTGGTAACCATCGGCGGCCTCTCCAAGGACTCCGACGCGGGGCTCGCCTCCATCGTGGACGCCCTGCATGACCATCTGGCAGAACGGAAAGACCGATCGTGAACCTCGCCGCCAACGCGAACGTCGCCCTCTACTCGTCGATGATCGTGTACACCTTCGCCATGCTTGCGTTCAGCTGGCACCTGTCCGCGCGGGCTCCGCACGTCGCGGCGGCCCGAACCAGGGCCCACGAGCGCGAAGGCGTGCTCGTCGGCTCGGGTGCGCCCAGTCGGGGACCGTCGAGCTTCCTGGATGCCGCTGAGCTGCCGGAGCAAGAGAGCGCCAAGAGCCGTCAGCGCGGCAACGTCGCGTTGATGTTGACCTATCTCGCCACGGCATTGCTTCTCGCAGCCGTGGTGATGCGCGGTCTGGCCGTGTCGCGGCCGCCGTGGGGCAACATGTACGAGTTCGCGACTGCTGCGGCATCTGCCGTCGGACTGGCCTTCTGCCTGCTCGCGAAGAAGAACAACTGGCAGTGGCTGGGCGTGTTTATCGTCACACCCATCCTGCTCGTGCTCGGCCTGGCGGTCGCAGTGCTCTACACCGACGCGGGTGAGCTGATGCCCGCCCTGAAGTCGTACTGGCTCGGTATCCACGTCTCGGTGGCCTTCATTGCAGTGGCCTTCTTCACCATCGCCTTCGCCATCGGCGTGCTCTACCTGGTGCGGGCGCGCCGCGAGCAGAACCCCGACACCAAGCCCAGCTTCATCGAGTCGCTGCCCTCGTCAGCGTCGCTCGAGCGCACCGCCTACAGCGTCAACATGGTCGGCTTCATCCTCTGGACCTTCACCCTCATCGCGGGGGCCATCTGGGCCAAGCAAGCCTGGGGCGCCTACTGGCAGTGGGACCCGAAGGAGATCTGGACCTTTGTGATCTGGACGGTCTACGCGGCGTACATGCACAGCCGCGCCACGGCCGGCGTCGACCACCGCAAGTCGATGTACCTCGCCCTGACCGGGTTCGTCTGCGTGATCGTCAACTTCACGCTGGTCAACCTCGTCTCGACCTTCGTGGGCATGCACAACTACTCAGGGATGTGACCCAGCGGTGGTCCGCTACACCATCCTGCGCCTGCTGATCTTCTTCGGCTTCGT
>JBDTVJ010000369.1:0-2606 GCA_040007275.1 Terracoccus sp.
CTCAGGGACGCACTCAGGGACCAACTCAGGGGTGGGTGAGGGGCCATTCGGGGTCGCCCCTCATGGTGGCCGACCCCGTGCTGCGACACGGTTGAACCATGACCACCCGCGCTCTGCCGCAGACCACGTCGACGCTTCGAGTCGAGGCTCCTTCGAGCGTGCGCCGCCCCGCCGAACGGGTCGGGCTACTGGCGTTGGCTGCCCCCCTGCTGCTCTTTGTGCACGGCATCCTGCAGTGGGTTGACGCCGTCACCACCCTCGGCGACCCGGGTTCGCCGCCTCCGCACACCACCCTTGACTACGCCGCCGGCTCGATCGGGGCCGTTGCCACCGTGGTGCTCCTGGCCGGCATCGCCGCCTTCGGCTGGTTGGCCGTGGAGGTGCTGCGTCACCCGGCGCTCAGCCAGCGTCTGTCGGTGGGCAACCTGGTCGTGGCCGCCGTCGGCGTCGTGACGATCGCCCTGCCCCTCGGCCTGTTGCCGCTCGGGGCGCTGCTCGTGCTCGTCGGACTGGCCCCGCTGGTGCGCGGCTCCCAGCCTTCGGGCCCTCGCGGCTGAGAGACTCGGCGTTCCCGGCCGCACTGCTGGGCCCCTTTGGCGCGGGCCGCTAGGGTCGAACCGGGTCCACGACCGCGACGAGGAGGGGTCGATGAGCAATCTCGAGCGACGTCCCGACGAGGTCGTGTCGCCGGCCATGGCGCCGGCCACCCCGGTCGAGGTGTTGCCGTACCGCGAGGTCCCGCTGGGCGGGCCGCGGGCCATGACCGTGCGTCGCACCCTCCCCCAGCGCGAACGGTCGCTCATCGGCGCCTGGTGCTTCGTCGACCACTACGGGCCCGACGACGTGAGCGACAGCGGTGGCATGCAGGTGCCGGGCCACCCGCACACCGGCCTGCAGACCGTCTCTTGGCTCTTCAGTGGCGAGGTCGAACACCGCGACACGACAGGCGTGCACGCGCTGGTCAGACCGGGCGAGCTGAACATCATGACCGCCGGATCGGGGATCGCCCATAGCGAGTTCTCCACCGCCAAGACCACCGTGCTGCACGGCGCCCAGCTCTGGGTGGCGCTGCCCGACGCCGAACGCGGCCTTGCGCCCGGCTTCGAGCACTACGTTCCCCCTGTGACCGAGATCGGCGGTGCACGGGCGCTCGTCTTCCTCGGCTCGCTGCTGGGGCAGAGCTCTCCGGTCGCCATGCACTCGGGCATCGTCGGCGCCGAGATCAACCTCGAACCCGGGCAGTCGCTGACCGTGCCGGTCGACCCGACGTTCGAGCACGGCATCCTTGTCGACTCCGGCACGCTGACGGTAGGCACCGCTGACGAAAACGACGCCGTCGAGGCGAAGCGTGGCGAGCTCGCGTACGCCCCCACGGGGCAGCGCGAGATCCGGCTCGCGGCGGGTCAGGACGAGGCGGTACGGCTGCTGCTGATCGGCGGAGAACCGTTCGGCGAGCAGATCGTCATGTGGTGGAACTTCATCGGCCGAGACCATGACGAGGTGGTGGCCTTCCGCGAGCAATGGCAGCGCGAACGCGAGACGCAGCCGCTCGCCGGCCCGGGCCGGTTCGGCACCTTCCCGGCCGAATGGGCTGACACCCTGCCGGCACCCGAGCTGCCGAACCTGCGCCTGCGCGCGCGACCGACGAGGCGTAACGGATGACCACGGCGGCGCGCGACCCGATCAGGGCCTACCGCCCCGGCGACCGTGCCGCCCTGTACGCGGTGTGCCTGCAGACCGCGGCGGCCGGGGGTGATGCCACGGCCCTGCACCGCGATCCCTCCCTGCCTGGGGAGGTCTGGGTCGGGCCCTACGTCGACCTCGAGCCCGGTCTCGCGTTCGTGCTCGACGAGGGTGCCGGGGCCGGGGCGCAGGGCTACGTGATCGGGTCACTCGACACGCGGGCCTTCGAGGAGCGCCGGGATGCCGAGTGGATGCCGCGTCTGCAGCGGCTGCATCCCGCCGACGAGTTCGAACCCGACACCCGCGACGCCGCCTTGGTGCGGCTCATGCACCAGCCGATGGTGGCGCCCGAAGTGGTGGTGCGCGACTTCCCGTCGCACCTGCACATCGACCTGCTCCCCCGCTGGCAGGGCGGCGGCTGGGGTAGACGACTGATCGCCACCTTGCTCAGTCGACTGACCGAAAGGGGTTCCAGCGGTGTGTTTCTCGGCGTCAGCCCGGAGAACGAACACGCAGTGGGGTTCTACCGGCACCTCGGCTTCGAGCCGGTCAGCACCGATGGTGGGCTCTGGCTCGCCCGGTCGCTGGGCGCCTGAACAGTGCATGATGGCTGGTGAGACGGGGTATCCCGGTGGCGCGGACGGCTGGCGCCGCGTACCTTCGAGGCAGCCAGGGGCTCGACCGAGCGGAGCGAGGCAACGACGCGTGGCGACCAAATTCGAGACGATCGATGACTACCTGGCGTCCTTTCCGCCCGCCAGCCGGGCCGCGCTGGACGGGGTTCGCAGCACGATCCGCGAGGCCGTGCCCGAGGCTCGCGAGAAGATCCGCTACGGCATGCCCACGTACCTGTTGGGTGGTCGACCACTGCTCTACTTCGCCGGCTGGAAGAAGCACGTCGGAATCTACCCCGTGCCCACCGG
>JBDTVJ010000370.1:0-2596 GCA_040007275.1 Terracoccus sp.
CCAACCTCACCGTCGACCAGCGTCTCGACGTCGGCACCATGCGCTCGGAGGCGTTCGCGCTGCGCGGCCTGAGGTCGGCCGACATTCGCTTCATCACGGCCCCGTTCACCGGGTTCGGCACGAGCCCCGACGGTCAGTCGATCGACGTCGTCGACACGAAGAAGATGACCGATCTCGGGTTCGCGGTGCGCACCGACACGCTCACGCTCTACGACTGAGCCCGCCGCGCCCAGCTTCCCCAGCTACTGGGGAGCTACAGCGAAATGCAGTGATCCTGCTCCCCGGCCGGTACGATGACCGGCAGGTTCGTGGACAAGAGCGGCAAACCGCGCCTACTGGCACCAAACGAGAGAGACCATCTGTGGAACTTCAGGACTACCTCCGGGTGCTGCGCAAGCGGTGGCGCGTGATCTCCTTCGTGACGCTGCTCGTGGTCGCCCTCGCGGCCGGCATCACGTTGGCCACCACGAAGACGTACGCCGCGAGCACCCAGTTCTTCGTCTCCACCTCCGGGAACGACAACGTGGCGGCGCTCCAGCAGGGCAACACCTTCACCCAGGCCCGGGTGAAGTCGTACTCCCAGCTGATCGAGTCGCCCAAGGTGCTCAGCCCCGTGATCGCCGACCTGCGCCTCGACCTGACCCCGGAACAGCTGGCCGCGAAGGTCAGCTCGACGATTCCGCTCGACACCGTGATCATCGAGGTGACCGTCACCGACACCAGCGCCGCCCAGGCGGCCCGCATCGCCGACTCGATCGCCAAGACCTTCCCCCAGACCATCGAAACGATCGAGCAGGTTCAGTCGGGTCAGCCGAGCCCCGTCAAGGTGACCGTCACCAAGGGCGCATCGGTCGAACCCACCCCGATCAGCCCCAAGCCGCTGCGCAACATCGCCCTCGGCCTCGTGCTCGGCCTCCTGCTCGGCTTCGGTGCGGCCCTGCTGCGCGACCTGCTCGACACCTCCGTCAAGGGCGAGCGCGACCTCAAGCAGGTCACCGACCGAACCGTGGTCGGCGGCATCGGCTACGACTCCGACGCGGCCGCGCACCCGCTCATCGTGCAGGTCGACCCCCGCTCACACCGGGCCGAGTCGTTCCGTTCGGTGCGCACCAACCTGCAGTTCATCGACGTGGCCAACCCGCCGAAGTCGATCGTCGTCACCTCGTCGGTGCCCGGTGAGGGAAAGTCGACGACGGCCGCGAACCTGGCCCTCAGCCTCGCCGAGACGGGCCAGCGGGTCGTCGTGATCGAGGGCGACCTGCGCCGCCCCCGGCTGCTCGACTACCTCGGCCTCGAGGGAGCGGTCGGGCTCACCGACGTGCTCATCGGCCGGGTCGAGGTGGCCGACGTGCTGCAACCGGTCGGCGCCTCGGGGCTCGAGGTGCTGGGCGCCGGGCCGGTGCCGCCCAACCCGAGCGAGCTGCTCGGCTCAACCCCGATGGCTGAGCTCATCAAGACGCTGGAGAGTCGCTACGACTACGTGCTCATCGACGCCCCGCCGCTGCTCCCGGTGACGGATGCCGCCGTGCTCAGCACCGTGGTCGACGGCGCCCTCGTCGTGGTGGGGGCCGGTATCGTCACCAGGGAGCAGCTGCGCCACGCCCTCGACTCCCTCGACTCCGTCAACGGCCGGGTGCTCGGGCTCATCATGAACCGCGTGCAGGCCAAAGACGGCGCCAGCGCGTACGGGTCGTACCGCTATGACTATCTGTCGCCAGGTGAGGGCAAGCGCTCACCGTGGCGGCCAGGTAGGCCGGCCCGGCCACAGAGAGCCACGAAGGCGGATGCGGCTCCCACCGTCGAGTCGCCCGTGGCCGCTCCCGCGAACTGACGGTCATCGAGCAGAGCGGGGTCGCCGGGCCCGCAGCCTGCGGGCCCTGAGGTCGTAGCGGTCTCAGACCTTCTTCCACTGCCGAAGGTCGGCCCCGGCCACCCAGGTCTCGTCGCCGACGGCGAGCCAGCCGGCCCCGCTCGGGGTCGACAGGCTCACGCCTCCGGCAGCCGCGCGTCCGGGTGCGCTCACGCAGCTGACCCGCTTCGGGTCAGAGCCGGGTGCCATCATCTGGACGATCTCGATGCCCGGACAGGTGGCTGACACCCGCGCTGCATAGGTCAATGTGCTCCCACTCTTGACCCGCGTCGCCAGGCTGAGGCCATCGGGCACCTGGCCAGCCTGTGACCACGACGCGCCGCCATCGTTGGTGCGCTTGACGCCGCCGTCGAGGCACAGAACCTGTGCTTGGGTCGACGAGACGCGGGCCAGGTCGAGCACCTCCTGCTCACCGCACGCGCGCGAGTTCAGTCGCTTCGGCGTCACGACCAATTTCGAGTCGCCGAGCTGCCGCGCCCAGCCTCCGTCAACCGGTTGAGGCCCCTGCCACGAGCGCCCCTCGTCGTTCGTCGTGAACTCCTTGAGCACGCAGTCCGCTCCGGCGGCGTCGGCGAAACCGATGCGGCCGGCGAGGGGTTGGACTCGCACGATGGCCCGGGCCGGGGAGGCCCCCTTGGCCCACGTCGCGCCGCCGTTCGACGTGGTCTGGATAGCACCGCCGCCGCCTCGGCACTGGCCGGCAGTCGCCCGCCACGCCCGCGACGC
>JBDTVJ010000371.1:0-2583 GCA_040007275.1 Terracoccus sp.
CAGGAGCAAGACCCTGCTGCTCGAAGACCGCCTGAGCCAGCCCGTGCCAGGTCGTCTCGCCCGTCGCCGTGCCGTGGTAGATCCCGGCCGGAACATCGGCGGCCAGCATGCGCACCAGGAGATCGGCGAGGTCGAGCGTCGAGGTGGGCTGGCCGCGCTGGTCATCGACGACGGAGAGCTCATCGCGTTCGGCGGCCAGGCGCTGCATCGTGGCCACGAAGTTCGGGCCCCCGACGCCGTAGAGCCACGCGGTGCGCACCACCCACGAGTCGGGGCACAGGGCGAGAACCGCCCACTCGCCGGCAGCCTTCGTGCGGCCGTAGGCGGAGGCCGGCGCGGCCGGGTGGTCAGCGGCATACGGCTCGGTCGCCAGGCCGTCGAAGACGTAGTCGGTCGACAGCTGCACGGCGCGGATGCCGGCGTGCGCCGCGGCACGGGCGAGGTTGGCGGCGCCGACCGCGTTGACCCCGAAGGCTTGGGCCTCACGGCTCTCGGCCTCGTCGACCGCGGTCCACGCGGCCGTGTTGATGACCACGTCGTGCCCGGTCACCCCCGCCTCGCACTGAGCGGCATCCGTCACGTCGAGGTCGGCCCGGTCGAGGGCCGTCACCACGTGCCCGGCGGCTCGCAGGGCGGGAACGAGGTCGTGGGCCAGCATCCCGTTCGAACCGGTGACGAGAACCCGGCGGGCGCCGCCCGAAGGGGCGCTCACCGACCGAGCCGGGAGTAGGTCTTCTCGGCTGCCACCTTCGCCGAACGCCACCAGTGCTCGTTCTCGCGATACCACGCGACCGTGGCGGCGAGGCCGGCCCGGATGTCGCCGTAGCGGGGACGCCAGTCGGTCTCGGCCCGCAGCTTGCTCGAGTCGATGGCGTACCGAAGGTCGTGACCGGGGCGGTCGTTGACGTGTTCGAACCAGTCAGCCGGCTGGTCGGTGAGCTCGAGCAGGAGGCGAACGATGTCGTGGTTGTTCTGCTCACCGTCGGCGCCGATCAGGTACGTCTCGCCGAGTCGCCCCTGCTCGATGACGGCCAGCACGGCGTCGTTGTGGTCATCGACGTGGATCCAGTCGCGCACGTTCAGGCCAGAGCCGTAGAGCTTGGGCTTGGTTCCCTGCAGGATGCCGGTGATCTGCCGCGGGATGAACTTCTCGACGTGCTGGCGCGGGCCGTAGTTGTTCGAGCAGTTCGAGACGGTGGCCCGAACCCCGAACGACCTGATCCAGGCGCGCACGAGCAGGTCGGCGCTCGCCTTGGTCGCCGAGTACGGGCTCGAGGGGTTCACGGGCGTCGACTCGGTGAACCGCAGGGGGTCGTCGAGCTCGAGGTCGCCGTAGACCTCGTCGGTCGAGATGTGGTGGAGGCGCTTGTCGTGCCGACGCACCGCCTCGAGCAGCGTGTAGGTGCCCACGATGTTGGACTCGACGAACGGCCACGGGCTGTCGAGACTGTTGTCGTTGTGCGACTCGGCAGCGAAGTGCACCACCACGTCACAGTCGGCCACCAGCTCGTCGACGAGACGGGCATCGGCGACCGAGCCCTCGACCAGACGCACCGAGCGGTCACCGTCTTCGAGCACCGGCGAGAGCGAGGCCCGGTTGGCCGCGTAGGTCATCGAGTCGATGACCGTCACCGCCCAGTCGGGCCGGGTCTCACGCACGCGCAGAACGAAGTTCGAGCCGATGAAGCCGGCTCCGCCGGTGACGAGTACACGCATGGCCCGAAGGCTATCCAAGTTTCTGGCGTGCCGGTCGCAGCCGCAGAGGGCGCGAGCCGTGACAGACCCTAGGCTTACCCACCATGAAGGGCATCATTCTCGCCGGTGGAACGGGCAGCCGTCTGCACCCGATCACACGAGGCATCAGCAAGCAGCTGATGCCCGTCTACGACAAGCCGATGGTGTACTACCCGCTGTCGACCCTCATGATGGCCGGCATCCGAGACGTGCTGGTGATCACCACCCCCCAGGATGCCGACCAGTTCGAACGTCTGCTGGGTGACGGTTCGCAGTGGGGGATGTCGATCACGTATGCGGTGCAGCACCGACCCGACGGGCTGGCGCAGGCCTTCATCCTCGGGGCCGACTTCATCGGTGACGACACGGTCGCGCTCGTGCTCGGTGACAACATCTTCTTCGGTCCGGGCCTGGGAAACCGGCTGCGCGACAACACCGCAGTCGTCGGGGGCAGCATCTTCGCCTTTCGGGTGTCTGACCCGTCCGCCTACGGTGTCGTCGAGTTCGACGACGACGGGGTCGTGCTCTCGATCGAGGAGAAGCCCGCACACCCGAAGTCGAACTACGCGGTTCCCGGCCTGTACTTCTACGACAACGACGTGATCGACATCGCCCGCAACCTCACCCCCAGCGGGCGTGGCGAGCTCGAGATCACGGCGGTCAACGACGAGTACCTGCGTCGAGGCGCGCTCACGGTCAGCGTGCTGCCCCGCGGCACGGCGTGGTTCGACACCGGTACCTTCACCGGACTGATGGAGGCGAGCCAGTACGTCCACGTCGTCGAGGCCCGCCAAGGCCAGAAGATCGGCTGCGTCGAGGAGGTCGCCTGGCGCAACGGCTGGCTCGACG
>JBDTVJ010000372.1:0-2577 GCA_040007275.1 Terracoccus sp.
AGGCAGCCGCGACGCGGCCTGCGCGGGACGAGGCGAGCAGATGGCGGTTCACGAGGCTCAGCCTAGCGGCGCAACGACAGAACCTCCCGGTGACCCGGTCGGGCCGGTCGCCGTCAGGTGGGGTCAGGTGGCGACGGGTGGGAACAGGTGCGGGACAGGTGGGGGACTGGGCCGGAGCAGGTGGCCGGCAGGTGCAGTCAGCCGGGCGGGAGCCGGCCGGTGGCCTGACCGGAACGTGCCCGGCCCGCGTCGACGGTCACCGGACGGCTGGCCCCGATGCATGTTCGGGGTCGTTCTGTCAAGACTCCAGGACACCTCCAAACACCGGCGTCAGGGCTCTGACCTGCGCAGATATCGAGACGCCGGGTCCAGGTCACCCCCGGGACGTGGTAATCTGGAGGTCGCGAAAGGGGAAAACAGCACATGGTTTTCAAGGTCGGCGAGACGGTCGTGTATCCCCACCACGGGGCTGCACTCATCGAAGAGATCAGAACACGAACGATCAAGGGAGAGGACAAGCTCTACCTGAAGTTGAAGGTCGCCCAGGGTGACCTGACGATCGAAGTCCCCGCCGAGAACTGCGACCTCGTGGGTGTCCGCGACGTCGTGGGCAAGGAGGGCCTGAACAAGGTCTTCGAGGTGCTGCGGGCGCCCCACACCGAGGAGCCGACCAACTGGTCGCGCCGATACAAGGCCAACCTCGAGAAGCTTGCCTCGGGCGACGTCATCAAGGTGGCCGAGGTCGTGCGCGACCTGTGGCGCCGCGATCAGGACCGCGGCCTGTCCGCCGGTGAGAAGCGGATGTTGGCCAAGGCGCGCCAGATCCTCGTCTCCGAGCTCGCGCTCGCCGAGAAGACCGACGAGGAGAAGGCTGAGACCATCCTCGATGAGGTTCTCGCGTCCTGAGCGAAGCGGCATCCGGTAGCACGGTGAACAGATCGGCTGGAGCCGGTCGCGTCGGCATCATTGTCGTCGCGGCCGGCTCCGGTTCGCGTCTAGGGGCAGTGCTGCCCAAGGCTCTGGTTCCCCTCGCTGGGCAGCCCATCCTCGGGCACGCCCTGCAGGGAGTTCTCGCGTGCCCGGGCGTCACGGCGGTGGTCGTCGTGGCGCCCCCGGGGCACCGGTCCGAGGCCGAGGCCGCCTGCCGCCAGGGCGGTTCGGAGTATGCGGCCACCGCATCCGGTCGCGGATCACCTCGAACGGCGGTCCCCGTCGCTGTCGTCGGCGGGGGAGCGGAGCGGGGTGACTCGGTCGCGGCGGGTCTGGCCGCGCTGCCTGCCGACGTTGACATCGTGCTCGTACACGACGCCGCGCGGTGCCTGACCCCCGTGGTCGTCTTCGAGCGTGTCGTCGCAGCGGTGCGCGGTGGGGCGTCGGCCGTCGTGCCCGGCCTCCCGGTCGTCGACACGATCAAGGCGGTGGATGCCGCCGGCCTGGTCGTGGCCACCCCCGCCCGCTCCACGCTGCGCGCCATCCAGACCCCCCAGGGCTTTCGTCGCGATGTTCTCGAGCGAGCCCACGCGCTCGGCGGTCACGCGACCGACGACGCGACTCTGGTCGAACGCCTGGGTGAGCCGGTTCTCGTCATCGAGGGTGACCCTCGCGCCGTGAAGGTGACCACCGCCCATGACCTCGAGACGGCCGCCCGACTCCTGGCCACCTGACCTGCGCCGGCGTTCACCCCCGTTCGAGGTGAGACGCGGTCACCGCTGACCGCGGATCACATCGGCTGCACAAGCGCCTATTGTCGGCAGCGTGACCGATACTGATGAGTCCCGACCCATCGCCCTGATCACCGGCGGAGGCACCGGCATCGGCGCGGCGATCGCGCGGCGGCTGGCCCGTGACGGGTTCGAGGTGGTGATAGCCGGCCGTCGCCGCGAGAAGCTCGACGCGGTCGTGGCCGCTGTGACAACCGCGCAGGGCGTGGCTCGAGCGGTCGTCATGGACGTCACGGATGCCGCTTCCGTCGAAGCAGGAGTGGCCGGGCTCGACCGGCTCGACGTGCTCGTGAACAACGCCGGTGGCGCGCTCGGGGTGACTCGGGTCGAAGACGGTGACCTCGAACAGTGGCAGCAGATGTACGCCACCAACGTGCTCGGGTCGGTGCGTGTCGTGCAAGCGGCGTTGCCGCTGCTGCGGCGCTCGGCGCGCGCCACCATCGTCGACATCAGCTCGATCGCCGGCGAGCGGGTCTACGAGGGGGGCGGTGGCTACGTCGCCGCCAAGCACGGCACGTCGGTCGTCACCGAGACGCTCCGGCTCGAGCTCAACGGCGAGAACATCCGGGTCATCGACATCCGGCCGGGGATGGTGCACACGGAGGAGTTCGCCCTGACCCGGCTCGGAGGCGACCAGGCCGGCGCCGACCGGGTCTACGAGGGAGTCGACCGCCCGCTGGTTGCCGATGACGTCGCCGAATGTGTCGGGTTCGTCGTCGGCCTGCCCCAGCACGTCAACATCGACACGATGGTGATCAAGCCGGTGGCCCAGGCCGCGCCGTGGAAGCTGCACCGGGGGCCGATCGACTGGAAAGGCGTCTGATGCCTCCGCCCTCCTCCCCGCACTCCTCCCCGC
>JBDTVJ010000373.1:0-2543 GCA_040007275.1 Terracoccus sp.
CAAGCTGACCGGTCGCATGCTCGATGAGAAGCTCGGCAAGATCCACTTCTGGATGTTGTTCTTCGGCTTCCACATCACCTTCCTGATCCAGCACTGGCTCGGCATCGAGGGCATGGCCCGTCGCTACGCCGACTACCTGCCGGCTGAGGGCTTCCAGCTGGCCAACCAGATCTCCAGCTGTGGCGCGTTCCTGCTGGGCGCCTCGATGATCCCCTTCACCTACAACGTATGGCGCACCTGGCGCTATGCACCCCTCGTCGAGACCGACGACCCCTGGGGCTACGGCGGTTCGCTCGAATGGGCCACGTCCTGCCCACCCCCGCGCCACAACTTCACCTCGCTGCCCCGGATCCGTTCTGAGCGGCCGGCCTTCGACCTGCATCACCCTGAGGCCGCTCCGGGAGCGTCACCCGTTCCCGATCGTGGCACGCTGATCCAGGTGATGGGTCCAGCCGACATCGGTGAGCGAGACGCCCAGCCTGCGCGCATGGGCAAGGAGGGTTGATCGGTGAAGGTCGAGACCAAGCTGTTCGCATACCTGTGCGTCTTCTTCGCGGTGCTGACCCTGATCTACGGCTTCTGGTCGAAATGGTCGGAGCCCATCGGGGTCACCGCTCTGCTGCTGACGATGCTGCTGTTTCTGTTGACGGGGTTCTACCTCTACATCACGGGTAAGGCTCTTCCGCTGCGTCCGGAAGACAACATCACCGGCGAGATCGACGAAGGGGAGGGAAACTACGGGTACTTCGTGGCGAGCTCGTGGACCCCGCTCTGGCTCGCCCTTTCCGGCGCCGTCTTGTTCACCGGCTTGGCCGTCGGCTGGTGGCTGTTCATCATCGGTGCGTTCGTCGGAGCCGTGGCCCTCGTGCTGTGGGTCTTCGAGTCCTTCTCCGGCGAGTACTCCATCTGAGGGTGCCGAACGCGGCAGACGTGCCGGACATGACGAAGGGGAAGGCCATCTGGCCTTCCCCTTCGTCTGGATCGTCGGTCACGGCCCGTTCGGCTCGTGGTGCGATCGTGCTGGAGAGGTCATCGCTTACCTCCGTCCGATCGGACTTGCTACTGGTACCACCGACGGTAGTCCTCGTCCGCCCGCCCGTAAAGGTGTTCAGCCCCCCGCACCCTTGACACGCGAGCTCTCTGACGCACGGAAGACTGTCCCTCCCATCTTGCTGCGTTGCTTCCAAGAGCAGGGTTCAACCGGCGTCGGCCACGGCGTGATCTACCGGCTCTGCGCAGAGGGCGCTGGTTTGGTTCATCAGCGAGGCACCAGACGGCGACCCGGCCTGGGAGGGTCAGCCCCAGCCGAGCTCGTGCAGGTGGGCGTCGCCGATGCCGAAGTGGTGGGCTACCTCGTGCACGACCGTGATGGCGATCTCCTCTTGGAGCTCTCCGGCCGAGGTGCACAGGCGTTCTAGCGGCCCTCGGAAGATGGTGATGCGGTCGGGAAGCGCACCAGCGTCCCACCAGCCGTCTCGTTCGGTCATGGGAGTGCCCTCATAGACCCCGAGCAGCTCCGGCTCGCCAGCGGGCGGTTCCGCTTCGACAAGCACCACCACGTTGCTCATGGCCGCGGCGAGGTCGGCGGGAATGGAGTCGAGGGCCTCCCCGACCAGCCGCTCGAACTCCTCGTCGCTGACCTGCTGCACCCTGCCGAGTCTGTCACGCCCGCGGCTGAAGGTCGCCGGCAGTGTGCACCTCGGGCTGGGCAGCGAGAAGCCCGCCCCACCAAAGCGGTCGGGACGGGCTTCTCGGCGTCTGTGCCTCGACCTAGGTCGAACGCTTGCGGTCGGCCTTGATGGTCTCCCGCGGAGTCGAGCTGGCGTCGCTGGTCTCCTCGGGCGCTTCGATGGCCTCGTGCTGACCGGTGAGCAGGTGGCTCTCGTCGACCTCTTCGCCATGGTGGTGGGCCGCCTCGAGCTCCGAAGGCGTGGGTGGGGCCACCCGGTCGCTGAAGTAGAAGTGCGACAGCTTGGCGCGGACTCGCTCCCTGCGCGCCAGCGGGCTGGCCACCCCGTTCTCGTCTGCCTCTGCAGAGATCCGCAGCGGCTCCGGAGACTCGTGCTGAACCAGAGCCCAGCGCTCGAAGGGGCTGAGCGGGGCGTGGATCTCTTCGAACCGGCCATCGGGGTAACGCCAGATGGTGCCGGTCTCGCGGCCGTGGAGCACCTTCTGACGGTCAGCACGCTGCAGGCTGAGGCAGATGCGCTTGGTCAGCCAGAAGGCGATCACCGGGCCGATGAAGAACAACAGCCGGAACAACTGGGTCAGGTCGTTGATCGACAGGTGCAGCTTGATGGCCATGAGGTCGTTGCCCGAGGCGAACAGCAGCACGGTGTAGGCCGTGATGCCGGCGACGCCGATGCCAGCGCGGGTCGGGGCGTTACGAGGGCGGTCGAGCAGGTGGTGCTCGCGCTTGTCGCCGGTGACCCACGATTCGACGAAGGGGTAGGCGCCGATGATGCCCCACATCAGCGGCAGCAGCAGGATCGAGCCCGGGAAGATGTTCATGCCCCAGGTGAAGCCGAACGTCTGGAACTCCA
>JBDTVJ010000374.1:0-2524 GCA_040007275.1 Terracoccus sp.
ACGAACGGCGGGATGCCGTCGAGCGGGCGGGGCGTGGCCGTGAAGCCCTGGAGCGGGGTACGGAACTGGCCGCTCCAGTTGACGACGTCCTCACGCCACAGCCGGTGCAGCAGCGCGTAGTTCTCGATCGCGAGCGGGATGCCGTCGCGGATGTCCTTGCCGAACCAGGGGTAGACCGGGCCGGTGTTGCCGCGACCCATCATCAGGTCGAGCCGCCCGTTGCTCAGGTGCTGCAGCGTGGCGTAGTCCTCGGCGATGCGCACCGGGTCGGTGGTGGTGATCAGGGTGGTCGAGGTCGACAGCAGGATCCGCTCGGTCTGCGCGGCGATGTAGGCCAGGGTCGTCGTGGGCGCCGACGGCACGAAGGGCGGGTTGTGATGCTCCCCCGTCGCGAAGACGTCGAGGCCGACCTCCTCGGCCTTCTTGGCGATCGCGACCGTGGCGGCGATGCGCTCGTGCTCGGTGGGCGTACGGCCAGTTGTGGGGTCCGTGGTCACGTCGCCGACGGTGAAGATGCCGAACTGCATGTCTCTCAGCTCCTATATCGTTGAGAATTCAACCATATAACCGTGGGGCCGGGCCGGGCATTCCCAGGAGCCGCCGGGCCGGCATGTCGGTCCGACAGGTCCGCATGACAGGGTGGAGCCATGGCATCAGGGCAAGGGCTCGCGACCGCCGTCTGGCGACGCATCGGCGGCCGATGGCAGTGGCGACTGCTGCGCTGGCGGGAGACCACCTTCCTCGTCGGCCTCACCGGCGTCGTGCTCGACGACGACGAACGGGTACTCGTTCAGGTGCACCGCTACTGGATGGGCAACCCCTGCGGCCTGCCCTCGGGCTGGGCAGCGGCCGGCGAGACGTGGGAGCAGGGCTTGACCCGCGAGGTGCGCGAAGAGACCGGCCTCACGGTGACCGATGTGCGCGTCGTGCGCGTTTCTCCCGTGCCAGGTGCCCGGCGGGGCCCTCGTATTGAGGTGCTGCTCTCGGCTCGAGCGCCCGGCCCGGCCGTTCCACGACCTGACGGCACCGAGGTGCTGGCGGCCGAGTTCGTCAACCTGGCCGAGGCTCGCCACCGGCTGCGCCCGGAGCACCTGCAACTGATCGACCTGGCTGTGACATCCTGACGCGGTGAGCGCCGAGATCTCGCCGAAGGACCGGTTCATCACCGTCTACGGTCGCAACCCTGTGCACGAGGTGCTGCTCGACGGTGACCTGCGCGTCGACAAGGTCGTCATCGCGGAGGGCGCCCACGGCGCCGGCATCCGCGAGATCCGGCAGGCGGCCCGCAGACGGGGCGTCGACGTGCAGCAGGCGAGCGCCGAACGGGTCAAGAAGCTGGCCGGCAACGGGCGCCAGGACCAGGGCGTCTTCGCCGATGTCGTGGCCCCCCGCATGCTCCCCCTCGACGTGGCCCTCGAGCAACAGCTGATGCGCACTGCACTGGTGCTTGACGGCATCACGACGCCCGCCAACGTCGGCATGATCCTGCGCTCGGCCACGGCGGCCGGCATCGACGGGATCGTCGTGCCGCGCCGGGGCGTGGCGTCGCTCGACCCGCTGGTGGTCAAGGCCTCGGCCGGCGTGGCTTTCCGCGCCCCCATCGTCAAGGCGTTCACCGCCACGGAAGCCGTGGCCGCCTTCAAGTCGCACGGGTTCCACATCGTCGGGCTCGACGCCTCGGGCGAGGACGACCTGTTCTCGGCGCACCTGCCTGAGCCGGTGGCGTTCGTGCTCGGCAGTGAGAGCGAAGGACTGGGGCCTGAGGTCGCGGCCCTTGTCGACACCTGGGTGTCGATCCCGATGGCCGCCGGGGTCGAGTCGCTCAACGTGTCGGCAGCGGCCGCCGTCGTCTGCTTCGAGCTGGTGCGCCGGGCCCGCCTCTGACCGTTCTGCATCGGCCTGGTCGACGGCTGCCTGCTCCCCCACCGAGTCCCGCAGGCTGGCTGGTCGGGGGTGGGGGTTCGAGGTCAGCGAACGTGCACGGTGCCCGCGCCGACCTCGACCACCCGGCCCGCCACGTGGATGCCGCCATCGTCGTCGACCGACAACACCAGCCGCGAGGGTCGACCCACTGCTGCGCCCTGCGACACCTCGAGCCGGATGCCGCGGGCACCCTCACCCACCAGCCAGCCGCCGAGGTTGCAGCAGGCGGAGCCGGTGGCGGGGTCCTCCTCGAGGGCGGTCCCGCTGGCGCCGAAGAATCGTGACTCGACGGCCGACGGGCCTGTGTTGGCCCAGACGTAGACCTGCGGAGAGAGGGCGACGGACCCCAGGTGCTGCAGCATGAGCGCGACGTCTGGCCTGCAGGACCGAACCGCCTCGGCGTCGACGAGCTGCACGATGAGCTGCTCGACGCCCACGTCGACGAGCTGGGCCCCCCGGTCGGCGACGCGGTCCACAGCGATGCCCAGGGTGGCCGCCAGCGCCTCGACGGTGAGTGGAGCCGCACGGAACGCCGGCGCGTTCGCCCTCAGGCGCCAGTGCTGGTCTTCGAAGCACACGGGGATCCGACCAGCGGGCATCG
>JBDTVJ010000375.1:0-2522 GCA_040007275.1 Terracoccus sp.
AGCTCGAGGTAGTCGTCGCAGAAGGTCCAGAAGAAGGTCTCGGTGGTCTCCAACGAGCGCGTGTAGTCCCACGACTCGAAGCCGGCCGTGGCCTTGTCGACGACCTCGCCAAGGGCAGCCATCATGGCAAGGTCGAGCGGGTTCGTCACGGCCGCAGCGAGCTCGGCGCGTGCTGATGCATCGACCTCACCGAACCCGAGAGCGAACTTGCTCGCGTTGAGCACCTTGATCGCGAGGCGGCGGCCGACCTTCATCTGGCCGGTGTCGTAGGCCGCGTCCGTGCCGAGGCGACCGGAGGCCGCCCAGTACCGCACCGCGTCGGCACCGTTGGCCACGACGACGTCCTCCGGCGTCTCGGCGTTGCCTTTGCTCTTGCTCATCTTCTTGCGGTCGGGGTCGAGGATCCAGCCGCTGATCGCCGCGTTGCGCCAGGGGATCGATCCGTGCTCGAAGTGGGCGCGCACCACCGTCGCGAAGAGCCAGGTGCGGATGATGTCGTGGGCCTGGGGCCGCAGGTCCATCGGGAAGATGGCGTCGAACAGCTCGGGGTCAGAGCGCAGGCCACCGTCCGCCACCGGCCAGCCGGAGGCGATCTGCGGTGAGAGTGACGACGTTGCCCAGGTGTCCATGACGTCGGGGTCGGCGACGAACCCGCCTGGAACACCACGCTGCTCGGCCGCATAGCCCTGGGGCGCGTCGATCTGTGGGTCGACCGGCAGGGCCCACTCGGGAGCGGTGATCGGGTGGTCGTGGTCGATCTCGCCTTCGCCGTCGAGCGGGTACCAGACGGGGAAGGGCACGCCGAAGAAGCGCTGTCGAGAGATGAGCCAGTCACCGTTGAGACCGTCGACCCAGTTGGTGTACCGCGAGCGCATGAACGACGGGTGGAAGTCGACCTCGCCCCCGCGGGCCACCAGGGCGGCCCGCAGGTCGGCGTCGCGGCCACCGTTGCGGATGTACCACTGTCGTGAGGTGACGATCTCGAGGGGCTTGTCGCCCTTCTCGTAGAAGTTGGCCTTGCGTTGGGTCTTGACCGGTTCGCCATCCAGGTCACCCGACTCGCGCAGGGCGCGCACCACAGCCTCGCGTGCACTGAAGGTGGTCTTCGTGGCGAGCTCAGCGGCATACAGGCCCTCGCCCGGCCCGTCGACGAGCCACTCGGGAGTCTCGGCCTGCAGGCGCCCGTTCCGGGTGATCACCGAGCGGATCGGCAGCTGCAGCTCACGCCACCAGATGACGTCGGTGAGGTCGCCGAAGGTGCAGCACATGGCGATGCCGGCGCCCTTGTCGATCTCGGCCAGGCGATGGGCGACGACGGGCACCTCGACACCGAAGAGGGGTGAGGTGACCGTGCTGCCGAAGAGCGGCCGGTAGCGCTCGTCGTCAGGGTGGGCGATCAGCGCGACCACCGACGGGATGAGCTCGGGGCGGGTCGTCTCGATGAAGATCGGCTCACCGCCCGAGTCGGGGGAGCGGTGGAAGGCGACCCGGTGGTAGGCGCCGGGGTAGTCGCGCGCCTCCAGCTCGGCCTGGGCGACGGCCGTCTGGAAGGTGACATCCCACAGGCCCGGGGCCTCGCTCTGGTAGGCCTCGCCGCGAGCGAGGTTGCGCAGGAAGGCCTGCTGCGCCACCGCGCGCGACCGCTCGTCGATGGTGCGGTAGGAGATGTCCCAGTCGAGGGAGAAGCCGAGGCGGCGGAAGAGCGACTCGAAGGTCACCTCGTCGGCGGCCGTGAGCCGGTCGCACAGCTCGATGAAGTTCTTGCGGCTGATCGGCGCCTGGTCGGCTGGCTTGATTGCCTTGCCGTTCGCGTCGACGCCCTCCGTGAACGGCGGGCGGTAGCTCTCGACGTAGGGGAGGCTGGCGTCGCCGCGCACCCCGTAGTAGTTCTGCACCCGTCGCTCGGTGGGCAGGCCGTTGTCGTCCCAGCCGATCGGGTAGAACACCTCGAGGCCCTGCATCCGCTTGTAGCGGGCCATGCAGTCGGTGTGGGTGTAGCTGAAGACGTGGCCGACGTGCAGGCTGCCGGATGCCGTGGGCGGTGGCGTGTCGATGGCGAACACCCGATCACGGGGCAGCGTGAGGGCCCGGGCCCGGTCGAAACGGTAGGTGTTCTCGTCGGCCCATACCCGCATCCACTTCTCCTCGAGGCCGTCGAGCGTGGGCCGCTCGGGGATCCGTGAGGGCGTGGCTGCCGGTGCGTCTGTCATGCGTCCGATCCTTCCATGCGCGAGCGGGTCTCCTCGACCGAGTTATGGTCGGCGGCCAGGCCTGACCACAGCAGCGACGAAGGGTGACCCCGCGATGCCGAACGAAGAGAGCAGCGACAGTCTCTACTGGGATGGTGCGGCAGGCGCTTTCGACGACGAACCCGACCACGGTCTGCTTCAGCCATCCACGCGGGAGGCATGGCGCCGCCTGCTCCAGGGCCACCTGCCACCGGCACCGGCCGACGTCGTCGACCTCGGATCGGGCACGGGGACCCTCTCGTTGCTGCTCGCCGAACAGGGTTACGCGGTGCG
>JBDTVJ010000376.1:0-2520 GCA_040007275.1 Terracoccus sp.
GGCGGCACGTGGACCAAGGGCAAGTCGGCCGACACCTACTGCCCGCTCGGGCCCTGGTTCGTCACTCCCGACGAGCTCGGCGACCCGCAGGCGGTAGACCTCACCCTCGACGTGAACGGCGTGCGGCGTCAGACCGGCACGACGGCCAGGATGGTCTTCCCGGTCGGCGAGCTGCTCGCGTACGTCAGCGGTCTGATGACCCTCGAGCCCGGTGACGTCGTGATCACCGGCACCCCCGCCGGGGTCGCCGTTGCGGCTGCCGAGCCCCGGCCCTACCTGCGCGACGGCGACATCATCGAGATCGACGGCGGGATGCTGGGTCGACACGTGTCGGCCGTGCACGCCGCCAGCAGGGCGGGAGCGCGCATCCCCGGGCAAGACGGTTCCCAGGTGCCCCCGCGCTGATCTAGCGGCAGACTCAGCCTTTTCCGGTGATGCACGCTGAAAACGGAGGAAGAACAATGAAAGGACAAGACGTGGAGCTTGATGTGGTGTTCCGGGCGGCTCGGGCAGTCATCGACGGGCGGGAGCAGCCCGCTTCCGTCGGAGTCGCTGACGGTCGGGTCGCGGTCATCGCCGCGCTCGATGCCGACCTGACGGCAACGACCGTCATCGAGCTCGGTGACGACGAGGTGCTCATCCCCGGGTTGGTCGACTCGCACGTGCACGTCAACGAGCCCGGCCGCACCGAGTGGGAGGGCTTCGCGTCGGCGACGCGGGCGGCTGCAGCAGGTGGGGTCACCACGATCATCGACATGCCGCTGAACTCGGTGCCGGCCACCACGACGGTCGAGGCTCTCGAGACCAAGCGGGCCGTCGCGGCCGGTCAGGCGTTCATCGACGTCGGCTTCTGGGGCGGAGCGGTGCCCGGCAACGTGCCCGACCTCGCCGGACTGCACGACGAGGGCGTGTTCGGGTTCAAGTGCTTCACCCTGCCGTCGGGCGTCGACGAGTTCGAGCACCTGGAGCCCGCACAGCTCGAGGAAGCCATGCGCGAGACGGCGCGGCTCGGCGCGATGATGATCGTGCACGCCGAGGACAACCACACCATCGACCACATCGCCGCCGGCCACGACGACTCCGACGATGCGGCTGCTGCGACGGACGGCCGGGCCTACACCGGCTTCCTGCATTCGCGCCCCCGCGGCGCCGAGAACTTGGCCATTGCGGGCGTTATCGAGCTGTCTCGGTGGCTCGGGGCCCGCGCCCACATCCTGCACCTGTCGAGCTCGGACGCCCTGCCGATGATCGCGAGCGCCCGTGCTGACGGGGTGCCCCTCACCGTCGAGACCTGCCCGCACTACCTCACCTTCACGGCCGAGGAGGTACCCGACGGGGCCACCGAGTTCAAGTGCTGCCCCCCGATCCGTGAGGCGTCCAACCGCGAGCTCATCTGGGCCGGCCTGACCGAGGGCACGATCGACATCGTCGTGACCGACCACTCCCCCTGCACCGTGGCCCTGAAGGAACAGGGCGGCGGCGACTTCGGCGCAGCCTGGGGCGGGGTCGCCGGGCTGCAGCTCGGACTGGCCGCGACCTGGACCGGGGCGAAGGCCCGTGGCATCGACCTGGCGCAGGTCATCGCCTGGATGGCGACCGGCCCGGCCGACCTGGTCGGCCTCTCCACCAAGGGCCGCATCGCGGTTGGGGCGCACGCCGACCTGGCCGTGTTCGCCCCCGACGATAGCTTCACCGTCGACGTCGCGCAGCTGCGCCACAAGAACCCGGTATCCGCCTACGCCGGCAGCACGCTGAGCGGGGTCGTGCGCCAGACCTGGCTGCACGGCATCCGGCTGCCGATCACCCCCAACGGCACTGACGCCTCTGACGCCACCACCGCCGAAGCGCAGTCACCCCAGGGCCGGCTGCTGAAACGAGGAGAAGCATGAGCACCCCCACCCGCGCCGACCACAAGCCGCCCTACTACGTTCCCCGCGGCGGACTGCCGGGCCAGACCGAGCTGACGACCGACCGGGCCGTCTTCACGGAGGCCTACGCGGTGCTCCCGCGCGGCACCATGCGCGACATCGTCACCAGCGTGCTGCCGCACTGGACGAACACGCGGACGTGGATCATCGCCCGGCCCCTGTCGGGCTTCGCCGAGACCTTCTCGCAGTACATCGTCGAGGTCTCCCCCGGCGGCGGCAGTGACCGGCCCGAGCCCGACCCCGGCGCCGAGGGCGTGCTCTTCGTCGTCGGCGGCGGCCTCACCCTCACCATCGGCGAGACCAGCCACGAGCTCACCGAGGGTGGCTACGCCTACCTGCCCGCCGGGACCACCTGGACCCTGCACAACCGGGCCGATGTGCCCGCCACCTTCCACTGGGTGCGCAAGGCCTACCAGACGGTCGACGGCATTGAGCCACCCGCGGCGTTCGTCACCAACGAGGCCCAGGTGGAGGGCAACGCGATGCCCGACACGAACGGCGCCTGGTCGACCAAGCGCTTCGTCGACCCCACCGACGTGCGCCACGACATGCACGTCACCATCGTCACCTTCGAGCCCGGCGGCGTGATCCC
>JBDTVJ010000377.1:0-2509 GCA_040007275.1 Terracoccus sp.
CGCCGCGTCGACACGATCGTGCTCGACAAGACCGGCACGGTGACCACCGGGCGCCTCCAGCTGCGCAGCATCGAGGTTCGGGGCCGACTCTCCAAGAAGGCGGCCCTCACGGCGGCCGCCGCCGTCGAGCAGGGCAGCGAACACCCGATCGCCCTCGCCATCGTGGCGGGTGCCAAGCAGGCCCGTCTGACCTTGCCCTCGATCCATGACTTCACGACCAACCCGGGCGAGGGCGCGACGGCCCGCATCAACGACACCGAGGTCACGGTCGGGAAGGCAGCGCTCTTCGAGTCCGTCGACGATCAGCTGCGGGCCTACGCGACCGGGCGCGGGGGTACCACCGTCTACGTCGGCTGGGATGGCGTGGCGCAGGCGGCCCTGACCGTCGAGGACACCGTGCGTGACTCGTCCAGAGCGGCCATCGCCCGGTTGGGCAAGCTGGGTCTGACGGCTTACCTGCTGACCGGTGACGGCGAGGCCACCGCTCACAGCGTGGCCCGTGAGGTCGGCATCCCGGCCGAGCGCGTCCTGGCCGACGTGCTGCCCGCCGACAAGTACCGCGTCGTCGTCGACCTGCAGCAGCAGGGTCGCGTGGTCGCCATGGTCGGCGATGGCATCAACGACGCTGCGGCTCTGGCTCAGGCCGATCTCGGCCTGGCCATGGGCACCGGCACCGACGTCGCGATCGACTCCGCCGACATCGTGCTGGTGCGATCTGACATCGACGCCGTCGGTGACGCCATCGAGCTGTCTCGCGAGACCCTGCGGGTGATCAAGCAGAACCTGGCCTGGGCCTTCGGTTACAACACCGCTGCGCTGCCGCTCGCCGCGTTCGGGCTGCTCAACCCGATGATCGCCGGTGCCACGATGGCCCTGTCGTCGGTGCTCGTGGTGAGCAACTCCCTGCGGCTCAAGCGCTTCGCCCGCTGAGCGGCAGCCGCCCCGCTGGCACCAGGCAGACGAGGGGCCACCGACGACACATCGGTGGCCTCTCGTGCAGACGGCGGCGGTTCAGATGATGACGAGGCCCTCAGCCGTGTCGAAGGTGACCGAGAGCAGCCCCGGCTGGCCGTGGGGAGCCACGAAGGTGAAGTCGATGTCTTCCTTGTCGAAGCTCTCCTGCGGGCCGAGCCACTCGCGTACCCGCTTCGGGTCGCCAGCGATCTGCAGGTTCTGGATCGTCGCGGTGGAGTCGGCGCCCGCGGAGGGGTGCACCATCATGTCGTCCCACTCGATGAAGTACGGCACCTGCGGGTCGGCGATCAGGCCCTTGATGCCGAGCTGACGCCAGCGCAGCTCGGTGCCGTCGGGGCGGTGTCGGTTGCCGGCCACGGCGTCGCGACCCAGTCGCTTCTCGATCGGGCGAATGTCGTCGACGGCGATGACCCAGCCGAGCCAACCGCCCCCATCGAGCGAGCGAGCGCGGACGGCCTGCCCGAACGGGGCCTTGTCGGATGCCGGGTGGTCAAGCACCTCGACGACCTCGACGTAGTGGTCTTTGGCCAACGGGATGATGATGTTGCGCGTGCCGAAACGCGGGTGTACGCCGCCGTCGATAGCGGCCACGCCGATCAGTTTCGAGAGCCGGGCAGCCGTGGCCCTGAGCCCGTCGGGCTCTGACGCATAGGAGACGTGGTCAACTCGCATGACATCCATCGTGGCATACGCGAAACGGTGGTCTTGACCACCCCTCCCCCCAGCTGCCGAGCGCGCTGACCAGCGACGCCGACTCGCCGAACCCGTGCCGATCTCACCGACCGCTGCGTTGGCGAACCGCCTCGTACAGAACGATGGCGGCCGATGCGGCGACGTTCAGGCTGTTGGCCTTGCCCCGCATGGGGATGCGCACCCGGTGGGTGGCGGCGCCCAGCAGCAGGCCGTCAGCCCCGTGCTTCTCGCTGCCGACCGCGACGGCGACGCGACCGGTGTAGTCGACGTCGGTGTGCAGCACCTCGGTCTCGGGCGTCGTCACGACCAGCCGGATGCCGTTGCGGCGAATCCACTCGAGCACCTCCGTCGTCGACGCGGCTGCCACCGGCACGGCAAACACCGTTCCCTTGCTGGCGCGCACGACGTTGGGGTTGCCCCAGTCGGTGACCGGGTCGGCGGCCACCATGGCATCGACCCCAGCGGCATCCGCCGTGCGGAGCATGGCCCCGAGGTTGCCCGGCTTCTCGACGCCCTGGCTCAGCAGGGTGAGGTGCTGCGGCCGGTCGACCGAGAGGTCGGCCAAGGTGCCACCGCGCCGGTCGACGACAGCGAGCAGCCCGTCAGGTCCTTCGCGGTAGGCCACCTTCTCGTAGGCGGCTCGGCTCAGGCCCACCAGCTCGACGCCGTCGCCGCGCAGCTGTTCGAGCAGGTCGGACTGCTGACCGATGTGCTGCGACCCGGCCCGCCCGGCCGGGCTGAACAGCTCCGCGCAGACGAAGACGGTGCGCGGGCGCACCCCGGCGGAGATCGCCAGGGCGATCTCCTCGTACCCCTCGACGAGCGTCTGACCCGACTGCTC
>JBDTVJ010000378.1:0-2505 GCA_040007275.1 Terracoccus sp.
GCCGACGTGGGCGCCGAGGTGCTCGACATCCAGCAGGTCGTCGTGCACGGCCACCTGACCCTGGCGCTCGTGCTGCGCCCGGGTGCGCACGCCGAGCAGCTCCGCGATGCCGCCGCGGTGGCTGCCCACCGGCTGGGTCTCTCGCTGGGGGTGGTGACCGGCACGGGTGACAACGCCCGCCCCAGGCACGGACGGGCGGCGGTCGTCGTGCTCGGCGCCCCGCTGGGTGCCGACGCCGTGTCGCTCGTCACGAGCCGTATCGCCGAGCATGGCGCGAACATCGACCGCATCCGGCGGTTGTCGCGCTACCCCGTCACCACCGTCGAGTTCGACATCTCTGGCGCCGATGTACCGACGCTGCGCTCCGAGCTCACCCGAGCCGCCGCCACCGTGGGCATCGACATCGCCGTGGCTCCCGGCGGTCTGGCCCGGCGCGGGCGCCGGCTCGTCGTGCTCGACGTCGACTCGACGCTCATCCAGCAGGAGGTCATCGAGCTGCTCGCGGCCCACAGCGGCCGGGAGGCCGAGGTCGCCGCGGTGACGGCCCGGGCCATGGCCGGCGAGCTCGACTTCGAGGAGTCGCTACGGGCCAGGGTGGCCACCCTCGTCGGCCTTCCGGCATCCGTGCTGGAAGCGGTGCGAGCCGAGGTGGTGCTCACCCCAGGTGCCCGCACGCTCGTACGCACCCTGAAGCGGCTCGGCTTCACCGTGGGCCTGGTCAGCGGTGGGTTCATCGAGATCGTCGGCGTACTGGCCCGTGATCTCGGCATCGACCACGTTCGCGCCAACCGGCTCGAGATCGAGGACGGGCGGCTCACCGGGCGGGTCGTGGGCGAGGTCGTCGACCGGGCCGGTAAGGCGCTCGCGCTGCGGGCCTTCGCCGAGCAGGAGCAGCTTCCGCTCAGCCGCACCGTGGCCATCGGTGACGGCGCCAACGACCTCGACATGCTCGCCATCGCCGGGCTCGGGGTGGCGTTCAACGCCAAACCGCTCGTGCGCGAACGGGCGCAGACATCGGTCAACGTGCCCTACCTCGACTCCGTGCTCTACCTGCTCGGAATCTCGCGCGAGGAGATCGAGGAAGCCGATCTCGATGACGGCACGCCGACCCTGGCTCCGAGCGTCGACCACCCCGATCACTAGGCTGGCCCGATGCAGTCCCCGGCAACAGCGCCCGTGGCCACGAGCCCGGTGCAACGCACGCTCCTGATCATCGGAGGAGCCGAAGACCGGATCGGGCGGTCCATCGTGCTCAAGCGCTTCGTCAGGCTGGCAGGCGGGCGTCGCTCGCGGATCGTGCTGATCCCCACCGCGTCGTCGTTCGCCACGGAGGTGGCCCAGGCCTACCGTGACGTCTTCACCCGGCTGCGCGGCGGTGAGGTCACGGTGGTCGACCCGGTGACCCGCCGTGACGCGAACGACCCGCAGATGGTCGAGTCCCTCGACGCAGCGACGGGGGTCTTCATCACCGGCGGCAGCCAGGTCAAGCTGGCCCAGAACATCGTCGGAACCCCGGTCGGCGACGCCATCCTGCGCGCGCACGAACGCGGCGCGGTCGTCGCCGGCACTTCGGCCGGCGCCTCCATCATGAGCCGCTACATGATCTCGCTCGGTGAGGAGGGGGTGACGCCGCGGCAGCGGGTCAGCCAGATCTCAGCCGGGCTCGGTCTCGTCGAGGACATCATCATCGACCAGCACTTCGACCAGCGCGGGCGCTACGGGCGCCTGATGTCGATCGTGGCGGCGTCGCCGAGCCTGCTCGGCATGGGCATCGACGAGAACACCGCGGCCGAGATCCGGGGCGATGCCACCATGACCGTCATCGGAGCAGGAGCCGTCTTCCTCGTCAACGCCCGCAATGCGATCACCGACGCTCCCGAGGCCCGCCGCGGCGCTCCCCTGCTCGTATCTGGGGCGGTGGTGCACTCCTTGCCAACGGGCAGCACCTTCGACCTCGGCGAGGTTGAGCTGACCGACTTCATCGAGCGTCACCCCGACATCGAGGGCTCTGTCGTGCCGGCCCAGGTGCGCACCGAACGCACCCGCGCCAGCGCTCACTGACCACGGTCGCGGCCGAGGTCATAAGGTCGTCTCCGGGGACGCGTCAGCCGGACCGTCCGCCGCCACCGCGTTGAACGTGCAGGAGGAGCTCCATGGCCGTCGAGGTTCCCACACCCACCGGGCCGGCCCGGGCTGATCTGCGCATCCTGGAGACCCGGATCTACCGCGGTGGCAATATCTGGAGCTACCAGCAGGCGATTCACCTCGTCGTCGACCTGGGCAGTCTCGAGGAGTACCCGACCGTGTCCCTGCCCGGGTTCACCGACCGGCTGCTGGAGGCCGTACCCGGTCTCACGCGGCACACCTGCTCACTCGGGCGCAAGGGCGGCTTCGTCGAGCGGATGCGCGATGGCACCTGGCTCGGCCACGTCGCCGAGCACGTCGCCCTCCAGCTGCAGACCATGGCCGGGCACGACCAGCGTCGCGGCAAGACGCGCGGGGTCA